>CAKQON010000022.1 GCA_934255515.1 uncultured Sutterella sp.
CTTTTCCAACCGTTCGGTGAGGCGTTCCGTACGGGTTTTGCGGGTTTTCCGGCGAAGACTGGTTTCAAGGTCTGAAACGAAAGCTGTTCCATCAGAAGCCTCTCGCAAATCTATTCATGATAGATATATTCAATCATGTATTTGATATTTATGCAATTTATGCAGTATCTTTAGATTTGCTCAGAGCATCCCTATGTATACAAGACAATTAGCTTAATTAATCAACTGCGCTTCAACTGTAAACTCCAGAATGCAAGAAAATGTAAGTTTATCGATAGAAATTTTCATAATGTAAACGGATATCTGACATAATTTGAAAGTTTCATCGCGAATGAGAAACAGTCTCATTCTCCTTCAGTTAATGGTAAACCTCATGTCTCTTGTCACCACCCGCCGCAAGGTGATGCAAATTGCCGGCACCTGTGTCTTTTCCTTCTGTGCTTCTGTTTTTGCCATTGGTTCGGCATATGCTGCTGACCCGGTAAAGACGGAAGAAACCTTGACTTTTCTAAACTATCGCGATCTCCGCGATTTGAACCCGCATCTCTATGGCGGCGAAATGTTCGCCCAGGAAATGCTTTTCGAAGGGCTGATTACCCTCGGAAATGACGGAAGCTATCATCCCGCCGTAGCAGAAAGCTGGACGATTTCTCCTGATGGCCGCACCTACACCTTTAAAATCCGTCAGGGCATGACTTTTTCCGATGGAGAAAAGCTCGACGCATATGCCGTGCAGAAGAATTTCGATGCGTTGATCGACAACAAGAAGCGCCATACCTGGCTCGAAATGATGCGTCTTCTCGTCTCCGCAAAGGCATTGGATGAAAATACGTTCGAAATCAAGATGCGTGAACCGTATTATCCGATGCTGACGGAATTGGCCGTTACGCGTCCCTTTGCCTTCGTGTCGCCGAAGGTTATGAAGGACGGCAAAACGAAGGACGGCGTAACCGCCTTTGTCGGTTCGGGTCCCTGGATCCTGAAGGAGCACGTCGTTGATCAGTATTCGGTCTTTGAACGCAATGAATCGTATTGGGGCAAAAAGCCTGCGTACAAGCGCGTTGTCGTCAAAGTCATTCCCGACAACCAGACGCGCATTCTTGCGCTCGAAAAAGGCGAGGCTGATCTCATCTGGGGCAAGAACATGGTCGATGCGGACGCTTTGAATAAGTACCGCAACAGCGACAAGTTCGGCATTGCGGTCTCGAGCCCCACGTCCACGCGTCAGATTGTCCTCAATACGGGTAATGAATTCCTGAAGGACGCGAACCTGCGCCGCGCTCTGCAGCATGCCACGCACAAGGCCGCCATCTCGCAGGGCGTCTTCCACAATCTCGAGCCTGTGGCCGACACTCTGTATTCCAAGACGATTCCCTACTGCAATGTTGATCTCAAGACGTATGAGTTCGACATGAAGAAGGCTGCTCAGATTCTCAAGGATGCCGGCTATACGCGCGATGGCCGACGTGCTCCTTTGATGAAGGACGGCAAGGTTGTGAGTCTGAATCTTCTCTACAACAGCAACTCAGTCCCTGAAAAGACCATTGCAGAGTTCCTGCAGAGCGAATTCGGCAAATTAGGCGTGCAGTTGTCCATTCGCGGCGAGGAAGAGCAGTCCTATCGCGACAATATGAAGAACGGCAATTTCGATATGGTGTTCAATATTTGCTGGGGCACGCCTTATGATCCCCAGTCTTCGCTCGCTGCAATGCGTCAGCGCGTCTACGGCGACTATGCTGCTCAATTGGGACTGCCGGATAAGGCGGAAATTGATAAGGCCATCACGGAAATTCTGACTTCCACTGATGAAGCACGTCGACAGGAACTCTATACCTTCGTGCTCAACCACCTGCACGATGACGCAGTCTACATTCCCATTACTTATGAAACCAATAAGGCGCTCTTTAATAAGAAGGTGTGCGGCGTAGGGTTCCTCTCTAATCAATATGAAGTGCCCTTTACCGATATGTACCCGGTGAAGTAATTCTCAGGTTGTTCGCTTCCCTGCAATCAGGTCCCGTACAAGGAGAAATCAACTTCTCTCTTGTTCGGGACCTGACAGGAGAGATTTTTACTTCAAATTCGGGAATATCGCTATGCGGCAATATGTCATCAAGCGGTTGTTGGCAACAATACCGCTTTTGTTTGTCATCAGCTTTCTTTGTTTTTGCTTTATTAACCTTATTCCATCAGATCCGGCTGAAGTGGCTTTGCGCGTAAGGCAAATGCCCATCATCACGCCGGAGGCGATTGAGGAAATGCGCCGCGAACTCGGCCTCGATCAGCCTTTCTTTGTTCGCTATCTGACCTGGCTGTGGGACTGCCTTCAGGGTGATTTTGGGGTGAGCTACACCAATCCTGCACGCACAGTATTGGGTGAATTGTCGCGCTGCCTGCCGGCGACCCTTTCTCTCGCCGGACTTTCATTGGTATATGTCATTGGGCTGAGTCTGCCGATTGGTTTTTTGTCCGCTGTTTATAAGGACAGCTGGTTTGACCGCATCATGCGCGGCGTCGTCTTCGCCACGACTGCAATGCCAGCTTACTGGGTCGGCCTGCTGCTGATCTGGCTCGTCTCCATCAAAATGGATTTGCTGCCGACTTCCGGCTTCGGAACATTCAGCCATCTTATTCTTCCGGCTTTTACCGTCGCATTAACGTATATCTCAACTTACATTCGCCTGATTCGCAACAATATGTTGGAAAACATGCGGGAGGACTATGTGTTGTATGCACGCGTGCGCGGACTTAAGGAGAAATCCATTCTGGTGCGGCATGTGCTCAAAAACTCATTGCAGAGCTGCGTGACCGCTATCGGCATGAGTGTTCCTCAATTGATCGCCGGCACGATTGTTGTTGAAAACGTCTTTGCATGGCCTGGCCTTGGAAAACTTTGTATTACCTCGATTTTCAACCGCGACTATCCCGTGATTCAAGCCTATGTTTTGATGATGGGCGTGCTTTTCGTCTTCTTCAATCTCTTCTTTGACATTCTGCAATGCATGGCTGATCCGCGCTTGCGCCAAGAGGAGTCGAGATAAATGCTGAAAGTCTTTTTAAGAAATCCGATGACGCAGTTTTGCCTCTTCATCATCATCGGTACTGCACTGTTAGGAATTCTGGCGCCATGGATTGCGCCGCACGATCCCTACGAAAACAATATTCTGATGAAGTTTGCCTCTCCCTCATGGGAGTACTGGCTCGGCACCGACCAGTTGGGACGCTGCGTTTTTTCCCGCATGCTTTACGGCATTCAGCCGACGCTTTTCCTTTCGCTTCTCACGATGCTGGGTACGATCGGTCTCGGCCTTGCCATGGGTGTTTTAGCGGGCTACATGCGCGGTGCGGTTGACGAAGTCATTATGCGTGTTGTTGACGTAATGCTTTCATTCCCGTCGCAAATCATGATTCTGGCCGTCGTGGCGCTTCTGGGCGTCGACATCCAGAATGTGATCATTGCCAATATCTTCATCAAATGGGCATGGTATGCACGAATGATTCGAACCGCCGTTGTGAAGTACACCGGCATGAACTTCGTTCTATTCTCCCGCTCCATTGGTTCTGGAGACGGCTACATCATGACGCGTCATATGCTGCCCTGCATTGCGGCTGAACTTGCAGTACTCGCGAGTCTTGATACCGGCTGGGCCATTCTCAATATTTCGACATTGAGCTTCTTAGGTCTGGGCGTTCAGGCTCCCACTCCGGAATGGGGCGCCATGCTCAATGAAGCCAAAAACGTAATGGTCAGCAACCCTGAACAAATGCTGGTCCCCGGCATTGCGGTTGTCGTCCTGGTCGGCTGCTTCAATCTGTTGGGCGACAGTCTTCGAGATGCACTCGATCCCAAGGAGGTCCGTCTATGAGTCAGGCAGCAGAGAAGACCGTCTTAAAAGTTGAAAATCTGAACGTTACTTTTCACCAGGACGGCAAATCCGCTCATATTGTCAAAGACGTGAGTTTTTCGGTGAATGCGGGTCAGTGTCTGGGGATTCTGGGCGAGTCCGGTTCAGGTAAATCCATGTCGTGCAAGGCGGTATTGCGCTTATTGGATAAGAACTTCGAAGTGGACGGCGAAATGACGCTCCTCGGAGAGAACCTTCGGGAGAAGTCCAATGAAGCCGTACGCAAGATGCGCGGATCCAAAATCACAATGGTGCTGCAGAACCCAATGAACTGCTTTGATCCTTTGTACCGCATTGGAGATCAAATGGCAGAAACCTTTGCAGAACATACGAATTGGGACGGCAAGCGCATTCGCGAGGAATCTCTGGCCGTATTGGAACTCATGCGCATCCGAAACCCTGATGAAGTGCTCCGGAAGTATCCTCATCAGCTTTCGGGCGGCATGCTTCAGCGCGTAATGATCGGTCTTGCCGTGAAGCTTGAACCGGATCTGATCGTGTGCGACGAACCCACAACCGCAATCGACTCGATCAGCCGCTACGCCGTCATGCAGGAATTTCTGCGCATCAAAAAATCGACTGGCGCGGCAATGATCTTTATTTCGCACGATTTGGGTGTTTTGTCCATGATTGCTGATCAGCTTGTTGTGATGCATCGGGGACGAATTGTCGAGCGGGGTACGGTTGAAGATGTCTTCAAAAATGCAACCGACGCTTATACACGTGAATTGATTGACCGACATACCAGCGTTATGAATGCCTTCATTAATGCCACTCAGGGTCGTCGTCTCGAGAATAAGGAGGCCCGAAATGCTTCTTGAGGCCCGAAATGTGGTTGTCAGCTTTAAAAAGGAAAGCCAGACAAAAATTTTCGGCAAAGAGCGTCAGACCGTGCTGCATGGACTTGATCTGGAGCTCGCCAAAGGTGAATGTCTCGGCATCATCGGAGAATCCGGTTCAGGGAAAAGTACTTTCGGCCGGGTTTTATCCGGTCTCCTGAAGCCCGATAGCGGCACGATCTCATTCAACGGACTCGACCGATACGACCGGCATTCCCGAGCTGAACGCCTGATGCTGGCGCATAAAACATCCATTGTTTTTCAGGATTACACCACCAGCGTAAATCCGCGTTTCCGCGTCAAGTATATCCTCGGCGAATCATTCCGCGCGCTCCGTCTTTCAGGCAAAAAGATTGATGATCAAACCGAATACAAAACCGCCTGCGAACTCCTCGAACGAGTCGGTTTGGAAGCGGAATTCATGAATCGTTATCCGCACGAGCTCTCCGGCGGACAGCTGCAGCGCGTTTGCATTGCCCGGGCGATCGCCATCGAGCCTGATATCATTCTGCTCGACGAGGCAATCAGTTCTCTCGATGCCGCTACGCAGATTCAGGTTATGGATTTGCTCAAGGACTTCCGGAGGAATAAAAGCTTAAGTTACATCTTTATTACCCACGATCTCACTGCCATTACCTATTTCTGCGACAAGGTCCGGTTTATGCATAACGGACGCTTCGTAGAAGCAGTTGACGACATGAACCGCATCTCCCAAATTCAAAATCCTTATGCCCGCGATCTGCTCCATGCTGTTGCAGGCATCGGCGTCGAACATGTCGATGAGGATTTAGAAAGGGCAAGTGAACTCGATGTCGAGGAGCTCGCGCCTCACGGCGCCAGTGCGCATGCTCAGGCAAAGGTATCTTTCTGATTTAGGTAATGAAGATGAGTCAAAAATTTGAGACCTTAAGCATTGGGGCAGAGAATCCTCAGAATTTGCGCTGGATTCGCATTCAGGGCAAACGGCCGGGACCTGCCGTATTGATTACGGCGGGGATCCATGGTGCTGAATATGTAGGCATTGAAGCGGCACGCCGAATTGCCCGTGAATTGAATGAGCAAAATGTTTTGGGTTCCGTAACCATCGTCGCCTTATCCAACCCGAGTGCTTTTGAAGCTCGGGTGCCTGCTGTTAATCCGTGCGACGGGAAGAACCTGAATCGCGAGTTCCCCGGAAACGCTTCGGGAACCCTGACGCAGCAGATTGCAGCCGTTATTACTGAAATGCAGAGGGCGTCAGATTTTTATATTGATCTCCACGGCGGGGATCTGCATGAAAAGCTCTCTCCCTATGTCTATTTGCCCGGCATGTGTGACGGTTCTGTGACTGAGAAGGCCCGCAGAGCCTGTCGTTATGTCGACGTACCCGTTCGCGTCCTCTCTCAGGCTACAACGGGTGCATACAACTCTGCGGCCGTTATTGGCGTGCCTTCTATATTGATCGAGAGGGGGCAGGGCGGACGCTGGAGTGAGGCTGAAGTTGCGCTTTACCGGAAGGACATTGCTTCGGTATTGGAGCATCTCGGGGTCATTGAAAAGGGAGCTTTGGGAGAAGTCAATTCCGAACGGCACGATCAAAGAGAATCCCCTCGTGCCGTATATGCAGGCAGCAGGCATGACGGCCTTTGGTATCCGCGTGTCGAGCCGGGAGATGAGGTTAAAGCCGGTCAGTGCCTAGGCATTCTGTGCGATTTTGACGGCAACGAAATTGATCGCGTAGAAGCAGAGATGGATGCCACCGTTTTATATCTCTCAGGAACGCTTTTTGTACCGTCCGGACGTGATTTAGTTGCTTACGGCTGACTGATATTTTCTCAAGGAAGATCTGACAGCCAGTGATTCCCGAATCCATAATGAAATTATTGGAGGAAACTTCTGAGCAGCTGCAGCAAAAAGAATACGGCATCGGTTATGCGAACCGCAGGAAAATTATTCGGATAGCCGCGGTTTATTCGCAAAAAGCGAGGCAGATTACAGCCTGGAAGGCAGTTGACCTTTAATCAGCTTCTCCCCATTCGGGGCAATGCTTCAGCTTGTTCTCAGCGGGTATTTAGGTCTGGCGGATGAAAGAAAGCCGGGACATAGCTTTAGTCGTTATTTCGACTCAAATAGCCCTGCCGGTCTGACTTTCCTTTGTTCCCCGGATGTCGGCGGGCGTACCTTCGGCAACAATGCGGCCGCCTTCGGTACCGCCGCCGGGCCCAAGGTCAATGATCCAGTCGGCGTTCCTGATGACGTCGAGGTCGTGCTCGATCACAATCACGGTTGCGCCGTTTTCAATCAGTCTCTGGAATACCTTGAGGAGCGTCAGCACGTCGAGCGGATGCAGGCCGATCGTCGGCTCGTCGAAGACAAAGACGGCATCGGACTGGGTCTTTCCCATTTCGGAGGCAAGCTTGAGGCGTTGCGCCTCGCCGCCTGAGAGGAGGGGAGTGGCTTCGCCGAGCGTGAGGTAGCCGAGCCCCAGGTCCTCGAGGACCTTCAGACGCTGAGAAACGAGCTTGAGGCCGTCGCAGGCCGTGAGGGCGCTCGTGATGTCCATCGCCATGATTTCGGGGAGCGAATAGCTTACGTTCTCCTTGTTTCTGTGCCTGACCTTCATGGCATCAGCCGCATAGCGCGATCCCCGGCATTCAGGGCAGGGGATGTCGACATCAGGCAGGAACTGAACGTCGAGACTCACGATGCCTGTGCCGTCGCAGACCGGGCACCGGAGCTTTCCGGTGTTGTAGGAGAAGTCGCTTGATTTCCAGCCGAGCGCCTTCGCATCTTCCGTTCGTGCAAAAACTTTCCTCAATTCATCGTGGACGTTCGCATAGGTGGCAACGGTAGAACGTACGTTGATTCCGATGGGGGATGCGTCAATGAGCTTCACCTGCCGAATATCGGGCGCATCGATGGATTTGACGTGAGCGGGGAGGGGCTTCCCGGCGAGTTTGTTGAGGAGCGCCGGCACAAGCGATTCGAGGATGAGCGTTGTTTTTCCGGAACCCGAAACGCCGGTTACGACCGTAAGGCGTCCCTTGGGGATCCTCACGGAGAGCGGATGCACCGTATGGATGCTGTCGGTTTCCATGGATATGACGCCGAGGCCGAACATATGTTCCTTCGGCGTCACCTTGCGGCTGCGGATGGTTTGGCCGGAAAGGAATGGGCCGATCAGGCTCTTCGGGTCGGCTTCGATTGCCTCAAGAGGTCCCTCTGCGACAACAGTGCCGCCGCCGGCACCGGCTTTCGGCCCCATTTCGATCATCCAGTCCGCGGCATTCAAAATCTGCGCGTCATGGTCGACCAGGACAACGGAGTTGCCGTCGTTGATCAAGTCGTTCATCACGCCGATCAAGCCCTTGATGTTCGCAGGATGAAGGCCGATGGAAGGTTCATCAAGCACGTAGAGCACGCCCGTCGTTCTGTTGCGAACGGCGCGCGCGAGCTGCATGCGCTGGCGTTCGCCCGTTGAAAGCGACGCGGCGGAGCGATCGAGCGTCAGGTAGCTGAATCCAAGGTCGAGGAGGCGATTTGCTGTTTCCAGGAAAGAGGCGCAGATGCACTCAGCCATCGGACGCATCGCTTCGGGGAGCGTCTCCGGTACGCCCTTGACCCAAAGAACCAGCTCAGAGAGCGTCATGCGGCAGGCGTCGTCGAGTCCGATGCCGCAGAGACGCGGAGCCCGTGCGGCTTCCGAGATGCGGGAGCCATGGCAGTCCGGGCAGACGTCTTCCTTCAGGAATTTCGCAACGCGCTTCATGCCGGCATCGTCCTTCACCTTGGCGAGCGCATTTTCAACCGTGTAGACGGCATTGTAGTAGGTGAAGTCGAGTTCGCCCGCCGTCTGAATGTCGGAGTGCTTCGGCTTATACAAGATGTGCTTCTTGACGGCAGGGCCGTTGAAGACGATGTCTTTTTCCTTTTCAGTCAGATCCTTGAAGGGGATGTCGGTGCGCACCCCCATGGCCCGGCAGACATCCGTCATCAGGGACCACATGAGCGAATTCCAGGGAGCTACCGCGCCTTCGTCGATTGTGAGATTCGGATCGGGAACAAGCGTGGAGCGGTCGACGGTTCTCACGATTCCGGTGCCGCCGCAGGTCCGGCAGGCACCCTGACTGTTGAAGGCAAGATCCTCTGCGGATGGCGCATAGAATTCCGCGCCGCAGACGGGGCACTTAAGCGGCTGACCCGCAGCGACATTGAGGCTCGGCAGCACATAGTGTCCGTTCGGGCAGCGATGACTCGCGAGTCGCGAGAACATCAGGCGCAGACTGTTCAAAAGCTCGGTACCGGTGCCGAAGGTGCTTCGAATTCCGGGGATTCCGGGCCTCTGGCGAAGTGCCAGCGCTGCCGGCACGTGGAGGACTTCGTCGACATCCGCTTTGGGAGCCTGCGTCATGCGCCGGCGCGTATAGGTCGAAAGCGCTTCAAGGTAGCGTCTCGAACCTTCGGAATAAAGAATTCCCAGCGCGAGCGATGATTTGCCCGAGCCCGATAAGCCGGAAACGGCCACGATTTTGCCGAGAGGCACATCGACATTGATGTTCTTGAGGTTGTGAACGCGCGCACCGCGGATCTGAATGGTGTCGACCATAAGCTTTGCCGAAACGGGAATGGAGTCAATACCTGCAAGTCTAACTTCGGCGCTAACAGTGATCGTGAATCGATTTAGGCAGAGTTTTCCAGGCTTGAGACCTGGACTAAATTTTGGTGCTTAGAAGCCCGGCCGGAAAAGTCGATATTCAACATAACGACTATTATGTTGAATAATATAAAGCAGTTTTTAGACACTTTGTCAGATAAACTGATCAGCGCGATTTACCCAATGGTTCTGTAAAAATTCTGAATTGTTTTCAGAATTACTGCAGCCAGCTAATTCCATGATGCGTATTCGGTGAATATCAAGTGGGCTTTCGCCGATTTTGTTCTTAAAAAGTAGGTTGTAGTCTGAGCTCAGCGAGGGCTTTGCCCTCTCCGCCTTCGACGGATTCACCCAGAGTTTTGTGGCCCGTAGTAAAACCTTTGATGCAGCTGTGCAGCACCGTTCGCGCATTTTCAATCCGGCCGTCGGTTCTAAAGAGCGGCGACATCGGAGGCGGGATCGTTCCTCGCCTGGAGGAACTTCCGCGCAGGAGCTCGAGAACTCACGGAAGCCTGAACTCCGTCAGATAGCGCGACCAAATCTCGGTGATGGCAGGAACGATTTCCAGGTCGAACGCGCCTTCCGAGTTTTCAGCTTCCGCAGTCAGCTCTGCTGTCCACTTGAGTTTCGGAGAAGGATTGCCGGGCATTTCCCTCGCCCGCTGCTCAGGCGCCTTGTCGGTCCATTTGGTATTGGTGCTCGGATCGACCAGTGCAAGGTTCCCTAGTCGGTGCAGGCTGTCGAACTCAGTTTCGCTGATTTCGTTTCTCTCCTTCATAGCCTTCGCCGTTTCCTGAGCAAACCAATGGTCAATCTGACCACGGCTCACGATTCTGAATTCGTTCCGGAGGAAGTTTTCAAACGAATTCATAAACTGCGGTGCGATGAGCGCATCTTTAAACGGCATGAGACTCTTCTTTTCCGGGATGCCGCCGGCAGCTTCCCCCATGAGCTCCCGGAGTCGGTTCTTTCTGTTCCTGCTACCGGCAAAATCAAACCAAAGCATCCAATCGATGAAGAAAAGAGGCCACTGGCGGATGCCATCGCCATAACGCCATCGATCAATTTCCTCTGCAACCTCCCCCGCGGCTTCCGCAAGAAGATCTTTCCCGGAAGTACGAGAAACCGCTAGCTCGTAAGCAATCTTTGTTGCAGAGCCGTCGGGCCTGCTGCGCGCATAGGTAAAGCCCAATGCGACGAGACGGGCGAGCGCTTCAGCTTCAAGATCCCAGCCTGCCTTGTCGTCAAAAACCGGCAGAAGGGTTTGCTTGAATTGGGCCGCTTCTTTGGGCAGCGGATAATTCTTGAGCCCGCTCTCAAGAGCGAAGGCTCCGAGAACCAGCAGCCAATATTGGCCTGAAGCCTGATAGCTGTTGGCCGCCATGAAGGACAAAGCCAGCTGGCGAAGAGGCGTTTTCGAACCTCCAACCACGTCGTAAGTTTTAGAGTCTCTGAAAGGCGCCCATTTCCCGACGACGCGGACAAGCACCGACACCACGAACATAAGACGCATCAGGTTTTCAGGACCCGCTGCCGGGACTTCTTTATCGTTGTTCTTAACCAGCCAGTCGAAGCGTGAGCGTATGTCCTTCACCGAACCCGCCTCATCCGTCCGCGACAATGCGTACGGGGCGCCTCTTCCCATCCGCAGCTTCAGAATCTCATTTGCCATGACGAGGAGGTTGAGCATGTCGATTGGGGAAAGCTGAAGCGATGCGGGCACAACCGGCGCTTCTGTTTTTTCCGCCGGAACACTCGCAATGGGAGCACCCTCCTTGAGCATCTCGCCAAGGCTCAATTCCCTCCTCTGCTCCTCAATGCTCCCTTCCGCGGCTTTCATCGCCTCCTTCATTGCATCAAAGGAAGGCTCTTTGACGCATTCTTCATAGGAGCTTAGCCGCCGCTCGCAGTCATTCCAGATCTGGTTGAAGAAGCTTCGGTCAAGCGGGTGGGCGTCGCCGAAAATCTGCAGGAACCGAGATTTCAGCTGGTCGAGGAGCGAGAGCTGCTGGCCTCGGACATTGATGATCTCGAACATCTTCGATGCTTCGTTCTGAGCGCCGGCCTTGAGCGGCAGCACAACGAGCATTACCTGAATGTTCTTCTTCTCCTTGAGCCATTTCAAAAGTCGAGCTCTGTCGACATCTTCAAGATGATCCCGGATAGCCTTCAATTGCAGGTCATGCCGCGGGAGACGCGTCTTATCAGCATTTTCCTTAGCGGTGAGGTATCGATAGGCGGCAATGAGTTCCCCGCAGCGGTTTTTATCTTTCTCTTCCTTCGGCGACAACTCATTGAGGAGGATGTCAATCGTCGTCAGGCGCTGCTGTCCGTCAAGGACCTGGAGTTCATTAGAGTTCTTATCGGTCGATCGGGTACAGACAATCGTGCCGAGCGAGTATGGCTCGGAATGCGAAGATCGCCACGCGTCAATCAGGTCCGCCATAAGCTGCCCCACCTGCTCTTCCCGCCAGCTGTAGCCGCGCTGAAAGGCCGGGATCACAAGAGACAATTTCTTCTGTTCAATCTGCTTTCTGAGAGACCCGATGCTTTCCAGAGAGGCTTCAAAAGGCTGATCTGCCTGCGCTTTGGCGTCGTTTTCAACGCGTGCTTCATCAGTGTTCATTAGCGTTCCCCGACTGGCTGACATCAATCAGATATTTTTGCTGGCGCTCGTAGTTTTCTGCATAGCGGGAGTCCTGAAAGCGGTCAGGATGCGTCAGAGCCTTTAGTTCCCGCAGACAGGCCGCGGGACTTCCGGATCGATGAGGAAGGAAGAAGAAACTTTCCTCTGGATTGCGGTATTTGAGCCACTTAAGCATGGTGTCTGCTGCCAATCTGTCATAGATGCCGTACTTCTTTCCACCTCGATTGCTGAAAATATCGAGCAGTCGGGCAAATGAACAGAGCCAGGCTCGCAAATCAGGATCATCGCGAAGCGCTGCGCCGATTTTTTCAGCCGAAAGCCGCTCGAACCCTTTATCTTCCTCAAGGTAGGCATTGAATCCGTCGTCGCCTACCTTCAGGAAGCGGTCCGCCCAGGCTATGCCGGCAAGAACGAGAAGCTGATGTTCTTCGGCATTCAAATGAATGAGTGAGGAATAGACGCGGGAACCGCCATCCTGAGGCTCCGTCATTGCGGTTATGGCCTCTGCAATAGCAAGGTAAAGCTCAATCGCACGGAAAAAACCTATCCCAGCTCCGGGATCATCGAGCAAATCGAAATTGAAACGTTTATGACCGGCGGTTATGGCCTCTGCAATAGCAAGGTGGAGCTCATTCACGCCGAAAAATCCTATGCCGGTCCCGGGATCATCGAGCAAACCAAAAGCAAAACGTTCATGACCGGCGGCTCCGCCCTCCGAACTCAGCTTCCAATCAATAAAGCGGTCTCTGAGATGAGTGCCAGTTTTGCCTTTCAGGAGCGACAGGCATCGATCGCGAAAAGCCGGGCGGGAAGATTCCCAGGGCGCGATGCCGAATCTCATCAGCATCGCGGGTATGACGAAGCTGGAAACGAGTGTTGCCAGGCGTTCGCGATCCGGCGATTTGTCTTCTGCCGAACTCGTTTTCGCAGCATCGTCCTCATCCGGAACCTCTTCCTCGCCATCATTGAAAAGGTGCCAGATGCGCCCCATTTCCGGATGAAAACAGGCTTTGGCCACACGCATGTGATAGGCCTTCAGGAGATCGAGGAGCGAAAGCGGCAGTCCGCGATTGTTTTCTCCCTGAAAGAATTGTTCGGCCGCTACCTGCGAGATGAGAAGCCTCACGGCAACCATGCCTTTGCGGAGGATGTACTCGAAGCGCCCAACGTCCCTGCATAGCATTGCAAGGTAAAGGTCCGGTCCGTCGATGCGCAGCAACTCATAGTCGAGCTTGAATTCCTCGAATACCTTGCGCACCTGGGCATGCGTCCTCGGATTGGATGAGAACAAAATTTGCTTTTCCAGGATGGACTTTGCAGCTTTCCACTGTTCCCGGATGACATCCAAGAGCGCGGCATCCGCTTTCGAGGCCTGCTTTGCTGTTTCTTCAAGCGCTGAAACCTGAAGATCAATGACGGCAGCGATGAGAAGGAAGCTCGTAAGGCGTTGCTGACCGTCCAGAATTTCCCAGCAGTCATCGTTCGTCTCGCATTTGCGCAGGCAGATGGAGCCGAAAAAGTATTCCGGCGCATGCACGCCGGAACCCATGGAATCGTCAGAGGGATACCAGGACCCGGGCGCGCCGTCAGGATCTGCACGGAGTTCGTCCACGTCATCGAGGAGTTTCTGCACGTCGGCTTTTGTCCAAACATAGGGCCGCTGGAAGTCTGGAAACACGAACCGCTTCGCACGCCCGCCGGCGTAGGAATCAAACTTGAACTCGAAGACGTCGGCAAGCGAAAACGCAACTTTGCTGGCGGTTGCTGCGGCAGATTGAGGCATTTCTTCCCGGTGAATCGAATGAGCGCGTTCACGATGGATTCGAGCCTTGATCGGCTCCATTTTCGGCACGCGCACGTAGTTGGGGGCAACGGAGACGTAGGTGCAGTGATAGCTCGACTGCGGGCCTCGGCGGGACCTGTAGTGCGGAAAGCCCGCTCTTTTCTCAAAGAATGCGCGGTAGCGCTTGTTGAGATTCCGGACCGATTCCTGAAGCGCCATCGAATCGTATTCCCTGAGCCATGCGTACTTCTTCGACTTCTTGGCTCTGGCGATGTGCGGCTTGATCTCGTGGATAAGATCGAGCGAAACGCCCCGAGTACGGTAGTAGTGCTTTTTCAGGAAGAGCGCCATGTTCCAGCGAAAGCATTGTGAACCGCAGTAAAGGCCTTGGTGCGGGCTCTGCCTTTCGGCATGTCCCGTGCTTCCCGCCACTCCTTCGTTTCACGCATGCGCTGAAGACGCCCGAGAGCCGTCCCGAGCGTCGCGTTGTAGAGCATGCGGCCGAACTCGAATGCCTTTTCGAGAAAACGATTTTGCTGATCGTTTACACGAAGCGGGAGTTCGACGATGTAGGAAGAAGTAGTAGATCGCATATGGCTATGTTACTTCACGTTCCAAAAATGGGTACGCCTTGGCCCCTCTTTGAAAAGAGAGGTTTGCGGCGTACTGTTTCTATCAATGCGGCGCTTCAATATGCAACGCGTCATTTCCCGGCTCATGCATCTCGAAAACGCTCAGTCGTCATCATGCCGTTCAAGCCTCCCAGGTTATAAAATGCGGCGCGATCAAAGAGCCCTCCGCCAGCTCTCGCAAGTTACCACCAGCTTCCCCTCCAGCCATGAAGTATTTTGACTTTGAAATCTGCGGCCTTACCCGCAAGCTCCCCTACGTGCAAATCTCCGACAAGCTCGTACTTGCGAGCTTTGTCTGCCTCTCCGACACCGAGCTGGTTCAGACGGTTGCCCCTGAGCTTGTAAAGCGCCTGCCGGAGGTCGACTATCTCATGACGGCTGAAGCCAAGGGCATATGCCTCACGTACGAGATGAGCCGCATCATGGGCATGAAGGAATTCATCGTTGCCAGAAAGAGCCGCAAGCCCTACATGGTGAATCCGGTTTCGCACCATGTCTTTTCCATCACGACGCAGAAGGACCAGACCCTCTGGCTTGACGGCTGCGACGCCGACAAGATCCGCGGCAAGCGCGTTGCGCTGATCGACGACGTCATTGCCACGGGCGAATCGCTCGCCGCTATTGAAAGTCTGGCCCAAACCGCCGGCGCCAACGTCGTTGCCCGTGCCGCCATCCTTGCCGAACTTGGCGCAGTGAACCGCAAGGACATCATCTATCTCAAGGAGCACTACGTCTTCCGCGTCAACCCCGACGGCAGCTTTACGCCGATCAATAACCTCGAGGAAGCGAATCAGTAATTCCCGGAACGACGCCATATAAATCAAGAGAGCCTCAGCACTCATCGTGCCGGGGCTCTCATTTTTAGTCAGATTGCCTGACGGCTCAAATCATTCATCAAGCCTTGAGTTCAGCAATCTTGCGGTCGGTGATGTAGCCCTGCGTCAGACAGCGCCCGAGCCCGTGCTGGGAGCACCCGCCCGCGGATTCGCCGCCGCACCAGAGGCTCTTGATCACCTCGCCCTTCCAATCGCGGACCCGGCAGTCGCCATCAATGCGCAAACCGGCATAGGAGTCGTAAACGGCAAAGGTTGCCCACGCGGCATAGAACGGACCTTCGGCAATCTTGTAGCGGAGTTTGGGCTTGTCGAAATCCTCATCCGCGCCCTTTTCAACGAGCTCGTTGCAGCGGGCGACCGTCGCGGCAAGAACTTGCGGATCCATCTTCCAGGTCGACCAGGGCGACGTGCTGATCTTCCGGGCGAGCTCTTCGATCGTGTCGGCGCTGAAGAAGATTTCCGGGTCGCCCGACTGATCGTTCAAGGTAATGCGTTCGCGCATCAAAGCGGCAGCATCGATAATCGCCCTCTGCGGTCCGCAAGCAAAGTCCGGAGCCTGGGAGCCCTCTTTCATGGCGCAGGCGGCGTCAATATAGTTTCTGGGCCTGAAGGGCGCGCGGGTGGTATTTCGCCAGTCACCGTGCACGTAAGGCTTTCCGTCCTTATAGAAGCTCTCATGCGTGCCGTTCGGGTAGCCGTTTTCCATTTCGTTGTAGAAGCGCTTCCCGACCTGGTTCACAAGAATTGCATTCTGCCAGTTCTTGAGGTAGAGACCCGTGTAGCGGATCTTCGGAAAATCGGCGACTGCGGCTTCCAGCGGATGTAGTTCGTGCGCACGCCGATCACGGGGCGTTTTCTGAGGGACCCGTTTCTGTCCATCGACTGATTGGCGGTTCCCCAGAGCGACGCGCCGACGGCTATTGCCGCGAGCTCGCGCGAGCCGTCCTGCGGAGAGTATTCGGCTGCCGCATTGGCGTATTCAGCCGTGAGGCGCGGATCAAAGATCCGGCGGGATTCGTCGTTTACGGCATTGCCGGCCGAGGCGATCACGACCGCGTACTTCGCGCGGATGGCGACTTCCTTTGCATCCGACTCAATATTTCCTTCGGAACGGAAGCTCGCGAGCGGCTTATCTGTATCGGGAAGAATCGTAGGCGTATAGCTCGCACGAAGGCCGATGACGCGGGCATCTCCCTCTTCCTCGCGATATTAATATTCTTACAAGATATGTTCATGAAAGTACCTAATAAAGGCCGTATACGAGTACAGCTTTTATAAAAACATTTATTACTTATCCTTCAAATGCTTTTGGCTTTCTCGGTAGGTGGCGTATTTCACCGTATCACGCTCAAAACACTTGCGAACACCGGCGCCCTTACCCTGTTCCATGGCTTGCGCTTGTTCTTGAGCGAAGGTTTGAGCCTCCGCCTGCGTCATGGCGGGAGCCATGCGCATCTTGACCTTCAGCACCTGATTGAAAACTTCCACGGGATTCAACTCCGGCAAGTACGGCGGAATAAAGGCGAGTTCGAAGTTGCCATCTTCAGCGATCCAGTCTTTCACGACTTTTGCTTTATGAATGCTGGCATTGTCGTAAACGACAATGATGGCGTTACTGCGGCGTTCTGACGCTCATTCCGTTGTTCTGTCCGCGCCCCGCCCGGCGGCATTCCACCTGAGGCTCCAGGTCAGCCTGAAGTCCTGGAGAGCGGCTTTTCTCCTTCAGACCTCTGAAGAAAGGCGAGTACACTTCCGACTCCTGCGGCTTTTACGCCCACGGTTCGCGAGCTCATTCATGCTTCAACTTTCTTCTCCGGAATCCCTGGCGCTTGTCTTTCTCCTGGGAGGCATCGGCGCTCTCGCCCGATACGCCGTTCTCGTCGTCTTAGCGCACGCTGCCGGGCCTTTTCCTGCCGGCATTCTCATCGTCAACACGCTTGCCGCCTTCATCGGCTCCGCGCTTGTCGCCGCTCGCGTTCCGGACGAACTCCTTCTGATCATCGGAGGCGGCTTCGTCGGGAGCCTCGGAACGCTCTCATCCCTCTGTTCCGAAATCATTGCCATGGAGCGCCTCGGGAAATACGGCTCCATCGTCCTTTTTGTCGTACTGACGCTCGTCACCGGCATTGCAGCAACGCTCTCAGGCAATGCTGCGGGAGCGGGCTTCCATGGCTGAGAAGACTTTCCGCGACCTTCTCCTCATCTTCGCGGGCGGGGGCGCCGGCGCAGTGCTCCGCGTCCTTCTCGACTTTCCGGAGTTCGGACCCTGGATGCCCGCCAACTTTCTCGCCTGCTTCTTGATGGGGCTCTCGAGCGCCATTCTGATGGAAGGCTGGATGAGTCCGGCGGCCGCGAGCTGGTGGAGGGCACTCGTCCATACAGGGTTCCTGGGCGGCCTCTCCACCTTTTCGGTTCTTTCCATCGCTTCGGTTCTTAAATTCCCGGAGTCGCTTTTCGCTGCGGGCCTCTGGCTTCTTCTGCTTCTCGCAGCCTTTTTCGCCGCGGCGCTCGCGGGCTACCTGATCCCGGTTCTTATTGCCCGGGTTATGAAGAGTACCTCGAGATGACGGTCCTGCCTCCGGGGGTGCCCGAAGAGAAGCGCTGCTACCGCGTCCGCGGACCTTATCTGCTCGCAGGCAACAGTCCGCCCCCGGATGGGCTCGAGCTGATCGCGGAAAGTGATTTCTGCGTTGATGTCTATGCAGGGCATCTTGGAAAAGAAGAATGGACGCGGCGGCTCGAAATGGCGCTTGACGCTCAGGGCGCCAATGCGATAACGGACTGCACCTCTCCGGAGAAATGCCGGCTCCGCGGCCGGCCGGCCCTCGTCGTGCGCGTGAGCCGCTTCGGGGAGGAAAGCGCCGCAGCGCTCAGAGCTTCCTTCAGCCCCCGGAAGGACTCCATCGACCTCTCGAACGTCGTTCTCCCGAAGGAGCCCGTCGATCGCGGACGGATTCTGCGCGTGGTTCTCCTTTCCCTCGGCGCATTTCTCGGCATCCTCTTCCTCTTACTTCTTGCCGGAGTGCTTCTGACGCTCCTTTTCGCTTCCTGAAGCAAGCCTCAATGAGGTTCGCTCCAGGATTCCGCCCGGCGCCCGGGTAGTCTTTGAAGTCATTTTCACTTTTACTCTGAAACTGACCTCTCCACCATATTCACGCATGCCAGTAAACCTCTGATCGCGCGCCTTGCCGCGACGATTGCTGCGATTCAAGCCGCGCCAGAAAGCGTTGTTGCGCTTTTGCGCGGAACCTACGGATTTCTGACCACGAGCCTTGCATGGCTCTTTCTGCTTCTCGGCGTCGTTTTCGCGATCCTTGCCGTTCTGCCGATGACGACCCGCTGGGGCGACCTCCGGATGGGCGGCCGCGACGCGAAGCCCGAATATTCGACCTTCACGTGGATCGCCATGAATATCTGCAACGCGCTAGCGGCAGGCCTTCTCATCTTCGGCACGGGGGAGTGGATGTTCTATGTGAATACGCCGCCCTTCGGGCTCGAACCCGGATCGGTGGAAGCCGATGAATACGCGTCCGCCTGCGGCATGTTCCACTGGGGATTCCCGGCCAGGGCCTTCTATCTGATCCCGGGGCTCGCAATCGGGTACCTCTACTGGAACAAGGGCGCCGCGAGCCTTCGCATGTCTGACCTCGCCCGCCCGCTGATCGGAAGCGGCGAGACCTTCGCCTCGCGCACGGCAGGCTTTCTTCGCGACGCCATTGTGGTCTTCGGCTACTTTGCCGCCATTATGACGACCGTCGGCATCGACACGCCCGTGACAGGCGAAATCCTCTCCGACGTCTTCGGAATTGAGAATTCCTTTGCATTGAAGCTCGGCGTCATCATCGTCTTCTGCACCTTCTTCACGCTCTCGGCGTCAAAGAGCATCGCGCGCGGCATGGGGCGGATCTCGGACATGAACGTGAAGCTCGTCCTCGCCTTCTTCGCGTTCCTTCTGATCGCGGGCGACACGGGCTTCATGCTCAACAACACCGTGATGTCGATCGGCACCAGCATCGGCGAATTTGTCCGCATGAGCTTCAATTCGGACGCCATCGTAAATACCGGGTTCGTGCAGAGCTGGACGATCTTCTACTGGACCTGGTACGTCGCCATCGCCTTCCTCTGCGCCAACTCGATTGCCCGCACTTCCTACGGCCGGACCTTCCGCGAGATTGCTCTTTCGAACCGCATCTGGGCGCCGCTTGCCTGCTGGCTTTCCTTCTCGACCTTAGGCAACTACGGCATGGGGCAGGAACTCTTTCACGGTCTTGAGGTCTCGTCGGCCATCAATGAAGAGGGATCGGCGGGCGCAACCCTCATGGTGCTCCAGCCCCTTCCCTCCCCGAAGGTCGCTGTGCTCGTCTTCCTCGTTCTCGTCTTCTTCAACCTCGCTGCCTCGGCAACGGGAAGCGGACTCGCGTTGTCGCTCTGGACCGCAAAGGAGCTCGGTCCCCGCGACGAACCCGACCGGCGCCTCACGATCTTCTGGTGCGTACTCTTTTTCGTCATGCCCGTGGGGATTCTGCTCCTCGAGCGCGCGATTCCGGGCCTCATCGTCCGTTCCACCATCCTTTCCACCATCCAGTCGATGATCACCGTCTCCTCCATCCCGGTCTTCTTCGTCCTGATGGCGCTCTTCATCGCCTTCATACGCGAGATCCGTTCCGACATCTGTTCGGGAGCGGTGGCGAATGCTGTGAGCCCATCCCGCGCCTGGCGGTGGACGGACGATGCACTTCCGCCCGAAGCGGCAAAGCACGCATCTGATCCGGCGAAGCCCGAAGCCTATAATTCCAAAACTCTCCGCAAACAGACGCACCTGCTCCGGGCTTTACGAGTCCGGCGTTGTTCATCCGGGCTGCAGGCCGCCCCCTGCAGCTCCTACACTAAAAGATGACCCAAACTTCGCAGACACTCAAGAACACGCCCGACGAGACCTTCGCTGAAGGGCTCCTCCGAGGCATCCGGACAACGCTTCCGCTTCTGGCGGGCATCATTCCGCTCGCCTTCATTCTCGGCACGCAAGGCGCTCAGCACGGGCTTTCGGGCGCCGGCATGGCGATGATGGCGGGGCTCAACTTTGCGGGCGGAAGCGAATTCGCCGCGGTCGCGCTCTGGAGCGCCGCGCCCTCGCTTCTCGTCATCTTCATGACGACCTGGCTCATCAATTCTCGCCACATTGTGCTCGGCGCCGCTTTGACGCCCTGGGTCGAAAAGGCGCATCTCCCGGTTCCGGCAAAGCTCGCCGCGTTCTTTCTCATGTGCGACGAAGTCTGGGCGCTCTCGATGCAGGAAGTCAACCGCAGAAGAAAGCTCGGGCTTCCCGCCGACAAGGTCTTTTCCTTCCCCTTCCATCTGGGCTGCGGCCTCACGCTCTGGAGCAACTGGTGGTTCTTCGCGGGATTGGGCGCCGCGCTCGGGACGTCGCTCGGCGACCTCTCGCGCTGGGGCTTCATGATGGCCTTCCCGGCGACCTTCATCGGTCTCGTCGTTGCCATGCGCCCGGCGCTCTCAAAGTCGGCGCCCATGGTTGTTTCGGGCATTGCCGCCGCGCTCGCAAGCCTCTGGCTGCCGCTCCACTGGAGCATTCTCATCGCGACGCTTCTCGGCCTTTCGGCGGCTGCGGTCTCGAACAAATAAGCGGGGAGAAGAAAAATGGACGAAATTTTTGCTCTGCCGTCGCTCAAGGAATTCATCGTCATCATCGGAATGCTCGTCGCTACTTATTCGACGCGCCTCATCGGCTGGCTCATTCTGAGAAACCGCCCGGTTTCGCCCGCCATGCAGCGGGTGCTCGACGCGGCTCCAGGCTGCGTCATGATTTCGATTGTGGCGCCTGCCTTCATGACGACCGATCCGGCAACGCTCATCACGCTCTTTGCGACCGTGCTCGTTGCCTTTCGCGCAGGGCTTGCCGTTACCATTCTCTTCGGCGTCGCCTTCAACGCGCTTCTCCAGACGTTTCTTTGAGGTGCGGGATTCCCAGGGGAGAGAAGAAAGCCATGAAAACATGGTCTTCGCAGAAGCGTCTTTCACTTCATCGCGAAGACTTCTGCGCCCATGCTAGGATTTTGAAAGCAAATTCATTCGTTCACAACGCCTTTCAACGCTCTTGCTTATCCCGTTTACCCGAGCCCTGCGAGTGCATTTTGCACTCTTTCTCCTTCTTCTCCCACATTTCGCCTCTGCTGAACCTCAGGCGCTGAGGCTCGCGGTCGTTGAGATGACGGAACCCGGGTTCGCCGCGACGACGGTGAATCCCATCCGGAAGGCGCTCTCTTCGGTTTTCCCGTCTGAGGACATCGTCATCCTGCGGGTCAACTCGGCAACGCTCGAAAGCGCTGTCCGAGAACTGCGCCCGGACTTCATCATTTCTCCGGCAGCTGACTCCTGCGGATCGTCGACGCCGTGGGCGCGCATCCCATTGCGACGAGAAAGACCCGATGGGCCCGCGATCCGCATCAATCAACGGGCGCGGCGGTGATCGCGCTATCATCGAGAACGGACATCACGACGCTCTCATCTCTCTAGGGTCTGAAGGCAGCCGCGACGCTCCCCACGGCGCTCGACGGCTGGCTTGCGCTCCGGGGGGAAATTGAAGATGCCGGAATGGATTCGGAGCACTTCTTTTCAAAGCTCCGCTTTTTCGGCTACGGCATGCCGCACGTCGTCGAAGCCGTGCTCTCGGACGCTTACGACGCGGGGGTTGTTCCCGTCTGCACGCTTGAGCGCATTGAGGCTGAGGGACTCATCGAACCTGGGGTTCTGCGGGTCGCCGCGCTGAAGGAAGAAAAGGAAGGCACCGAATCGCTCTGCCGCACGTCGACCACGCTTTATCCCACCTGATTTTTGCGGCGCTCCCTTCGGCCGACCTGGAAACCGTCCGGTCTGCGACTCTCGCGCTCCTCGGGCTCGGGACCGGTGAATATTCCTGGTACCCGACGAGCGACTTTCATGCCGTAAGAGCGCTCGAAGAGCGCCTCCACATTGGTCCCTGGGCTTATCTCGAGGAAATGACGCCCTCAGCCCTCTGGCGCCGCTGGCGCTTCTGGATCCTGGGGGCGGCGGGTATCGTGCTTCCCCTCCTTCTCTCTGAACTCCGTCTTCGCGCGCTCGTGCGGCGCCGGACTGCGGATCTTCAGGCGGCCCTGGCCGAGCGCGACCGCCTTGCGGCGTCCGAAGAAAACGTCCGCTCGCGCCTTTCGCGCCTCGAGCGCATGGGCGCGGTAAGCCAGCTCTGCGCCATCGTGGCTCATGAACTCAAGCAGCCCGTGGGTGCGGTCATCAACTACCTCGCAGTTGCACGCCTCAAAACCGGGAGTTCAGCGGCTTCGCCGCTCCCCGCTCCCGGAACGGAATCGCAGGCTGATCCGGTCCTCATCACTGCCATTGACGGCGCGGACATGCAGGCGAGACGCATCGCCCGGATCGTCGACCGCGTGCGCGGTTATGCCCGAGCGGAAAAGTCCCGTCCGGTGCGGCTTCGCATCAACGATGCCCTGCGGTCTGCGCTCGCGGGCGTGAAGCTCTCGTCTTCTCTCCCGGTTGAGGTGCCCCCTCAGTCTCCCGTCATTCTCGGGGACGCCCTTGAGGTTGAGCTCATTCTTCACAATCTCATCAAGAACGCCATTGAAGCGGTGAAGGATGATCCGGCGGGCAAAGTGGCCGTGAGGGCCTCTAATACGGATTCCGAGGTCTCCATCACGGTCGACGACAACGGCAGGCCCCTTACCGACGAAGCGTTTGAGCGGCTCTCCCGCTTTTCCGCTTCCGGAAAGACGGACGGCCTCGGGCTCGGACTCGGCATCGTGAGAAATCTCGTTGAAGATTCACGGCCTGCGGCTCGAGAATGCAGAAGGCCGACCCGAAGGGCAAGGACGACTGGAAGGCATTTGCCGACGACATCATCGCCTACGGCGAACACCAGTCCCTGAAAGAACCCGTCTACGGCTTCACGAAGCATTCGGGCGAAGCTTTCGACTGGCTTGAGGACCACGGTCTTGCCGCTCACCACCTCGAACCCTATGCCGGCCACTCGAACCTGCGCGCGCACCGACAGGATTTCTTCAAGGGCCGCGACTACATCGACGTGCTTGTAAAGGAAATCGCCGCCCGCAAGCTCGCCATCCATCACGGCTGCGGTCTCACGAAGTTCTTCTTCGACGAAAAGGCGAACCGCGTCGTGGGCGTTGAATGCGGCACAGGCGACAAGACAGTAACCTGCCGCGCCCGCATGGGCGTCGTCATGGCGACGGGCGGCATCACGGGCTCGCCCGAGTCTTTGGACCGCTGGGTTCCGTCCGTTGCCGGCAAAGGCGTCGTGATCGGCGGTCCCTCCAACACCGGCGAAGCGATGATGATCGCGGTCCGCGACGTGGGCACGCCCTTGTCGCACATGCAGTACAACGCCTCCTACCCCTGCGGCATCGTGACGCACGGCCGCAACGGCCCCTACTGCCGCTGGTGGTTCATCTCCGGCCAGGGCGGCATCCTCATCAACAAGAACGGCAAGCGCTTCATCACGGAACGCGAAGGCATCTGCCATGTGACGCCGAAGCTTGCTTCGAACCCCGACGGCTGCCACTACATCCTCGCCGACGAGGCGACCTGGCAGCGCACGCTCTCGAAGATCAAGCTTTCCGCCCTCGTTGGTCTGCCCTCCTGGACCGAAGAACGCGTTCTCGCTGAGTTTGAAAAGGGCGAAAACCTCTGGAAGTGCGACACGATTGAAGAGCTCTGCGAAAAGAGCGGCGTCAATCTCGAGGGGCTCAAGGATCAGCTCGCCGTCTGGAACAAGGCCGTTGAAACCAAGGTCGACAACCAGTTCGGTCGCACCGACCAGCAGTGGAAGCTCGAACAGGGTCCGTGGCGCATGATCCGCATGTTCCCGTGGAACAACCTCTCCTGCGGCGGCTTGCGCGTCACGGAAGAATTCCAGGTTCTCGGCTGGGACATGAAGCCGATCGAAGGCTTCTACGCTGCCGGCGAAACGGTTGCGGGCGTTCACGGCGCCTTCTACTGCGGCGGCAACGCCTGCGGGTTCGCGCATACCTCCGGCTTCATGGCCGGCCGCTATGTGACGGGCTACAAGGAAGCCTGATCAGCGCTTCGGGCCCTCAAATTCCAGGGAACCCGGCAGTCATTGCCTGAGTTTTCCCGGAGATCCGGGCCCATCCAAGTCTGATTCGTCTTCTCTTCGGTTTTTCTCTCTCCTTTCCCGAGGAAGGCGCAAAGTTTGAGGTCAATTTCTATTGGACATCACCGGACCAGCGGGGCGCATATTGCCTCCGGTCCGGCTTTTTTTGCCCTCTTCCGCTGCATTTCAGAAGGTTTTGACGTAGAGCCAGCTTTTGAAATCCTCGCTCTCGTCGATCTTCCAGGGGATTTCGCCCTCCTGTCTCCAGCCGTTCCTCGTATAGATCGCGGTCACGCAGTCGTTGTCGGTGAAGAGCACGGCTTCACGCGCGCTCTTTTGCCGCGCTTCCGACTCAAAGAGCCTGAAGAGCGCTCCGGCGCAGCCCCGTCTTCTTGCGATCGGGTGCGCGATCAGGAAGACGAGTTCAGGCCGGTCTTCCATCGAGCCGCCGGCCCTCGCGACATAGTCGGCGAGCATCTTACGGTTGACGGCATGGAGCTTCTCCTCGAACCCGAGGCAGGATCGTCCGAGCTCCGTTTCCTTCTGGAGCGCGGCGAGCGCCTGGTGCCGCTCCCGGAGGCCTGTGAGATCGACGTCAATGGCGGCGGGCTCGGCCTTCGGATCAAGCCGGGCGCACATGAGCGCCGCGGGACGACCGTCGGGGAGTTCGGCGACGCGGATGAAGTCCGACTTGAGAAGGTTCCCGATCACATAGACGAAGGCATGCCGCATTCTTTCGGGGCGCTCCGGGTCGTGCGACAGCTCCCAGCCCCAGGTCTTGTCGTAGGCGTCTGCGAAGATGTCGAGGTCGGAATGCTGGAAGGGTCTCAGGCGGATCGGGGAATGCATGGGAACTTGAAGGGGAAAAATAATATTATCTCACAGCAATTGATTCGGCTTCTGTCTCCGCGGTCCGGTCTGATCCGGCTCATCAGGATGAGCTGGTGTTGGAAGATCTGACAGACATCTCCGGAGCCATCATGCCCAGCTACCCGAACACGAGGAGGCATGCGCTGACGTTTTCAATCGATTCCTCTCTGCTTTCCAGCGGCAATCTCAGAGGAGATCTGATTCGCTAAGGAGAAATTGCCTTGCATGCACGCGCATGCATATTCAATCGCAATCGAACATAACGTCATGACGCGATTACCGAAACAGTCGCTGCTGTCGGTAAAATCAGCCGATCCGCAGTCCTGAATGGAGGCAGGAACGGGCGAGGGATTCGACGCTTATCGGAGTTCGTTGGCTCGCGGCCTTTCCTTCGGGCTGCCGTTGATTACCAAACCGAAAAAGCTTATGGCTGCACCGCTTCGAACAGTGAGGCCCCCCTGGAGGCTAGGGATGACATCTAAAAATCCCCTGGTGACGCTGGAGTAGCACAGCCGAAGCGCCGCAGCAAGCAACGCAGGAGGAATGCTAACGGTCAGCAAACCCAAGAACAACCGTTCTACGACGTTATCCTTCTTCATTAACGCTTTGTCAACGGTTTGATTAAAGGATTCCCAATTGTCTGAACTAAGAATCGCCCCAAAAGTAAGGGTTTGATCTCTTGCGTTCTTCAAAC
>CAKQON010000023.1 GCA_934255515.1 uncultured Sutterella sp.
TAGTTGCCTTAAATCAAAACTAAGCCGGGATATGAATTTCTTTCAGACTCTGTTAACGGATTCCTGGGAATTCACGATTTCTATGAAAATTTCCTGGTCTATGTCCCGAACGCCATACTGCCGGAAGCCCGTGAGACCGCTGAGCGATGCCGCACCCTGATGGCCGGCAGCTGCATCGTCATTGATCGCATCGTGGAGGAGTATGGTCTCGGTACAATGCTTCAGAAGCATTTTCATGACCAGGCCGGACTGGTGCTCGACCTTGCCGCCTCGATGATCATCGAGGAAGAAAATGAAGATCTATGCTTCCGGGACTATGCTTACCGCCATCCGCTTTTTTCGAAAGACCTGCGGATGGAGGGCGACGCCGCCATGTTCAGCTTCCTCTCCAGCGTCACGTCGGATCAGATTTCAGGCTTTCTGAATGACTGGAGCGCAAAGCGCGATCATCGCACGCGAATCTACATTTCCTGTAATGCCGAATATCAAAACAGCGAGGCGGGTGAGGTTGGCTTTGTTGAAGCCGGCAACGCTCGAGTGGATCTGGGGCATCCGATTCTCAGGGTGGGCGTCGCTTTCGATAAAACCAATCAGGAACCGCTCTTCTATGAGTGCTGTCCGGGCTCAATCAACGACGTCAGTCAGTTCAAATTACTCGCAGATGAAGCGATTGCCCGTCGCTTCAGGCGTATAGGCTTCATTCTCGACCGGGGCTCTTACTCCAGAGACTGCATCGCCTGGATGGGAGAGCACGACTATGCGTTCATCATGATGGTGAAGGGCAGCGCCCTCTTTGCGGCCGGACTTGTCGATAAGGTTCACGGTTCTTTCGAGAACCGCGCAGACGCTTCCCTGCGCGAACTTTGCATCTGCGGCATCACGGAAAAGATGAAGCTCTTCCCGGAAGACACCAAAGAACGGTACTTTCACTTCTTTTTTGATCCTATGCGGATGGCGGAGGAGCGGAGGGATCTGGAAACTGCGTTAACGCTGATGCAGAAGAGCTTTGAACAATGCATCGGCCGGAACATGTATTTTGGAGCGCCGCATGCGGACTACTTCGACGCCCGCTATGACGACAGGGGCTGCTTTCTTTGTGCTGAAGAAAAGAAGGACGCAATCGAAGCCGCTTATTCCAGGTGCGGCTATTTCTGCATCGTCACGTCTGAGAAGATGGATGCCGAAGACGCCTATCGGCTTTATCACGGCCGGGACGCCTCGGAGAAGCTTCTGAGCGCAGCAAAGCCCTTGCAGGTCTGCAGCGGCATAAGGATGCACTCATCGGAAGTCGTTAGTGCAAAGATTTTCATTAAATTCATAGCGCTCATTATTCGTCAGCGCATCTACAACCTTCTGAAGGATGAGAAGATCCAGCTGCCGGACAAGAGGGACTGCATGACGGTTTCTGAGGCGATCAGGGAACTCGAGAAAGTTGAGCTCGTACAGATCAATGACGGTCGGTATCAGCTTGATCATGCCTTCACAAGTATGCAGGAGAGCATCCTGAAGTCCTTCGGCATTACGAAGGAGCAGGTCGCATCGCAGGCTGCCGCTCTCTCTGGAGCGCTTGGCCGGCAGGAAGGACGGCATGGAGATCGTGAGACAGTGTAGAACGAAGAGTCTCCTGTGCCGCATCGCGCCCGCAGGCAAGACATGAAAAAGCCTTCTCCGGGAAAAACTTCCGGAGAAGGCTGGAGCCATTGACGAGGCGGCTTCAGGCGTTCACGCCGCCCGCGAAGTTATGAGCCGGCCTTGGCGGAAACTTCCCGGTTTGTGCCGGCAAAAGGCTTGAAGAACTGGGGCGCAACCTGCGGGACGAATCCGGAACTGAGGTTCGTCTGGGGCGCCTGGTGCGTCTGGTGCTCCCTGAGGTATTCCCGCGCGGCCTTCGGCAGATGAATTTCGCTGCCCGTGCTCTCCATGTAGTCCTCGTAGACGTCGGCGGCCGTGGGGAGAATCCACTCGCCGTCTTCCTTCTGGATGGAGGTTTCGCGAAGGCGCGACGCCATGGCGCCGCACGTCCACACCTTGTAGTTCCTCATATGGGTGCAGAGGCAGCCCTTTTCCTTCGGGGGAACGGGTTCGCCCGCGCTCATTGCTTCATGACGGAGCTTCCATTCCTTGAGATAAGCGCATTCGCCGTGGTTGAGAAGGTACCCGTAGGCTTCACAGTTGGGACGGATGTCGCTTTCAATTGCCGGAGAGCACTTCAGCATGCGCATCGGATAGCCCGTGGGGGAGAGGCCGTTCACTTCGATGTCTTCGGGCTTCGAATTGAAGAACGCCTGTTTGGCGGCGCACGTGAGGCCGCTCTCTTCGGTGACGGCAAAGCGGGTGGCGGCCTGAATGCCGTTCGCGCCCACCTCGCCCATGAAGCGTGCGGCGTCTCCGCCCGTGAAGATCCCGCCCGCGGCAATCACGGGAATGGAGAGGTTCTTTTCCGCAAGAAACGCCTTCACTTCCTTCACGATGGCTTCGAGCGAATGATTCTTCCAGTCTTCCATGCCGAAGCCGAGGTGACCACCGGCAAGCGGCCCTTCGACTACGACGTAGTCGGGGAGGCGTCCCGTTGCGGCGCTCTTTCTGAGGAAAAGGTTGAGCGCGCGAGAGGAGGAGACGATGATCCCGAGGAGCGCATCGTGAAAGCGCTTGTTCTCCGACATCAGGCGGAAGCTCGAGAGGTGGAGGCCCGCCGAGAGCGTGATGCCGTCGATCCCGGCGTCGAGTGCCGCGTTGAGGCGGGTTTTGAGCGTATCAAGCCCCGAATTCATCGTGAGCTTTTCCATGCAGTTGATGAGCATGAGCCCGCGGCCGGTGGTGCGCTGCATGACGTTCGAGATGTAGCGGATGGTCGCCTCGCGAACGGCATTGAGATCAAAGAGTTCGGCCGATTTGTCGGCGGCATCCCTGAGGCCCGCGTAGAGCTTTGCCTTTGCGGCCGTGAAGCGCGTGCCGAAAAGGCGGTCCGAGACGTCCATCAGCATGGCGTCGGAAAGATGAGAAATGCCGCCGAGCTTTTCAACGGCGAGACCCAGCTCGGCCGTGGAAATATTCGTGCCCATGCCGCCCACAATGAGGGGCGAATAGTCTCTTCCGCGCAGCGTAAGAGCGTAGGAGCTGAGTGAGGTCATTTGGAAACTCCGAAGGAATAGGAGGCGGCAGCTCTGCCGCCCGTTCAGGTTTCGAAAGTTTCTCTTTTCAGAAGTCCGATTCACGGGCTTAAAAACTGGGATAAATCCGCAAAAAAAGGCTCGTTTTCGGAAGCGAAAATGTGCTATAGGAGAAAACCCTGATATGGGGTGCAATGCGTCGGGACGGACTTCCGCAGTAGGAAGATGGGGATTTAGTCCGGCCGCACCGGAGTTCGCTCGCCTGCTTCTCAAAACATTTCCCAAGCAACAACTTGTTGCATAATGCGGAAAAGTTTTCGGTTCTGCCCTTTAAGAGGCAGAGCCTTCCCCGATGAACCGGGTGCCTGCGCAGTCTGATCATTGAATCGCGCCCTCGAAGGCATCCTCAGAGACAAAAACAAAAATATGGAACCCTATGCCGCTGGATGGCTGTCCATCGTTCCGCCGATTGTTGCCATCGTACTTGCGCTTCTCACGAAGGAAGTGCTCTCATCCCTCCTGATCGGCATCCTGACGGGCACCCTGATCTACACGATCGGCACCGACGGGAACGTCATCATGGATACGCTGCAGACGACCTTCACGCTGATGGGCAACAAGGTCGACTTCAACATCCTGATCTTCACCTCGCTTCTGGGCGCCCTGGTTTACGTGGTTGCAATGTCGGGCGGCACGAAGGCTTACGGCAACTGGGCGGTCGAGCGCGTGAAGACGCGCCGCGCGACGCTCTTCTCGACCTCGGGCCTCGGTATCCTGATCTTCATCGACGACTACTTCAACTGCCTCTCCGTCGGTACCGTGATGCGTCCGCTCTGCGACCGCTACAACGTTTCGCGCGCGAAGCTCGCCTACATCATCGACTCGACGGCGGCTCCGGTCTGTATCATCGCGCCGGTCTCCTCCTGGGCGGCGGCCGTGGGCTCTTCCCTGAAGGGCAACGGCGTCTTTGAGTCCGACATGGCGGCCTTCATCGCCTCGATCCCCTGGAACTTCTACGCGCTCCTCTCGATCTTCATGGTGTTCTTCATCATCGCCACGGGCCTCGACTTCGGGCCCATGCGCCGTTCTGAAGAACGCGCCGCCGCGGGCGACACGGGCGGCGTGAGAGGGGGCGGTGCTGAGCCCCCGAAGCCCAATCCCAGGGGCCGCGTCTCCGACATGCTGATTCCGATCTGCGCCCTCATCGTGCTCGCCGTCCTTTCGCTCATGTATTCGGGCGGTTACTGGGGCGACGATCCGGCGTACCACTCGTTCCAAGCCTCGATCGGGAATTCGTCGGCCGCTTCGGCCCTCGTCTGGGCGGCCTTCGGCTCCGTGCTCGTTGCCTTCCTTCTTTACGTGCCGAGAAAGCTCGTTCCCTTCGCCGACTTCATGCAGGGGCTTCTTGAAGGCATGAAGCTCATGCTTCCGGCCAACATCATTCTGATTCTCGCCTGGACGCTCTCGGGCGTCTGCCGCGACCTCATCAGCACGCCGCAGTTCGTCGAGTCCATCGTGACGCAGTCGGGCGCCGGCCTCTCGCTCTTCCTCCCGGCAGTCGTCTTCGTGATCGCGGCCTTCCTCGCCTTCTCGACGGGCACGGCCTGGGGCACCTTCGGCATCCTCATCCCGATCGTCGTGCCGGTCGTTCAGGGCATTGATCCCTCGCTCACGATCGTCGTTCTTTCGGCCACCCTCGCGGGTTCGGTCTTCGGCGACCACTGCTCTCCGATTTCCGATACGACGATTCTTTCGTCGGCAGGCGCCGGGTGCAACCACATCGAGCACGTGGCGACGCAGCTTCCCTATGCGCTTCTCGTTGCCGCCTGCTCGGCCGTCGGCTACCTCGTGGCCGGCCTCTCGCACGGCAACCTCTGGCTCTCCCTCGGCACGGCGCTTCTTCTTCTGATCGTGTCGGTTGTGGTTCTCCACAGCATGCGCGGAAAGCAGAAGGCTGCCGCAGCCTGATTGACTGCACTGAAAGTTCCCGGGACCGCCGTGATCGGTCCCGAAAGTCCCCCGGAAAGCCCTCCTTCGGCGCCGGGGGATTTTTTTGTCTTTCCCCTCAAAAAGTTATAAGGAGAATCGCCTTCATCCCTAAGGCATTTCTCCCAGAAGGCAATGCACGAATTTTCTTTTTTATGACTTCGATCAATGCTTGCACCGCCTTCTCCTCGGGAGAACCTGGATTGACGGCTTCCGCAATCAAGCATTCTTAATGCCTCAGACCTGTCTCCACTCTGTGCGGAGCGGGCGACCCCCGCGCTCAGAGCGAATCACTGATGGTTCTCCTCGAGGCGCATGTCAAGAAAGACGTCTGCAGACCCGGTTCCGCAAGCCCCTCGGAAGGCTTCACGGAAGGAAAGCCGGGTCGACGGCAGACCAGCACGGGGCAGAGAACGAGACTAGGGTGCGGCTAAAGGCTTGAAGACTTCAGCCCGTCCGCCTTCTCCGACGATGCTTCAGGGTAAGGAACAAAATGGAGAATACCGGCGGCTTATATCGGAGCGAGTACGAGCACGACGCGTGCGGCGTCGGCTTTATCGCGCACATCAAGGGTCAGAAGAGCCACAGCATCGTGAGTCAGGCGCTCGAGGTTCTGAAGAACCTACGACACCGCGGCGCTGTCGGCGCCGATCCCCTGCAGGGCGACGGTGCTGGCATCCTCATTCAGATTCCGGATCAGCTCTATCGCGACGACATGATGAACCAGGGCGTGAAACTTCCGCCCGCCGGCGAATACGGCGTCGGGATGGTGTTTCTGCCGCGCGAGGAAGCCTCGCGCCACGCCTGTCAGGAAGAAATCGAGCGTGCGGTGCGCGCAGAAGGCCAGGTGATCCTCGGCTGGCGCGATGTGCCCGTCGACCGCGACATGCCGATGTCGCCCGTCGTGCGCGAGAAGGAGCCGGTGATACGGCAGATATTCATCGGGCACAGCCCCGACGTTCTCGTGACGGATGCGCTCGAAAGAAAGCTCTACATCATCAGAAAGCGGAGCTCCATCGCCATCGCCAATCTGAGGCTGAGGCACTGCGGCGAGTTCTACATCTGCTCGTGTTCGGCGAGAACCGTGGTCTATAAGGGGCAGCTTCTTGCCACCCAGGTCGGCGTCTACTACCGCGACCTGCAGGACGCCCGCTGCACCTCCGCGCTCGCGATGATCCACCAGCGCTTCTCGACCAACACCTTCCCGCAGTGGCAGCTTGCGCACCCCTTCCGCATGATCGCCCACAACGGCGAAATCAATACGCTGCGCGGCAACTTCAACTGGATCCAGGCGCGCGAAAAGCATATTTCCTCGCCCGTGCTCGGGAGCGACCTCGACAAGGTCTGGCCCCTCATTTTCCAGGGCCAGTCCGACTCGGCATCCTTCGACAACGCGTTTGAACTCCTCGTCATGGGGGGCTACCCGCTCGCTCAGGCGGCGATGATGCTGATCCCCGAGGCCTGGGAAAAGAATGCCTCGATGGATCCGAAGCTTCGCGCGCTCTACGAATACAACGCCGCGCTCATGGAACCCTGGGACGGCCCCGCTGCGGTCGCCTTCACGAACGGCCGCCAGGTGGGCGCCATTCTCGACCGCAACGGCTTGAGGCCTGCGCGCTACCTCACCACCAAGGACGACCTGGTCGTCATGGCCTCCGAATCGGGCGCCGTGCAGATCGAGGAATCCCGCATCCGCCGCCGCTGGAGGCTCGAGCCCGGAAAGATCCTCCTGATCGACATGGAGCAGGGGAGAATCATCGGGAACGAAGAGCTTAAGACTTCGCTTGCCACGCAGCATCCCTATCAGGAATGGATCGACAAGATCCGAATCCGCATCGACGACATTCACGAGACGCCTGCGCCCGAGAAGCTCGCGCTCCCGCAGAAGTCCCTCATGCGCGTCTTCGGCTTCAGTCGCGAGGACGTGGAGCGGATTCTGAAGGCCATGGCCCGCGAGGGGCAGGATCCGGTGATGTCGATGGGGAACGACGCGCCGCTCGCCTGCCTCTCCGAGCGTCCGCAGATGCTCTACGACTATTTCCGTCAGCTTTTCGCTCAGGTGACGAATCCGCCGATCGATCCGATCCGCGAGGAAATGGTCACGTCGCTCGTAAGCTTCATCGGCCCGCGTCCCGACCTCCTCAACATCATGGCAACGAATCCCCCGGTTCGCCTTGAGGTCGAGCAACCGGTGCTCACTGAAGCGCAGATGGAGCGCATCCGCTCGATCAGCCGCTACACGGACAACAAGTTCCATTCGCGCGAACTCGACATCACGTATCCGCTCTCCTGGGGCCCCGACGGCATTGAGGCGCGCTTGGCGAGCATCCGCGCCGCCGCGATCGATGCCGTGAAGGGCGGCATCAACATCCTGATCCTCACGGACCGCAAGGTGAATCGCGACCGCGTCGCCATTCCGGCGCTTCTCGCCACTTCCGCCGTTCACCAGTGCCTCGTTGAGCACGGCCTGCGCACCAGTACTGGCCTCGTCGTGGAAACGGGCTCTGCGCGCTCGGTTCACGACTTTGCGGCCCTGGGCGGCTACGGCGCCGAGGCCGTGCATCCCTATCTCGCGCTCTCCGTCGTGAAGAGTCTCGCCAGAACGGAAGAGGATCGGGAGTGCTTTGAAGAGAACTACATCCACGCGATCGACAAGGGTCTTTACAAGATCATGGCCCGCATGGGCATTTCGACCTACATGTCCTATGTGGGCGCGCAGATTTTTGAGGCCGTTGGCCTCAAGAAGACCTTCGTCGACAAGTACTTCACGAATACGCCGAGCCCGATTGAGGGGCTCGACCTCTTCGACGTCGCCCGGGAAGCGGTTGAAATTCACCGCCGCGCCTTCTCGACCCCGATCATGATGACGCCGGTGCTCCCCGCGGGCGGCAACTACATGTTCCGCGAGGACGGGGAATCCCACCTCTGGACCCCGGAAGCGATCGTGCATCTGCAGCGCGCCGTGCGTCAGAAGAGCTGGGAAGAGTACGAGAAGTACGCCGAGACGATCAACAATCAGACGAAGATGCTCCTCACGATCCGCGGGCTCTTCGAGTTCGTGCCGGGTAAGTCTGTGCCGCTCGAGAGCGTGGAGAAGGAAGAGCTCATCATCCGCCGCTTCTCGACGGCCGCGATGTCGATGGGCGCCATCTCCACGGAAGCGCACGTGACGATGGCGGTCGCCATGAACCGTCTCGGAGCCATGAGCAATTCGGGCGAAGGCGGCGAGGATGTCCGCAGAAACGGCGTGATCGCGAAGGCGACGACCCTCAAGGCGGTTCTCGGCGACGACGTCGTCGTCGACTATCCGCTCAAGAAGGGAGACAGTCTCCGCTCGAGAGTGCGTCAGGTGGCTTCCGGGCGCTTCGGCGTCACGACGGACTACCTCGCCAACGCCGACCTCATTCAGATCAAGATGGCGCAGGGCGCGAAGCCCGGCGAAGGCGGCCAGCTCCCGGGACACAAGGTCTCGAAGTACATCGGCATGCTGCGCCATTCGCTCCCGGGGATCGGACTCGTTTCGCCGCCGCCCCATCATGACGTCTACTCGATCGAGGATCTGGCGCAGCTCATCCTCGACCTCAAGTACGCGAACGTCAATGCGGGCGTGAGCGTGAAGCTCGTCTCCCAGGTCGGCATCGGCACCGTGGCCGCGGGCGTGGCGAAGTGCAAGGCCGACCACATTGTGGTGTCGGGCCACGACGGCGGCACGGGCGCAGCGCCCGCCACCTCCATCAAGCACGCGGGCAGCGCCTGGGAAATCGGGCTCGCCGACGTCGAGCAGACGCTCGTCATGAACGGGCTCCGCTCGCGCGTCCGCCTCCAGGTCGACGGTCAGATCAAGACGGGCCGCGACGTGGTGATCGGCGCCATTCTCGGCGCCGACGAATTCGGCTTCGGCACGTCGCCCCTCGTGGCGATGGGCTGCCTCATGATGCGCAAGTGCCAGAAGAACACGTGTCCCGCGGGCATCGCCACGCAGGATCCGGAACTTCGCCGGCAGTTCGTGGGGCTCCCGGAGCACGTGGAAAACTACTTCCGCTTCGTCGCCCGCGAAGTGCGCGAAATCATGGCAAGCCTCGGCGTCAGGCACTTCGACGAACTGATCGGCCATACCGAGCTTCTGAAGAAAGTTGACCACGCGCCTGGAACGAAGGGGAGCCTCCTCAATCTCGACCGCATTCTCCATCGTTCGGAAAATCCGTCGGGAGATCCGATCTTCTCCTGCGAACCGCAGGATCATGAGCTTGAGAAGGCTTTCGACATGCAGTACGTCGGGAAGCTTCGCGACGCTCTGAAGACGGGCAAGTCCTTTGTCGTGGACTCCCCGGTCGGGAATACCGACCGCGCCGTCGGCACGCTCCTTTCGGGCGTGGCGGCAGAAGCCGGCAGGGAAGCGCTCCCCGCAGATTTTGCGCTCTTCAGGCTTCACGGCATTGCCGGACAGAGCTTCGGCGCATTCCTCGGACAGGGCATTTCGCTTCGCCTCACGGGCGGCGCCAACGACTATGTGGGCAAAGGCCTCTCGGGCGGCTCCATTGCGCTTAAGAAAAGCGACGCCTTTGACGGAAAACCCGAAGAGAACGTCATTGCCGGCAATGCCTGCCTCTACGGCGCCACTTCCGGCAAGGTCTTCATTTCGGGAGTCGCCGGCGAACGCTTCGCCGTGCGCAACTCCGGAGCGAGCGCTGTGGTCGAAGGCGTGGGCGACCACGGCTGCGAATACATGACGGGCGGCACGGTGGTCGTTCTCGGACCCACCGGGCGCAACTTCGCTGCCGGCATGTCGGGCGGCATGGCCTATGTCTATGACCCGGAGAACGTGCTCGCCGGCCGCATGAGCAGCGGCAAATTCACGCTCTCGAAGGTGCTCCCGAAGTCCGAGCAGCCTGCGATTGAACCGAAGCACCTCGGGCTTTCGGACGAAGAAGTGCTCCGCGGACTGCTTGAAAGGCATCTCGCGCTCACGGGCAGTCCCGCTGCGCGCGCAATTCTCGACGACTGGGGCGAGGCGCTCGGCCGCTTCACCAAGGTTTTCCCGCTTGAGTACCGCAAGGCGCTCGCCGAACTTTCCCGGGATGAGGAGCACTGAAAATGGGACTCGACAAAGGTTTTCTCAAGTACGAGCGCATTGAGCCGAAGCATGAACCCGCGGTGATCCGCATTCATCACTTCCGCGAATTCATTTCGACGCTCACCGACGACGAGGCGCACGATCAGGCGGCTCGCTGCATGGACTGCGGCATTCCCTTCTGCTCGCACGGCTGTCCCCTTCACAACCAGATGCCGGACTTCCAGCAGTACGTGACGGACGGGGACTATCAGAGCGCCTGGGAAGTGCTCTCCCAGACGAGCAGCTTCCCCGAAATCACCGGACGCATCTGCCCGGCGCTTTGCGAGGAGAGCTGCACGCTCGGCATTCACCGCGAGGCGGTCGGCATCAAGTCGATCGAGCGCAAGATTGCCGAATACGCCTTCGAGCACGGGCTCGTGCAGCCGGTGCTCCCCTTCGCGAAGACCGGCTGCCGGGTTGCCGTGGTGGGCTCCGGCCCCGCGGGCCTTGCCTGCGCCCAGGCGCTTGTGCGCGCGGGCCACGAGGTCACGGTCTACGAAAAGATGGACAAGGCGGGCGGGCTTCTGCGCTACGGCATTCCCGACTTCAAGCTCTCGAAGGAAGTGCTCGACGGACGGCTCGATCAGCTCGTGCGCGAAGGCGTGAAGTTCGTCCTCTCGACCCGCGTGAGCGCGGGGAGAAAGGATGAAGCGCTCGAAGCCGGCGTGCACGACGATTCCGTCGACACGATTCCGATTGAGAAGCTCTCGGCGGCGAACGACGCCGTCGTCCTCGCGCTCGGCGCTGAGGTGCCCCGCGACCTGCCGCTTCCCGGCCGGAGCCTTAAGGGGATCCACTTCGCGCTCGACTTCCTCATTGCGCAGAACCGGGTCAACGCCGGCGGCGTCCCCAATCCGATCGACGTGCGGGGAAAACGCGTCGTTGTCATCGGCGGCGGCGAAACGGCAAGCGACTGCATCGGCACGGCGAACCGTCTCGGAGCCAAATCCGTGACGCAGCTCGACTATCACGCCGAACTCCCCGAAAAGGCTGATCTCCTCAAGGAATGGCCCGACTGGCGGAAAATCAAGCGCACGTCCACCTCGCAGGAGGAAGGCTGCGTGAGGCTCTTCTCCACGAGCACCACGTCCTTCACGGGCGAGGACGCCGTGACGGGCGTGAAGACCGTTGAGGTCACCTGGGGTCCGGGACGAAAGATCACGCCGGTGGAAGGCACGGAAAAGGAAATTCCTGCGGACGTGGTGCTGATCGCCATGGGCTACGCCCATCCCTCCCATCGACTCGTCGAAGCGCTCGGTCTCGGCACCGACAAGCGCGGAAGCATCGAAGCCCCGGTTGAGGGACGAGGCGCCTGGCGCACGGCTTCTGAAGGCGTCTTCGCCGCGGGCGACGGCAGAAGCGGGCAGTCGCTCGTCGTCAACGCCGTGGCCGAAGGCCGCGAGTGCGCGCGGGCCGTTGACGCCTGGCTTAAGGAGCTGCGCGAGGAGCGCACCGCCCGCTCCTGGCGATGACGGGGGGCTGCTTCTTCTGAACTGAAGCAGAAAGGGCGCCGGATCCGCGAAAGGACCGGCGCCTTTTCTTTCACCTCTAAAGCGCAGGAGCTTCTCCGCAATGCATTGATTTGGGGCATGAGTGCAAGCCCTTCAATCCGCCCCCGATCCTCTTTGAAGCATCCATTCCGACCGGACCGTCGCTCCGCCTAAGAACTTTCAACGAGGATAGACCAGCCGCGGTCAAGGGAAAGTCTTCTTAAGGAGTCTTTTCCTCTGAAGCTGACGCGTCCGGCACGGTTTTTGCTTCTTTTCCTTTTCCCGTTCCAACACAACAAAGACCAGACAACCATGACGAGTGCCGCCAATCTCTCCACAGATTCCCGTCCGCTCTCAACGGAAGCCAATTCCGCGAGGGCGCCTCTTGATGCCCGAAAGACCGGGGAGCCGAAGCCAGGCTTCTTCAAGCGCTTCGGCCTCATCTTCGCCTTCATCGCGCTCGCGCTCATCTGCCTCGCGCCTGAGCAGCAGGGACTTACCGTTGCCGGACAGCGCATGATCGGCATCATGGTCTTCGCCGTGATCACCTGGTCGAGCACGGCCGTCTCCTTCCCGGTTTCGGGCGGCCTCATCATGGCGCTCATCGCCGTGCTGATCGGGCTCTCGCCCAAACCCGACGGAACGGGCATCATCGGCACCACGGCCGGCATGAAGACGGCGCTCACGGGCTTTTCGTCGCCTGCCTTCTGCTTGGTCGGCGCGGCGCTTTTTCTGGCCGCCGCCATGATGAGAACGGGGCTCGACAAGCGCATCGCGCTCCTTACGCTCTCCAAGATCGGCGCCACGCCCAACCGCGTCGTGATCGGCATCATCCTCTGCGGCTTCATCCTCTCCTTCTTCGTGCCCTCGACCACGGCACGCGTGGCGTGCCTGGTGCCGATCGTGATCGGCATGATCCGGGCTTTCGGTCTCAAGATTAAATCCGCCTTCGGCGCGATGCTGATGATCACGGTCGCGCAGGTTGACTCCGTCTGGAATGTCGGCATCAAGACGGCTGCCGCGCAGAACATGGTCGCCGTCAACTTCATCCGCGACATTACCGGTCAGGAAATCTCGTGGCTCGACTGGTTCATCGCCGCGGCGCCATTTGCGGCGCTCATGTCGGTCGTTCTCTACTTCGTCGTGACGAAGCTTCTGGGCGGGAGCGTCGAACCCTTCCAGGGCGGCGAAGCCGCCGTCAGAAAGCAGCTCGCGGACCTCGGTCCCATGAGCGCCAATGAATGGAAGCTCACGATCGTCTCGCTCATTCTTCTTTTCCTCTGGGTCACCGAGAAGAAGCTCCATCCCTTTGATACGACGACCACCACCGTCTGCGCAATCGCCTTCCTCATGCTCCCCAGAGTGGGCGTCATGGACTGGAAGGGCACGGTCGAGCGCATCAACTGGGGCACGGTTCTCGTCTTCGGCGTCGGCATTTCGCTCGGCTCCGCGCTTCTTTCAACCAAGGCCGCTCAGTGGCTTGCCAACTGCATCGTCACGGGCTTCAGTCTCGCAGACGCCTCGACCTTCGCCGTGATCGCCATCATGGCGGCCTTCCTCATCATCGTTCACCTGGGGTTTGCTTCCGCGGCGGGGCTCGCATCGGCCATCATTCCGATCATCATCGCGGTTCTGGGGGAACTTCAGGACCCGAACGTCAACATCCTCGGCATGACGATTATTCTGCAGTACGTGATCAGCTTCGGCTTCATCCTCCCGGTGAACGCGCCGCAGAACATGATCGCCTATTCGACGGGCGCGTTCGACGTGAAGACTTTTGCCTTTACGGGCATCATCCTCACGGCTGCCGCCTATCTCCTTGTTCTGCTTCTTACCGCTACCTACTGGAGCTGGCTCGGTCTGGTGTAGACGCAGGACTCAATGAAAAATCAAGGGAACCCCGGTCAGCCTGAGCGCGGCCGGGGATCTTTTTGCCGCAATGCCCGGTCTGCCGGAGGGCGCCGGGAGCATTAAAGTAGTGGGTCCCAAAAAGGCGCAGTTTTCCCCGATGAAGGCGCTTCGCTTCCTTCCTTCCTTCCGACTGCACTCAAGTCTGCAGCTTCCGCACCATGACATTCCTCACTTCCCGCCGCACGCTTCTCTGTCAGTCTGCGGCGCTCCTCGGCTTCGCATTTCTTCCTCAGGCCCATGCTGCGTCCCATGCCGCGGCTTCCTGGTCCGCTGAAGTCTTTGAACGCGCCCGCCCCATCGAGCGTGCTGTGCTTGATCATCCGTTTCTGAAGGCGCTTGCGGACGGCACCATCGAAAAGGACAAAATTCTCTGGTATCTCGCTCAGAATGCGGGCTACCTCAAAAATTATGCGGCGAGCCTCTCGCGCGCCTGCGCAAAGCTGGAGAACCCGGAAGACCGCTCGCTCGTCGCGCAATGGATCAGGGACACGGCAGGCACCGAGACCTGGACGCAGGATCTTCTCAAAAAGTTCAGCGCCGGCCGCGACGCGGCTCCTTTCATGAGGCTTCGTCCGACGACGCTTTTTTACGCCTCCTGGGAAGCAAAGGCTTCAGAGGAAGGCACCGCCGGCGAAGCCTGGGCGGCGCTTCTTCCCTGCTTCACGATGTATGAAGCCGCGGGCCGCTTCATTGCGAAACGCATCAGGGAGGAGAATCCGTACCGGGAATGGCTTTCCGCCTATGGCGACCCGGCCTACTCGAAGACGGTCGAAAGCGCCGTCGCGCTCGCGGACCGGCTTGCCCGCGGGGAAACGCCGGAAGGTCGTGCGCGCATGACGGAAAACTACCTTACGTCCTGCCGCCTCGAATGGGCGCTCTGGGATGCGGCGGAGAAGCTAGAGGACTGGCCGGTTTAAGCGCCGGCGATTGTTCGCGGGAAACCCGCGGCGGATCTGTCTTAAAAATAAAGAGCCCCGGCAGGCGCAGGGTCGTGCCGGGGCTCAATGCATTTAATCATCTGCCGGGTCAGCCTCAGCGGCGGGTGGTTTTCGGCTGATGATGGACGTAGACGGGCGGGAGCTCGTCCTCGTCGTACTTTTCAATGCGCACGAGCGAAGTGTTGGCCACATTGCCGCACGCGAGCTTCGAGGATGGAATGTCGATCGTGAGGACGTTGTCGCAGCCGTGGAGGTCGAGCGATCCTTCGGCGCCCGGCTCTTCCGGGCAGTACCAGGCGCCGTGGTGGATCACGACCGCGTCGGGACGAATGCGGTCGGTGACAGTGACGCCGGCGAGCACCTTGCCGCGGCGGCTTTCAACAACGGCCACGTCGCCGTTTTTGAGTCCGAGCTTTTCGGCGGCGGCCGGATGGATCCAGACGGGTTCTCGTTCCTCGACGTTCACGAAGAGGTTCGAAGCCGTGCTGTCGAGCTGAGAGTGCAGGCGGTAGCGGCTCTTCGAGGTGAGGAGCGCAAACGGGTACTTCTTCGCGAGCTCTGCGCCGAGCCATTCCGTCGGTTCGAGCCAGGCCGGGTGCGCCGGGCAGTCGTCGTAATGGTAGGAAGCGATTTTTTCCGAATAGATCTCGATCAAGCCCGACTCCGTGCCGAGGGGATTCACGATCGGGTTCTTTCTGAAGTCGCCGAGGTAGTTGTAGCGGCGGCTGTCGTCAGTCACCGGGAAGGTGATCCAGCCAGCCTTCCAGAATTCCTCAAAGGAAGGCATCTCGAGACCTGAGGCTTCAGACTCCTTCTTCGCCTGTGCGTAGAAGCGCCTCAACCATCCCATTTCGTCGAGGCCTTCGGTGAATTCCTTTCCGTGACCGAGCTTTTCAGCGAGGTGAGAGTAGATCCAGAAATCCGAATGCGATTCGTACTGAGGTTCGATCGCCTGCTGCATCGCAACGTAGCCCAGGTTCGAATAGGAGCCGATCGAGGTGATGTCGTTGCGCTCGAGCGAAGTGCAGGCCGGAAGCACGATGTCCGCCATGCGCGCCGAGGCCGTCCAAACCGTGTCGCAGACGATCGTCGTATCGGGCTTCTTCCAGGCCTTTACGAGGGCGTTCGTGTCCTCCTGCTGCGCGAAGGGATTGCCGCCCGACCAGAAGACAAGGCGGATGTCCGGATAGGTGATCTTCCTGCCGTTGTAGTCGATCGTCTTCCCGGGGTTGAGGAAGCAGTCGGTGAAGCGCGCAAGCGGGATCGTCGCGACGGAATGTCCTTCCCAGGCCATGCCGGTGTTCTTGCCCTTCGGGTTCGCGGAAATGCCGGGGAAGGCCGGCGCTTCCGAGGTCGCGGCGCCGCCGTTCGAATAGTGATAGGTAAAGCCGAAGCCCCCGCCCGGGAGACCGATGTGGCCGCACATGGCGGCGAGCACCACCATGGCCCAGTGCACCTGTTCGCCGTGTTCGGCGCGCTGGATGCCCCAGCCGCCCATCAGCATGGAGCGCTTCTCGCGCATGAGGTGCGCAAGAAGCCGGATCTGTTCGGCCGCTACGCCCGTGATGCCCTCGGCCCACTCCGGAGTCTTCTCGACGCCGTCGGTCTGCCCGAGGAGGTAGGGGAGGAACTTGTCGTACCCCTTCGTGTACTTGCGGATGAATTCGCGGTCGACCAGGTTCTTTGTTTCGAGCTCGTGCATCATCGCGAGCATCATCGCCACGTCGGTATTGGGTTTGGGCGAAATCCATTCGCACTGTTCGCCCAGGAATTCAGCCGTATCGGGCTTGAGCGGGTTTACTGCAATCACGGGAATTTCGGCCGCCTTCACGCGGCGGAAGCCCTCGGCATTTTCATGCAGCGTCGTCGCCCAGTCGATGTCGTTCGTCACCGTCGGATCCGCGCCCCAGAGAACGATGAGTTCGGTCTTGTCGCAGATGAGGTCCCAGCCGGTTACCTGCTCGTAGACGCCGTTGGAGCCGATCACGTAGGGAAGAATGACCTGCGCGCAGCCCGTTGAATAGTCGCCGTAGTGGCCGGTGAAGCCGCCGTTGAGGTTGAGGCAGCGCTGCATCAGGTTGCGGGCCGATCCGAGCGCGCCCGGACTCATCCAGCCGTAGCTGCCGCCGTAGATGGAGGCGGGTCCGTAGGTGTCGCGAACGCGGTTGAGCTCCTTCGCAATGATGTCGAAGACCTCGTCCCAGGTGACGCGCACGAAGGGCTCTGAGCCGCGGCCTCTGCCGCCCGCCTTCCAGCCTTTTTTCAGATAGGACTCGCGCACCATCGGGTAGCGGATGCGGGCCGTGTTGTAGGGTTGCTGCGCGATGCCCTGAAGCTGAAGCGAGGGCGCGGCGTCTTCGGCCACGGGTTCGAGCCGCTCGATTTTGCCGCCCTTCACATGGGCTTTGTAGACGCCCCAGTGGGAGGCATTCATGACGACGCCGTCATTGAGGACGGACTTTCCCGTGCCGAAGGTACGAGAGAGGGAAAGGTCGGGCGCGCCCGAAAGAGGCTCGCCCATCGTGACGCCGCCCCTGAGTACGCGCTTGCCGCCCGTCTTTCCGGCGGCCGCGGCTGAAGCCGCGCCCGGGATGAAGGCGGCTGCACCGGCAAGACCGGCGGCTTTGAAGAATTCGCGACGATTGGTCATTTGTTCTGCTCCTAAATTCCTGCACTCAGCTTGGAAGGCTTCTTCCTAGTTTTTGGCGTGTTCCTGCAGCCAGCGGAACATGAGCTCGTTGGCACCCTTGCGCGTGTGGCCGGTTCTGCCGCCGCGCACCGGGAGAAGCGTCGCCCACTGGTTCGCCGTGAAGTGATTCGCTGCAGGAGCTGCGTGGCAGGTCGAGCAGGCATCGGCGTGGCGCGCCTTGCCTTGGGCCCAGAGCGTATTGATGTTGGTCGTGATTGCCTTTGCCGGCACCCAGCCCTGGGCGGAGGAGCGAACCCAGACGTTTCCCTGAACGGTCTTTTCGCCCGCCTTCGGATCGAGCTTCACGGCCTTTTCCTCGTCAAACGAAGCTTCTTCGATGCGCACGCCCGGAGCCTTGAAGATCTGGGATGGATATTCCTTGAGGGACCATCCGGAGACTCTCACGAGCGCCTGAGCGCCTTTCTGCTCGAGGACTTCAACGGGAGTGGCGACGTTGATCTTCCCGAGGAAGTCGCCGGTCGCCTTTCCGTTCACGGGGACGGACTGGTCGAGGTATCCCGCCGCGGCGAATGCCGCAGGGACGGCAGCGGCAATGAGAGCGGCCGCTAAAAGCTGCTTGATCTGCATATGGTGGTTCCCTTTTCCGTTGACTCAGGAGGTTGAGATCCGGCACTTTGAAGTGTCTTGTTAATTGTATTTCGGCCGTCTCTAATTATTTGATTTTTTTATTAAATTTTGCTGGTTTTCGCTATTCAAGAAAGGTATAGCGGTTAGACTTGATTTTTCTCTCTTTTCACGCTGTCTGAAGCTGCTTCTCATTCGCATCGGGCGCTGACGCAGACCTTTTCTAAGTGTAAACACTAGTCCGCTTGAAAACGATGCTGCGGGCAGCCGGAGAAGTCATCCCGATGAGCGCTCAAAACCTTTGCGGCCGAAGATCCTTGCATGGAGCGGGTCTTTTATAATCTAAGGCTATCCCTAATTTTCCTGACGCTATTTCCGCGCTTGCGGCTCAAAGCGGACAGGAACCCGATTTTTTCCCTTCCACAGGAATCAGCAGCTATGGCGTCCCTTGCCGGCATCGTTTTTGACCTTGAAGGCCCCCGTGCGCTCTCGGACTTCCGTGAAGAACGTCTTCTTCGCGCGCTTCGTGCCGTTGAGCCGTCCGTTGAAGCGGTTTCGAGCCGCTTCATTCATTTTGTGCATGCCTCGGACGAGCTTACGGATACCGAATCCTCGCGCCTCGCGTCGCTTCTCGACTACGGCCCGGGCCCGGACAAGGCCATTGCGGCTTCTCTCGAAGCTCTGGTGGTGCCGCGTCTCGGCACGATTTCGCCCTGGGCTTCGAAGGCTACCGACATTGCCCGCAACTGCGGCATCGAAAAGGTGCTCCGCGTTGAGCGCGGCACGATCTTCACGATCGCGCTCAATGAGGGCGCTGAGCTTTCGGAAGAAAAGCGCGGCGCGCTTCTCGCGCTCCTTCACGACCGCATGACGGAGTCCGTGGTTCCGGTCGACTATCCGCGCGAAAACCTCTTCACGGATCTCGCGGGCAAGCCCATGGAGACCGTTCCGCTGATGGCGGAAGGGAAGAAGGCTCTTGAGGACGCAAACCTCTCGATGGGTCTTGCGCTTTCCGAGGACGAGGTCGAATACCTTGCCGATGCCTTCACGCGCCTGCAGCGCGATCCGACCGACGTCGAACTCATGATGTTCGCGCAGGCCAATTCCGAACACTGCCGCCACAAGATCTTCAATGCCCGCTGGACGATTGACGGAGAAGAGCGCGAGGAAACGCTCTTCGGCATGATCCGCGATACGCATAAGGCGCAGCCCCTCGGAACCATTACGGCCTATGCCGACAATGCTGCCATTTTCGAAGGCCGCGATGTGGTCCGCCTCTATCCGCGTCCCGACGAAAAGGATCCCTACGGCGCGACCTTCCGCCGCGAAACAGAACGCGTTCACACCGTTTTCAAGGTCGAAACGCACAACCACCCGACCGCAATTTCTCCGTTCCCGGGCGCTTCCACCGGTTCGGGCGGCGAAATCCGCGACGAGGGCGCGACCGGCCGCGGCGCTCGTCCGAAGGCGGGCCTCACGGGCTTCACGACCTCCGCGCTTCATCTTCCTGAAGCGCCGCAGAAGTGGGAAAACGATACGGACTGCGCGACGGGCGAAGCTTCCGCCAAAGCTTACGGCGCGCCCGGCCGCATTGCGACCCCGCTCTCCATCATGACCGAAGGCCCGCTCGGCGGCGCCGCCTTCAACAACGAATTCGGCCGTCCCAATCTCCTCGGCTACTTCCGCGCCTTTGAAGCGAACGTGGGCGGCACCCGCTACGGCTACCACAAGCCCATCATGCTCGCGGGCGGCATCGGCAGCATCCGCGACGATCAGACGAAGAAGCTCGTTCCCCCGGCGGGAAGCCTTCTGATCGTTCTCGGCGGTCCGGGCATGCGCATCGGTCTCGGCGGCGGCGCCGCGAGCTCGATGAATACGGGCGCTAATTCCGAAGCACTCGACTTCGACAGCGTTCAGCGCGGCAACCCCGAAATGGAGCGCCGTGCGCAGGAAGTGATCGACCGCTGCTGGTCGATGGGCGAAAAGAACCCGATTCTTGCCATTCACGACGTGGGCGCGGGCGGTCTTTCGAACGCCATGCCTGAACTTGCCGACCTTTCCGGGAAGGGAGCGCGCTTCGACCTCTCGAAGGTTCCGGTTGAAGAGACCGGCATGTCGCCGCTCGAAGTCTGGTGCAATGAATCCCAGGAGCGCTACGTGATCGCGCTCGATCCGGCCGGACTTGAACGCTTCGACGCCTTCTGCAGGCGCGAGCGCTGCCCCTATGCCGTCATCGGCCGCATTACCGAAGAGGCTGATCTTCTCGTCGAGCGTCCGGGCGAAGCCGACGCCGTCAACATGCCGATGGAAGTGCTTCTCGGCAAGGCCCCCCGCATGCACCGCGATGTGAAGCACGAGAAGAAGTTCCTCACGCCCTTTGCCGAGGAAGGCATCGATCTTGAGGACGCGGCCTACGGCGTCATCCGTCATCCGTCGGTGGCGAGCAAGTCCTTCCTCATCACGATCGGCGACCGTTCGGTGGGCGGCCTCGTTGCGCGCGACCAGATGATTGGTTCCTGGCAGGTGCCGGTGGCGGACTGCGCCGTCACGACGCTCGGCTTTGAGACGCTGCGCGGCGAAGCGATGGCCGTGGGCGAGCGCACGCCGCTCGCCGTCATCAATTCGGCTGCCGCCTCCCGCATGGCGATCGGCGAAGCGCTCACGAACCTCGCCGCTGCCGATATTGAACTCCCCCGCGTGAAGCTTTCGGCCAACTGGATGGCCGCCTGCGGCGCTCCGGGCGAAGACGCGCGGCTCTTTGACGCCGTCAAGGCGGCAAGCCGCTTCTGCATCGGTCTCGGCATTTCGATTCCGGTCGGCAAGGACTCGCTCTCCATGCGCACCAACTGGACGGAAGCGGGCGAGAAGAAGACGGTCACGTCTCCGGTCTCCCTCATTGTTTCCGCCGCTGCTCCGGTCACCAATGCGGCGCTCACGCTCACGCCCGAGCTTCGCCGCGGCAAGGGCGTCGACAAGTCCGTTCTTGTTCTCGTTGACCTCGGCCAGGGCAAGAACCGCATGGGCGGTTCGATCCTTGCTCAGACGACGCAGCGCTTCGGCGACGAGGCGCCCGACTGCGAGGATCCGGCGCTTCTCGGCCGCTTCATTACGGCTCTGAGAAAGCTCGAGCTCGCCGGATGCGTTCTCGCCTATCACGACCGCTCTGACGGCGGCCTCTTTGCCGCCGCGGCGGAAATGAATTTCGCCTCCCGCATCGGCATTCGCCTTGATCTCTCGTCGCTCCTCCAGGAAAAGGGAGCCACGGTGTTGAATACCCTCTTCAATGAGGAACTCGGCGCCCTCATGCAGATCCCGGCGGACCGTACGGAAGAAGTGGTCGCGCAGATGCGCGCCTTCGGCCTCTCGCACTGCTGCCACTTCGTGGGCGAGCTCCTTGAGGAAGACAAGCTTGAAATCGTCCTCGAGGGTGAAGTCCTCGCGAGCTTCCCGCGTGCTGAACTCCAGAGCGCCTGGACCGAGGTCTCGCATGAAATTGCCCGCGGCCGCGACAACCCCGAATGCGCGGATCAGGAATTCGCCGCCGTCGCCGACGAGTCGAACAAGGGTCTTTTTGCAAAGACCACGTTCGACGTCGACGAAGACGTTGCGCTCCCGATGATCAACACGGGCGTTCGCCCGAAGATCGCGATCCTGCGCGAGGAAGGCGTCAACTCCCAGACTGAAATGGCCGCCGCCTTTACACGTGCGGGCTTTGAAGCCTGGGACGTCCATATGACGGACCTTCTCTCGGGCCGACTCAATCTTGCCGACTTCAAGGGACTTGCCGCCTGCGGCGGCTTTTCCTACGGCGACGTGCTCGGCGCCGGCGGCGGTTGGGCGAAGACTATCCTCAACAACGACAAGCTCGTTGAAGAATTCTCGGCCTTCTTCTCCCGTCCCGACACCTTCGGCCTCGGCGTCTGCAACGGCTGCCAGATGATGAGCCGTCTGCGCGGCCTCATTCCGGGTGCGAAGCACTGGCCCAACTTCGTGAGAAACCGCTCCGAGCAGTTCGAAGCGCGCCTTGCTGCGGTTGAGCTCCTCGAATCGCCCTCCATCCTCTTCTCCGGCATGGCGGGTTCCGTCCTTCCGATCGTCGTGAGCCACGGCGAGGGCAGGGTGGAATACCTCAATGCCGACGATGCGGTGCTAGCGCGCGCGGCAGCGCGCTACGTGGACGGCGCAGGGAAGCCTGCGGAAGCCTATCCTGCGAACCCCAACGGTTCGAAGGGCGGCCTCACCGCCTTCACGACGGATGACGGCCGCTTCACGATCATGATGCCGCACCCCGAACGCAGCCATCGCGCGATCGAGCTCTCCTGGCATCCGGATGACTGGACCGATGCCTCGGGCTGGATGCGGATCTTCCGCAACGCGAGGAAGTGGGTCGGCTGAGTCCGCGAATGACCTGCTCCCTCCCAAAGGCGCGAGGGAGCAGGGAGGAGCTCAGAGAGAAACAAGAAGACCGTCGGACGGGGTTCCCAGAAGACGGTCTTCTTCTCTTTTCGGCGCTCCTCAATGCCGCTATCGGCGACAATAGAAAATGGGTGCCTGTCGCCGATATACTTCGCTTTTTTCTGCTTCCCCCGTCCGGAGGAGCAGAGGCCCGGATCTTTTTCTCCCTCCCATCAGCGCTTGATTAGAGCGCGTCATTCTTCCCAAAGGACTTCAGGACATGCAGAAGCTTGCAATTGCAGTGAGTGACACTGTTTCCTTCAAGGACTTTCCCAAGGATCGTCAGGTTGTACGGCTCTCCGAAGCGGAGATGACGGAGACCGGCGTCGTTCTGATGTCCGTCGAGGACGCGGAGAACGGCGAGCTCGACCGCGTTGAGGGTTATGGATTCGGCATTCCGATCTTCATCTTCGTCGAGCGCGGCCGCTACGTGCCCGACGAATGGATCGGCCGCTGCATGGGCGTCGTCAACGACGATCCGGTGGAGGAGCCTTTTTTCGTGCGGCAGCTGATTGATGCGGCTTCAGGCTATGAAGAGAAGATCCTTCCGCCCTTCTTCCGGAGCCTCAGGCGTTACGTGGGCACGGCAAACGAGCAGTTCGACTGCCCGGGCCACCAGGGCGGCGCCTTCTTCCGCCGTCATCCGGCCGGCCGCGAATTCGCCAACTTCTTCGGCGAAACGATCTTCCGCGCCGACCTCTGCAACGCCGACGTCGACATGGGCGACCTCCTCATTCACGAGGGCGCGGCCTATGCGGCTGAAGCCCATGCCGCGAAGGTCTTCAATGCCGACAAGACCTACTTCGTTCTGAACGGCACGTCGACCTCGAACAAGGTTGTTCTCTCGGCGCTTCTGACGCCGGGCGACCTCGTGCTCTTCGACCGCAACAACCACAAATCCTGCCACCAGGGCGCGCTCGTTCTCGCGGGCGCCCGGCCGGTCTACCTTGAAACCGCCCGCAATCCGTACGGCTTCATCGGCGGCATCGACAACCACTCGTTCGACGAGGCGGAACTGAGAAAGCTCGCCGCGGAAGTGGATCCGAAGCGCGCGGAGGCGCCGCGTCCCTTCCGCTGCGCCGTGATTCAGCTCGGCACCTATGACGGCACGATCTACAACGCCCGCCAGGTGCTCGACCGCATTGGTCACCTCTGCGACTACATCCTCTTTGACTCGGCCTGGGTGGGGTACGAGCAGTTCATCCCGATGATGAAGGACTGCTCGCCGCTCCTCCTTGACCTGAAGCCCGAGGATCCGGGCATCTTCGTCACTCAGTCGGTGCATAAGCAGCAGGCAGGGTTCTCCCAGACCTCGCAGATTCACAAGAAGGACGCTCATGTGCGAGGACAGGCGCGCTACGTCTCGCATAAGCAGGTGAACAACGCCTTCATGCTTCATGCCTCGACGAGCCCCTTCTATCCGCTATTTGCGTCGATCGACATCAATGCCAAGATGCATTCGGGCGTCTCGGGGCTCCGCATCTGGGACGAGTGCGTGAAGATCGGCATTGAGGCGAGAAAGCAGATCAAGCGCACCTGCAGCTACATTCAGCCCTTCGTGCCCCCGCTCGTGGCGGGCCGCCCCTGGGAGAGCTATCCGACGGAGACGATTGCGAAGGACCAGCGCTTCTTCCAGTTCAAGCCCGGCGAACGCTGGCACGCCTTCGAGGGGTACGGCGCCAATCAGTATTTCGTGGATCCGTGCAAGTTCCTCCTCACAACGCCCGGCATCGATACCGAAACAGGCGAATATGAGGACTTCGGCGTGCCGGCGACGATTCTTGCCAACTATCTGCGCGCCCACGGCGTCGTGCCTGAGAAGTGCGACCTGAATTCCATTCTCTTCCTGCTCACGCCCTCGCAGACGACGGCGAAGATTTCGTCCCTCACGACGCAGATTGCGCGCTTTGAGAAGCTTCTTGAAGCCGACGCGCTCATGAAGGATGTGATTCCGCAGGTCTATTCCGCGCACGAGAACCGCTACGAAGGCTACCGCATCCGCGAAATCTGCCAGGAAATGCATGACTACTGCCGCGAATACAACATCAAGGACCTGCAGAAGGCGATGTTCCGCCGGGCGCATTTCCCGAAGATCGCGCTTGACGCTCAGACCGCGCACTTTGAATTTATGCGCGGTAATGCCGAATACGTGCCGCTCGAGGAGGCGGAAGGCCGCATCGCGCTCGAGGGGGCGCTCCCGTATCCGCCCGGCGTCATCTGCTGCGTCCCCGGCGAAGTGTGGGGCGGTCCGGTGCTTGAATACTTCCTTGCGCTCGCGGAGGGGATCAACCGGTTCCCAGGCTTTAGTCCCGAGCTTCAGGGCGTCTACCTTGAAGAGGACAGCACCGGCAGAAGCCATGTCTGGGTGAATGTCCTTAAGGACTCCCGCAGAAAGGAGCTTGAGGCAGAAGGAAAGATCGCACCCCTCGGTTGATTCATCCGAATCTGATGCGTAAAAGCCGTCCTCCCGCATCGGGAGCGGACGGCTTTCCCATATTCAGGGGTAAAAAATTATTTTTTCGGAACTCTTGACAAAGCGAATTCTCTTCTCCATAATTCGCATCCTGCTTCGGAAACGAGGTAGCAAAAATAAGTAGCTCTGAATCGAAATTAAAAATTCTTTTCACGTGCTCTTGACAAAAGGAAACGACTTCTATATGATTTCGATCCTTCGCTGATCAAACAGCGAAAAGTTCTTTAAAAATCAGATTCAACGAACCGATAAGTGTGAACATCGGAAAGCTTGAGGAGCTCCTTGGGAGCGCCGG
>CAKQON010000024.1 GCA_934255515.1 uncultured Sutterella sp.
AGAAGACACCTATTCGTGCCTGTTTTACGAATGAGAGTACCCTCTATGCACAGGCGGCCTGACCCCGAGCCGCCTATTGAACCATCTGTCAACTAAATTATTGCCTTGTTAATAATTCACGCAGAACAAGTAATACATAAATAATATGTTTATAAATAATGTGAACATAAATTAAACCCGCACAAGAGATGGTCTCATGCGGGTTTTAAATTAGACGAGCGTCAATCTCATCCGAAGATCGGCTTAGAAGCGGTACTGCATCTGAACACCGAGGAGGTAGGCGTCAAGATGACGGAACTTGCCAATCTGTTCGCTGTTACCGCCCGGAGTGTGGTCATAGAGCGAACGTTCATGTATGCCGTGCAGATGAGCAAAACCGATATCCGTCTGGAAATCCTTCGTCCAGTGGAAGGAGGAACCGATGGCAAACCACCAGCGGTCCGCATCAGGAATGAGGGCCGTACGTGTCTTGGGATCGCCGATAGCAGACGTTTCATAGGCAACACCGCCGCGCAGCGTCCAGAAGGAGTTCACGCGGAGGTCGTAACCTACAGAATATAGGTAGGTATCGACCCAATTATTTTCGATGTTGGCAAGATTGTTGAAAACAGCGGACAACGCATCAATTTTCTCTTGGCTGAGATTACTGTTTTGTCCGAGGTATCCAAGCGTCCTTTTGACTTTAGAACTGAGTTCTGGAGCATCAGTTTTGAGGCTCTTGAAGCTGGACCAATCCGCCCAACGGAAGGTAGCGTAAAGGCTGAGATAGTCATTGACATCCCATGCTGCATTGAACATTGCCCAGGCCGGGCCGGAAACAGTAACCGAGGCGTCATAATCACCATTCAGCCCAGAGAGGGCACCCGTACCTCGCGTCTTAAGAGTCCCGTTCGTTTTGTGTTTCGTTTCCGAACGATACGACACGCCGAAGCGGAGATTCTCGACAGGGGCCCACATCATGCCAAGATTGAATCCCCAGGTGAAGCCATCTGCCGTGTATTCGTTGTGGATTGAGCCAAGTCTCAATTTGTCTTTCGCGACACCGACACCGAATTTAGCATCCACATACTGCAACGCAATGCCTGCACCGAAGGAAAGCGTATCGGTAGCCTTCCAGGCGAAATTCGGGTTGAAGTTGATCACGGTGATCTTGGCATCCGTGCCGAGTTCCTGATGCGTCCAATTGGAGTCATATTCTGTGGCAAGGCCGTACGGAATCGTCAGGGCAAGACCAACCCAGGTCGTGTCGTTGATCTGGTGGGAGATATAGCCGTGCGGAAGTACTTCTTCCCTGGCTCGGCCGTTCTCTTTGTACTCGGCATCATGACCAACATACTCAAGATTGAGGCCAACGCCCACAGCGCCCAGCTGAACCTGCGTGCCCGGATGAAGGGTCATCGTGGCCGGGTTGTAGTACATGCCCGAAACGTCCGTGCCGTCGACGCCGACGCCGGCATAGGCGCGGCCGAGGGCGAGAGCGGACTGTTCAGTAAGCTGGAAGCCGGCGGCATAGGCCGTCGAGGCGAAGGCGGAAGCCACGGCGAGAGCCGTCGCCGCAATCTTGAGGTTCGTGCGGATCACGAATATCTCCTGCGATCTGGTTTTCAATTGAGGAAACGCGTTCAGCGGACGCTCTCGCGCCCGCGATATATGTTTGGAAACGCATTTTGCGCGTCGAAAACACGCTGTGGGAAAGCAGAAATTAGGTGTATACCCGGATGCAAGGGCTTGCCTTCATGCGAATGGATGACCCGGCAGGAGCAGAGATTTTTATCTTTAACTCTATGTTAAACAATAAAAATGATGATTTTGTTATTCGGTTTTTCGGTTATCGTCCTCCGGAATCTTCGGCGCGCATAGGCTAATCCGAAATAGTTTTCTGCAGATGACGCTCAATTGCGACAACCCAAGAAAAACGGCCTGACGCTTCTCTTTCAAAGCGCAGGCCGTTTTTCCTGAATCTCAGGACCGTCGGTCAGGTCAGTGCCGCGAGAAGCGGTCGATGAAGGCCATCACGAGCGCAGACAGAACGAATGTCAGGTGGATGATCACGTACCAGACGAGCTTGTCGTTCGCGATCTCCTGAATGCCCATGAAAAATCTGAGGAGGTGAATCGACGAAATGGCGACGATCGCCGCAGCCACCTTGTTCTTGAGCGAGCCCGTATCGAGCTTCCCGAGCCAGGAGAGGCGCTCCGCATCCTTCTCAATGTCGATCGAGGAGACGTAGTTCTCATAGCCCGAGAACATCACCATCACGAGGAGTCCGCCCACGAGGCCCATGTCGATGAAGGAAAGAATGGCGAGGATCAGGTCGTTCTCGGAGAGGTCGAGCACATGCGGGAGCACATGAACGACTTCCTGGAAAAATTTGATCGTCAGAGCGAGGAGCGCTAATGAAAGACCGATGTAGATCGGAGCAAGAAGCCAGCGCGCGGCATACATCATGCGTTCGACGGTTTTTTCCATGGTGCGTGTTTGTGTTTTGTTGGGGTCCGAAAAGGGAAGGAGAGCTTAATACTTTAGGCGGGGGCCGGGTGTAAAGAAAGCGTGAAAATTCGCTTCGCTGTTTGCCCGTTAGACTTGGAGGCTCTCCTCCGGACTCTTCAAAGAGGAACATTAGGAATGCCAGATGACAAGAAAGCCCGCATTGCGGCGCTGATTCCCGCGGCAGGCGTCGGACGCCGCATGGGAGCAGGGATCCCGAAGCAGTACATGGATATTGCGGGAGAACCCATGCTTCTTCAGACGGTCCGCGCGCTCGAGCGCGTTTCGCGCATTGACGCCATCTACGTGGTGGTGAGTCAGGAGGATGCCTGGATCGATGAAACGGCCAAAGCTTTCGGCCCCCGCGTGAAGGTTCTTCGGGCGGGCGGACGCGAAAGAGCCGACACGGTATTGGGGGGGCTTATGGCGGCGAACCTCCCGGGAGACGCCTGGGTGCTGGTGCACGATGCGGCGCGTCCCTGCGTAAGGCCTTCGGAAGTCAATCACCTCCTGGACGAGGTCTTAGGCGACTCGAGCGTCGAAGGCGGGATCCTCGCTGTTCCGATGGCCGATACCGTGAAGCGCACCGACTCTCGCCGCAGGATTCTCGAAACCGTGCCGAGGGAGAACCTCTGGCGGGCGGCCACGCCGCAGCTCTTTCGCGCGAGAACGCTGATGAATGCGCTTCAGAGAAGCACGGAAGGCGTTACCGATGAAGCGAGCGCCGTTGAGCGTCTGGGACTTCCCGTTAAGGCCGTTTCCTGCCGTTCGGCCAACATCAAGGTCACGCAGCCCGGGGATGAAATCGTCGCCGGCCTCATTCTTGGAGAGAAAAACATGACGATTCCCAATATCCGCGTGGGTCAGGGATACGATTCGCACCGCCTGGTCGAGGGCCGTCCCCTGGTTCTGGGCGGAATCACGATTCCCTTTGAAAAGGGCCTTGACGGCCATTCCGATGCGGACGTGCTCCTTCATGCCATTACGGATGCGGTGCTGGGCGCTGCGGCCCTGGGCGACATCGGAACGCACTTTCCGCCTTCGGACCCCAAGTGGAAGGGCGCGGACAGTGCGAAGCTCCTTGCGGCAGTGATGGAGCTCGTGCGTGCGGAAGGGTGGACCCTCGTCAACATTGATTCCACCATCGTTGCCGAGCGCCCGAAGATCGGCCCTCACATGAAGGCGATCCGCGAGAGCGTCGCGAGAACCCTCGGGATCGATATTGAACGCGTGAGCGTCAAGGCCAAGACAAACGAAAAAATGGATGCGGTCGGGCGCGAGGAAGGCATGGCGTCCTATGCCGTTGCGCTCCTCATGAAGACGCCGCAGGGCTGAGATTGATTAATCCCCCAAGGGATTACACCTATTGAGCTGAAGGCATCCTAAAATGAGCGCTTCAGCTTCTTTTGCGAGTTTCGGCAGAAAGAGATTGACTTCCTTTCTGCCGGAGCGCTTCTGATTTCCTCTTCTCACCCTCCGAAATGCAGCAGACGCCCGAGCTTACCCGACGCGTTCGATTCGTCCTCTGTGAACCCGCCCATCCGGGCAACATCGGTTCGGCCGCCCGCGCCATCAAAACCATGGGGTTTCGCGACCTGAGGGTCGTTGCGCCCCGCGAGCCCGGCTACCGCACGCACCCGGAAGCGGTTGCGTATGCGACGAGCTCCATCGACGTGCTCGAAGCGTCGCGCATGCATGAGACGCTCGCCGACGCTCTTGAAGGCGTCACCTTTGCCTGGGCGCTCACGGGCTACGACCGCGAGTACGGTCCGAAGCTCTCGCCCATGCGGGAAGCGGCCGGGAAGGCGACTGCCTGGCTCGAGCAGATGGACGGCGACCTTGCCTTTGTTTTCGGTACCGAGCGAAGCGGCATGACCAACGAAGAAATCATGCTCTGCCAGGGGTGCGCGGCCATTCCCGCTGATCCCCAGAGCCCGAGCCTCAATCTTTCTCAGGCCGTGCAGATTGCCGCCTACGAAATGCAGATGGCGCTCCTTGCTGCGGACGGAAAGGAAGGACAACTCTACGACTGGCAGGGGCGCTTCGAGAACGACGAGCCCGCGTCGAGCGAATCGATCGAGGGCTTCTACGGGCACTGGGAAAAGGCAATGGAAGCCTGCGGCTACCATGATCCTTCCAATCCCCGGCACCTGATGGACATGACGCGCAGGATCTTCAGCCGTTCGGGGTTGTCTAAGAACGAACTCGCGCTCCTTCGCGGAATCTGCGCCGCCATCATTCAGCCGAAGAAGGAGCGGATCGGGAGCAAAACAAAGGCTCTGTCCGCACGCAAGCCCGAATCCACCGACTGACGCGAGGCGTTTTTTAAGAAGAACGATTTCATTCAACTCAAGGCCAATTCAATGTCGATTATCAGTGACGCCAGGGAACTTATTGAAACCATCCGGGAAAAGGATCCGGCTGCGCACAGCACGCTTGAAATCATCTTTTCCTATCCGGGGTTTCATGCGGTGGTGATCCATCGCGCGGCGCACTGGTGTCTGCTTCAGGGTTGGGAAAGCTTCGCCCGCTGGGTCTCCCACGTCGGGCGCTTCCTCACCGGCATTGAAATTCATCCGGGCGCAAAGATCGGCCGCCGCGTCTTCATCGACCACGGCATGGGCGTCGTGATCGGCGAGACGGCGGAAGTGGGCGATGACTGCACGATCTACCACGGGGTGACTCTGGGCGGAACTTCGCTCACCAAGGGAGCAAAGCGCCATCCGACGCTCGAAGAGGGCGTCGTGGTGGGCGCGGGCGCCAAGGTCCTCGGCTCCTTCACGGTCGGAGCCGGCGCTCAGATCGGGTCGAACGCCGTCGTCGTGAAGCCCGTTCCCGCAGGTGCCGTCGTTGTGGGCGTGCCGGGCCGCGCCACGTGCCCGAAGACCGCAAAGAAGCTGGGATGCGGGGAGAAGACCGCGGAAGAGAAGCCTGAGGAACAGGAGTTCCATGCCTACGGCGTGAGCGCGAGCGATAAGGATCCGTACGCTGTATCGATCCTCGAGCTCGTGCGTGTGGTTGAGGCGCAGAGCGCGGAAATCCGCAGACTCTCGGGCGAAGTGAAGGCCCTGGGCGGCAAGCCCGTCGACGAAGTGGCGGACTTTGACCGCTCGAAGCTCTGGGCATCGGCTCGAAGCCATAAGAGCGAGGACGGCAAGATCTCGCAGTAATCCGGGATTTCCCGATAGCGCTCATCGGGACCGCCGGGCCAAAAGAGGTGCGCCGGCGCGCAGGGAGTGATAATCTTACGCAAAAGAGAATTATTCTCATTTGCGATTAAGATTTTGCCCACTCCCGCCATGTCTGAAGTCGTCTCTCACCCGCTCGCCTGCCCCACGTCCGATAACGCGTCCTTTGACTGGCGCGCATCGCCTTCGTCCGATCCCCGCAGAATGGCATTTGCGAATGCCGCTGAGGGTTCGTCTTCAGAAGTCATTCCGGCTGAAGTATTGACGGGGACGGCGGCCGACGAAGAGATTGAGAATCTTCTTGACCGCACGCGCAGGGGAAAGGCTGTTGCCGAAATTCATGTGCCCTTCTGCGAAACGCGCTGCGAAGGGTGCGGCTGCTGGCAGAACGACTACCGTGAGCTCGAGAGCAGCCGCTATGCGGATGCCGTCGTTCGCGAAATGCGTCTCTGGAGCGGCGAGCATGCGCAGTCGGGAACTCCCATTCAGGCGCTTCGCATCGGAGGCGGCAATCCCACGGCGCTCGAGCCCGTGGACATTCTGCGCATTCTTTCCAACGCGAGAAGAATTCTTCCGCTCGCGAACGACTGCGAAATCGAATTCGATGCCCGCGTGCATCACTTTACCGAGGAAAAGATGGAGGCCGCGCTCGCGGGCGGCGTCACGCGTTTCCTTCTTCCCGTGCGGTCCTTTAATACTGCGGTGCGCCGCGCGGCAGGACGCGTGGAGGATGCCCATGCGGTCGTGAAGACGCTTGAGCGCCTTCTTTCCTATGACGAAGCGAGCGTCGCGATTGAACTCAATTACGGTTTGCCCGGACAGTCGCCTGAAGTCTGGGAGAGCGACCTCAGGACCGCCTCCTCAATGAATCTTGACGGCCTCACGCTTCGTGCGGCAGGCGAGCCCGAATTCCCGGCCGAAGCCGAGAAAACCTTCCGCGCGGCTTCGGATGATCTCCTTGCATCCGAGCATGCACTCGCCTTTGAGCTCCTGCCCGGCGAAGGATGGGAGGTGCGCTCGGCGCTCGGCTGGGGACGATCCGGGCGCGAACGAAGTCTCTACCGGTCGCTTGCCATGGGTGACGCCGACCGGCTCGTTTTCGGGTCGGGCGCGAGAGGGCGTCTCTTCGGACGCGAATACCTGATCGAACCTGAGCTCGACAAGTGGCTGGGTGCTGTCTATTCGGGCCACCGGGCTGTGCGGGAAGTGACGCTCCCCAAACCCTACTGGCGCGCTGCAGCGCTCCTCTCTCAGGGGATTGCCGACGGGCGCTTCTCAATCACACGCACGGAACGCGCGGGCGGCGTCATGCTGGGCGGCATCCTTGAGCCCTTGCTCGAGAACTGGCGCGCTGCCGGCCTCATCAGCGGCAGGGGCGACTGGATCCGCCTCACGGAAGCGGGCTCCTTCCATCAGTTCCGTCTCGCGGGCGCGATCAGAAGCTATGTTGAGAACATGATTTCCGAGCTCGTGGAGCTCCCCTACGTTTCTTCCGTCCGGCAGTTCCCGACGGTTCCCCTCATGGCCGAAAGCGACTGGCGCTCGGCCGAGGCTTCGCTCGCTGCTACGAGCTGACCTGAGCTTCCCCGGCACGGTGAAAAAAGTTTTCCCGAAGCATGCTTTTCAGAGCTAAGGGCATTGCAGCAAAAGAGGCTTCTCTTGCTGCAATGCCCTTTTTTTCGCGTCTGCAGTGCTTCTCTTTCCTAAGCCGAACTCCGCTAGCGGCATCGGGCAAGTGCCTTCGTTTATCTATTCACGGAAGAGACAAGGGAAACATTTGCTTGCATCTTGCAAGGTGAACAATCGTTCACAGAATCGCTCGCCCGATATGATTGCGGTCCGCCTTTCTTGAAGGCGAATGAATAAAAATCAAAGATTTTCAATGCGCTCCAAGGCGCTTTGTGAGACCGGAAGAAGAATGAAGAAGACTTTTGTTTCAGGGACCGTTGCGCTGATGCTCGCCGCCGCCGCGGGTGCCGCCGCTGCGGGAAGCTTTTCGCTCGGCGCCGCGACTTTCGTGAATTTCCCAGTCTATAAGGACGCGGATCCGCAGTGGTATCCGCTTCCGGTTGTTCAATATGAAGGCGAACGCTTCTACGTGAACGGCATCGAGGGCGGTGCGTATCTCTTCAAAGAGGGCGGCCACAGCCTTCGGCTCGGCGTGAGCTGGATGCCGATGTACTTCAAAACGGACCGTTCCGACAATGCTGCCGTCAGAAAGCTCGACGACCGCAAGACGAGCCTCGCGGGCATGCTTTCGTACCAGTGGGCCGGGAATTTCGGCAAGATCTCTGCCGGCGTCAAGGCGGATCTCCTCGGCGAATCGGACGGCGTTCTGGTGGGTGCGGACTATTCCTACGACTTTCGCTTCTCTAAGCTCGTCGTGACGCCTTCCGTCGGCGTTCTCTGGGCGAACGACAAGTTCAACGACTACTACTTCGGGATTTCGAGGAACGAAGCTGCGAGGAGCGGCCTCGACGAATACCATCCCGACGGCGGTCTTGCCTATACGGCAGGCGTGAAGACCTCGTACGCGATCGACGAGCACTGGGTGGCGTTCGGCACGCTCGGCGCCATGCGCCTTTCCGACGAGGTGAAGGACAGCCCCATGACCGAGAGCAGCGCCGTCAACTGGACGGTCGGCGCCAGCATCCTGTATCGCTTTGATTGACGCTCATTGACGCCTGCCCGCAAGGGTTTCAGAAGCAGCAAAAAGCGCTCTTCGGATTGAATTTCGGGGAGCGCTTTTGCGTAGAGACGGTTGAAAGTCTATTTGAGCGTAAAGACCACCGGGACGGACACCGTCATGGCCTTCGCGAGCGGAAGCTTCATGCCCACGAGTCCGTCGGCCGCCTGGAGCGCCGCACGGTTGAGGAGCACCGAATTGTGCTTCTCGCCCACGGCAACCAAGCGGACCACGCCGTTTTCGTCGATATCGACGGATAGAACAACGCAGCCTTCAATGCCCGTCTGCCTCGCGCGCCTCGGATAGCGTTTATGCGCTTCGATTTCGCGCACGATGAGGGCAAGCGCCGCGGATTCGTCGCCAAGCGCTGCGTTGCCGCCCGCGTTAGCGACGCCGCCGGCGCCTCCGGATGCTGCAGCACCATTCGTGCCCGTTGAAGCTTCAGAAGGCGCTTCTTCAGCGGGAGCCGGCTTTTCAGCCACGGGCTTCGGCGCCGGCTTCACGGGTTTGGGAGCGGGCTTCGGAGCCGGTTTGGGAACAGGCTTCGGCTTCGGAGGCGGAGGAGGTTCCGGCTCAGGGGGCGGCGGAGGCGGTGGCTCAGGCTCTGGTTCCGGGTCGGGCTCCGGCTCTGGTTCAGGTTCCGGCGGGGGAGGCGGAGGCTCAACGACCGGCTCGGGTTCCGGCTCGGGCTCTGGTTCTGGCTCCGGTTCAGGTTCAGGAGGCGGTTCGGGCTTCGCGTCCACTTCGAAGGCGCTTTCGTCGGCCGTGTGTTCGATAAGCGGCTCCTCATCCATCGGCTTCACCTGAGGATCCTCAATGCGCCGGAATTCCGTGACGGTCACGCGCTCGCGCAGAATCCCCTCGGGAAGGCTCGGCACGGCGATCACCTTCTCGACCACATCAAGGCCCGCCGCAAGCACGGCCGCTACTGCCGCGGCAATGACGTAAATGCGCGCCGCCCGGGTGGCGAAATGGGACTCACCGCTCGCCATTGCCGTTCTCTTTAGAGGGCTCTGCAGGCGTCGAACCCGGATCGCGCGTGCTGATGACAAAGCGCCCGGCGCGCTTCACCTTGACGAGGTCGAGCACCTTCACGAATGCCGCGAAGGGAGCCTTTTCATCCATGTAGATGTTGAGGAGCTTGTCGGGATCCGCATCGAGCCTGAGGGAGAGTTCGTCGAGCGTCACAGGGTCGGCATTGACCGCATAGGTCCCGTCCGCCTTGACGGAGAGGAGTATTTCATTTCTCTCGTGGCTCGACTCCGCGTTCTTCGCTTCCGGAAGGATGATCTCCAGCACCGGACGCGAGAAGCTCATCGTGAGGACGAAGAAGATGATGAGCATGAAGAGGCAGTCGATCAGAGGCGTGAGATCGATCTGGGGCTCCTCGTCAAAGTCGAAGAAGCTCGAATTCATGGCGCGCTCCTCTTAGAACCCGGAACTTTCGTCGGCGCCCTTGGCGCGCTTCGCACGGATCTTTCTCATCACTTCGAGCGCGCGGTAGCTGTGCTCGATTGCTTCAATGTGAAAGCCCCTGAATTTGAGCATCAGGTAGTAGTAGCACATGAGGGTCGGGATCGCGACCGAGAGCCCCATGATGGTGGTGATGAGCGCGGACCAGATGCCCGACGCCAGAATCTGGGCGTTGGCGTGCGTGACGTCGCTCATGCTCTGAAAGACGTCGACCATGCCCCAGACGGTGCCTAGCAGACCGAGAAGCGGGGAAACGACGGAAATGAGCTTCAGCCAGCAGAGGCCGTTCGTGACGCGCTTGAAGTTCCGGTGGAAGAGGTAGCCCACTTCGGCGCGGATGTCGTCCGAGTGCTCGCCGTGCGTGGTGACGATTTCGTAGATGATGCGGATGAGCGGGTTGGCCTTGTTCGGATCCACGAACCTGAGGCACCGTTCGTTGCCGCGTTCAAGGTCGAGAAAGTCGCGGCGGAAGTTGCGCCAGACGGCCGTCATGTAAAGCAGCTGCCAGACGGCAAGGTAGACGGCAAAGAGGGACACAAAGACAAGCGTCACGCCGGCCGGGCCGATCATCGAGTAGATGTAGGCGAGTCTGTCCGCGGAGAGTTCCATTTTTATTTTCCCCTTCTTCTGCTTGCGCCCTTTTCCCGCTTAGGGAAAAGGGCATCGAGGAGATGATCAGTTGAAGAATTGCTGCCAGGCCGCGGCAGCGTTGAGGGCGTCGAGGCGGTCCGGATGGTGTTCGGCGGCCTTTCTTCTCGCCTCGCGTTCGGGCGAGACTTCGCCTCCCATCATTGCCGACATCTGCGCGAAGAGTTCCGGGTCAATGCGTCCCTGGCAGAGGAAGATGCCGGCGAGCTCGGCGCCCGGAGCGGAAGCGACGAGCGCTTCCGATGTTTTCTTCATCCATTCGAGCGCGCGTTCGGCCTTCGGGTCGCCGCCCATCGTGGCAAAGCAGGCGATTTTCTTGCCGGCGAGCTTCGGCGCGACGGCCTTCGTGTCTTCCGGGGCCATGCCGCGGTCGCACCAGAAGAAGAGGCCGACGGGATTGAAGCCGGAGAAGTCCTCAGGGAGCTTGTCGGCGGTGGTGAGAAGCGCGTCCGGGAGGCTGTCCGCAACGGCATGAGCGATGATCCGCGTGTTGCCGGTCTTGGAGCTCACAATCAGAAGGGGCTTTGTCATTTCTTTTATTCCCTACAGAAAATCAGGCGCAGAACTTTTCGCGATCGGCAAAGAAGGCGGTCTTCACCGATTCGATGATCTGGTGGTTTTCGCGGCCCGCGTAGACCGAGAAGCTCACGCGCCCTTCGGCGTCGAAGAAAAGGACGGAGAGCGATTCGCGGCCCATGAAGGGCATCGTGACGAAGGCGGCGGCCTTGATCTTTTCGTAGGCGAGGTGGCCGCCGACGACAGCGTCCTTCGCGAGGATGTTGTAGTAGCCCATGGCGCGCTTTCCCGTAGAGAGCTTCGCCGCGATTTCAAAGACGTGGCCTTCGTGAGTGATGAAGAGCGTCGCCTTTTCCCAGGCGGCAAGGGCCGCCCAGAGATTGTCGAAGCGTTCGTTCATGTCGCCCGTCACAAAGGAGACGCGGTCGGCGGGGAGGCGCTGGGCGGCTTCGATCTCCGTCATGCCGAGCTTTCCGGCTATGGACGAGACCGTAACCGGGAACTTTGCGTTCATGAGTTCGTTGATGGTCGCGGCTTCGGCTTCCGTGGGGGTGATGCGTTCGATGGTCATGTTCGTGTGCGTCCTTTTGGATCAGGGAGGATGGTTGCGCAGGGCTCCGGAAATTGAAGTCCCGCAGCTGTCAGTGGGTGTTTCGGGGTTCGGTGGAAGAGGCCTCTGCGGGCTGCAGATCCCGCATGCGGAGCGCCCTGTCGCAGATGCCGAGGAGTTCGAGGTCGTGCGTAATGAGAAAGACCGCGCGGCCGCGGGCGGCTTCATCCCTGAGAAGCTTCGCGATGCAGGCCATGTTGGCGCCGTCAAGCCCTGAGGTCGGTTCGTCGAGAATCAGAATGGCGGGGTTCTTCACGAGCGCGCAGGCAATGACGACGCGCTGCTTTTCGCCGCCCGAGAGGCTCTGCGGGTGGCGGCCGGCAAGGTGCGTGAGGTTGAGGCTCTTCAGAATCTCCTCGGCGCGCCGGACCTGGCTCGCGTTCAATTTCACGTGCGCGAAGCGCTGCCAGAAGCCCTTCCTGACGTTCATTGCAGCAATGCCCGCTTCCATCGCGCAGATCACTTCCTCGCGCACGGTGCGCATCTGAAGCTGGTGGTCGGCGTTCTGGAGAACGAGCCCCGAATGCGGCATGAGGCCGCCTTCGCCCACGGGGCTTCCGCAGACGGCGAACGACCCTTCGGCCTTATTGAGGCCCGTGAGAATGCGGGCGAGGGTGGTTTTCCCCGTGCCGTTGCTCCCGATCAGCGCCGTGACGCCTGCCGGCACCGCAAAGGACGCGTCCGTGAAGACGGGCTTTTCGGGCGTATAGGCGAAGGACATGCGGTTGGCGGAGAAGACGCTCTTTCCCGCCTCGTCAAGCGGAACCGGTCTCTCAAAGACCACATCGATCGGGGCAAGAGTCTCGCGCGGATCGGCGACGTCGGCCTTTCGCAGACCCCAGCGTGCGCGAAGAGCATCGTTCCTGAGCATTTCCCAGGAGCCCGAGGCTTCAATCCGGCCCTTAGACATTACGATCACTTCGTCCGCGACGTCCCTCAGCCAATAGAGCCTGTGGTCGACCACCAGAATGGCGGCGCCTTCCTTCTTGAGTTCGCCCATCGTAACGGCAAGCGACTCCGTCGCTTCCGGATCAAGGTTGGCGCTCGGTTCGTCGAAGATGAGAACGCGGGGGCCGAGCGCGAGAATGCTCGCGAGCCCCACCTTCTGCTTCTGGCCTTCGGAAAGCTCGTGAATGTCCTGCTTGAGGAGATTCGTGATGCCGAGCCGGTCGGCGGCGGCGAGAACGCGCTCTTCAATGGTTTCGGGAGCAACGCCGCGGCTTCTCAAGGCAAAGGCGATTTCGTCGCCGACGTTCAAGGCGAAGAACTGCTCCTCGGGATCCTGGAAAAGCGTGCCCACGTGTTCGGCAAGTTCCGCCACGGGCGTTTCCGACACGTCGCAGCCGGCGACCCGAACGGAGCCCACAACCTTTCCGCCATAGATCTGCGGGCAGAGGCCGTTGGCGAGCCGCATGAGGGTGGTCTTGCCGCACCCGGAAGCGCCGGTGACGACCTTGAGTTCGCCTGCGTGCACCGTGAGCGAAATATTTCTCACGGCCTCTTCACTGGTGTTGGCGTAGACGTAGGAGACGTTTTTGAATTCAATCATCGGCATTGGATGCATCTCCGGGTTAATGCATCATGGTGATCTTGGCGGCCCAGATGTGGCGGAGGAAGATTTCCGCGAGGACCGTGAGGACGGTAAAGACGAAGAGGAAAGAGAGCACCCGCGCATCGATCGTTTTCATCGTGCGGCCGTCGGTGCGCATCGTGCGCTTCGTCGTGCCGAGGCCCTTGAGCTCTGAAGCAACGCCGAGGGTTTCGGACGATTTGAGCGCCCGGAAGAGAATGGGAGCGAGGATGAGGCGCGCGCAGAGGAGCGGCCGGCAGGTCATCATCACGGGACCTACAGGCCAGCCGCGGATCCTGAGCGTCTCCCAGACCTGACGGATGTCGTTCGTGAAGGTCGGGATGAAGCGGAGCATCACTGCAGTCGGCAAAAAAATGCAGAAGGGAAGGCGGATGCGCTCGAGGGTCGCCAGCAGGTCCTCAACGCGCGTCGTCATCGCGAGCACCATGACGACATTCATCATCGAAAGGCCGCGCATGAAGGGAACGAAGAGCGCGCGCAGCGTGATGCCGCCCATGGCGGGGAGCCACTCTTCAAGAAGGAGCCCGAAAAGTGCGGCAATCGCCATCATCACGGCCATGAGGCCGTAGAGAACGGCGAGGAGCCCCGGGCGCTTGAGATAGAGCGCATAGATGAGGCTCGAGGCGAAGATGATGATCTGCGAGATGACGCCCGAGCAGGCGACGGTGAGAATGGCGACCACGAGCGTGACGGCAAGCTTCGTCCTTGCGTCGAGGAATTTGAGCACGCTCGAGTCGGCGCCTTTAGCGAACAAAGCCCGCATGCTTGAGTTCTCCAACAGTTTTCCAGCCGAACCAGAGGCCGAAGAGGGATCCGAGGTAGCCGCAGGCGACGATCGGGATGATGATCGTGATGAGTGCCGGACTCTCACGCATGAAGAGGTAGGAAACGCCGAGCGACAACCCCTTGCTCATGAGGTCGTACATGCCGACCGCAACCCAGGGGGCCCAGCGCTTGCCGGCGCCCCCGGTAAGCCAGACCGCGGCTTCGCCGATGAGCGCGGCGACGAGCGCCGCAGGGAGAAGCGTGAGGCTTCCGCCCAGAAGACAGACGCTCACGATCATGGATATGACCGTGAAGAGAAGGAGCGTCCCCCATTTCGGAACCTTTGTGAGGAGAACGATCATCAGGGTCGTATAGACCAGATTCTTCGCGACGAGTCCGATGGGATTCATGCCGCCGCCCGCGAGGGCGATGAGGAGGCTTGAGAGCTTTGCCGCAGCGGCAAAAACGCCGATGAGGACGAGCTCGCGCGCTTCCCAGTAGCGTTTGATGGGGGGATTCATCGTGAGGCACCCACAGAGGTTTCGAAAGGGGAGAAGCGACCGCAGTCCCTGCAGTCGGGAAAACCGCAGGGACTGTGATCAACACTCAACAGGACATGAGTGTTAGTAGCGAGCGTTGAGCTTCACGCTGAAGTAACGCGAGGGTTCATAGATGGACTGCATTTCCTGATACTTCTTGTCGAAGATGTTGTAGATGCCCGCATCAAACGAGAATTGCTTTTGGGCACCAAAGGAAACGCCAGCCGTCAAGTTGAGCGTTGTTGCACCGCCGAGGCGATAGTTGTAGCCGCCATCGTCATATTCAGAGGCCGTCAAGCTCTTGGCATAGAGGTCGGTGCGCAGACCCAGACCATTGCGTTCACCTTCCCAACGAACGCCGTACCGGGCAATGAATTCGGGGGTAGACGTTTTATACGTTTTAAATCCGTCTTCATTTGTGTACTGACGGCGCATCCAGGTGCCGTTAATGTAAGGAGTAAAGCCAGTTTCTCCAATTTGATAAGAGGTAGAAAGCTCAATGCCAAAAGTTTTGGCTTCAGCCATATTGTCGTATTGCTGTTCGGTGGGACTGATAGAAACAGCGGCAATATAGTCATCTGCAAGAGAAAGGAAGGCAGCAGTATCCAGCATGAACCCGCCCTTCTGATAACGTGCGCCAATTTCAAAATTATCAGAAGTTTCAGGCTTTAGATCAGGGTTGCCAAGAATTTGCCCCATGGATGTATTGCCCATTGAGGAAGGGATATAACGTTCCTGAAGAAGCGGGGAGCGGAAGCCCTGACTCCAGAGTGTGCGAAGCACGTAATCGTCAATGCCGGAATAAGAGATGCCGGCATTAAATACAACACGATCATTGTGCTGGCTGCCGGGCGTGGAGGTTACGATAGGGCCTTTTGAGGCGTTCGATCCCTGGGCGTATGTTTTTACGCCATACGATTTGTCCATATCCGTTTTGACGTACGTGTATCTGGCGCCATAAGTCAAAGTTAAATCATAGGGAAGCATGGACTCCATGGAGGCAAACACTGCATGTGTAGACATGCTGCCCTGATAAATTCCGGAAGAGGTGTAATAGGTGCCTTTGTGAATGCCCATGCCCATATTACGGGGAGCGACGGCTAAGACACTGCTTGTGGCATCGAGATCGTCATAATTAAACTCATACCCGGCGACTAGATAATTATTTTCTCCAAGCTGCCAGTCTGTTTGGATTGAAATTCCATATTGGTCAAGATCGTTGTCAGCGAAATTATCAATCATGAAGGGCATGCCTGTTACAGCAATATGGTTTTGCATCTGCTTGTTGCTGGTTTGATAAAAGGCATCAACTCGAATACGGGTAAGGTATTCGTTTAGGTTTTTGATATCTGTAAAAATCCCAACTTTATCGCGCTTCCATTTCGGAACATTCACGAAGAAATTGCTGTAGCCAGGCAGCATGGACCCGGACATGAAATCCATATCAAAATGGTCGAGAGTCATGCCCACGGTTGCATTTTCGGAAATGTCATAGGCTAAATAGCCATTGGCGCCAAAGGAGCTAAATTCCGTATAAGGAGCTTTGCCGGCAGGTGTACGGAGATTGTCTCCGCTCTCATGTGCCAGCCCAAGGCGGTAATGCCAGCCGCTGATGCCGCCGTAGATGGATGCAGCTGCAGTCTTGCCATTGGAGGCATTGTCCATGCCGGCAGATACTTCGGCTTCGAAGGGCTTGTTGCCGCCTTTTTTGGTAATGATGTTGATTGCGCCGCCGATCGCGTCCGAACCATAGAGAACGGAGGCAGGGCCTTTGATGACTTCAATGCGTTCCACCATAGAGGGATCGATGAGCATCGGAGAGCCGGACATGGACTTGTGTTCAGCAATTTTCTGACCATCAATCATGACAAGCGTGCGGAAGGAATCTTCTCCTCGGATCTGGGCACGCTTCATGCCTTGACCGCCGTCACTGTTAATCTGAACACCCGGTACATCTTTGAGAAGATCACCAATAGTGCGGGCTTCTGAGTGAGCAATGTCATCGGCAGTAATCACCGACACAGACATATTCACGTCCATCAGTTCCTGTTCAACGCGGCTCGCCGTCACCTTGACGTCTTCCGTCGTGACGTCGGCAGCCTGAGCTGTACTCATGGAAAAAAGTGCCGCGGAAAAAACGCTCGCGAGCATGCAAAGTTTCTGTGCTTTCATGATTGATTTCGGGTGGTAGAGATTGCTTGGGTTTTTCTTCTTGGGGTGTTCGGTTCGGGGCTTCATCACGCCAGATGCGCGGGAGCTCCGGGATGTTTGGCCTGGGCCCTCGTCTTTGCAAAGCCCATGGGATCCTTGAGAAGCGCGTCGACTTCTGCGGGCTTCAGGCCCTCAAGGATGCGAAGAACGTCCTCGCGCTTCACGCCCGTGCCCATGTGGTCGAGCTTTTCCTGCGGCATGTCCCTGAGCGCAGAAATGAGCATCGGGCGAGGCATCATGCGGGCCATGTTGCGCACGCCCGAGGGAATGCGGGAAATCATGGCGGCGAGCGACTCGAGAGTCACGGGACCGGCGCCTGCTCCCATGTGCTTCATCGCTTCGGGAGCGCCCATGTCCATCGGCATGCCGGCGGGCTTCGCGCCCGGGAGCATGGGTTCGAGCCAGTTCATGAGGAGCTGCGCGAGCGTGACGTGCCAGTACTGGCCGGCAACGGTCTGGTAGTACCACTCGCCCTTTTTGACGAGAAGCCCCGCTTCAGTCCACTGTTTCAGGATCGGAGCGGCCATGCCCTCGAGATTAACGTTGCCGAAGGCGCGGCTGATCTTTGCGAGGCTGATGGAGCCCGACTCCATGTCGGCGGAAATGGTGCGCAGCAGGTGCCAGTTGGGCTTCGGCGCCATGAGGAATGCCGCGGGCTTTTCGCCCTTTTCGAGGATCGCGTAGTAGTCGGCGAGCTTTCTTTCCATCATGTAGGCGTTGCCGAAGAGGCGCCCGCCCGCGCCGCAGCCGAAGGCGAGGCAGTCGCAGGCGCTCTTCCCCAGAGCGTTGTAGATGTTTCGCTCGCGGGTGTTGTTCGCCCAGTGGTTGTTCGAAAGCCGGCGCCAGTTCTCTCCCGTGAGGTATTCAACGGAGTGCGCGAACATGTCCGCCTTCTGCGCCTGATCGGCGGCAGCGGGGAGCTTGCCGTTCGCGATGTAGCGCGCGAGCGGCGACTTTTCAAAGACGTTCAGCTGATAGCAGTCGATGCCGTCGAGCGGGAGGCTCGCCGCGGTTTTGAGGTCGTCGTTCCAGACTTCCATCGTCTGGCCGGGGAAGCCGTAGATCAGATCGAGAACGACCGCGGCGTTGTCGTAGGAGCAGAGCTTGTCGAGGCGCTTCAGAATCGTTTCGCGGTCGTCAACGCGCTGCAAGGACTGACGAACCTGGCTGTTGAAGGTCTGCACGCCCAGCGAGAAGCGGTTGACGCCGCCTTCGAGCGCCGCTTCCATCTTGGCGTCGCCGAAATTGTGGATGCGGCCTTCGAGCGTGATTTCGCAGTCGTTCGCGAGCGGGAGGTATTTCTTCAGGGCGCCGAGAACGAGCCGGAGGTCGTCAGGCGAAAACGCGGTCGGCGTGCCGCCGCCGAAGTAGACGGCATGGACGGGATAGGCGTTCTGAGAGGCCTTGTCCGACCACATCTCGATTTCGCGCACGAGCTTCTTCGCATATTCATGAACCGCTTCTTCCTTGAAGGGGTTCTGATAGAACATGCAGTAGAGGCACCGGGTTTCGCAGAAAGGCACATGGATGTAGGCCAGGGACTTTCCGGTGCGGGGCTTGTCCGAGAGTTCAAGAAGGCGTTTTCTCGCGTCTTCGCCGAGAAGAGGCATTCCGCCGGGTCCGGAGTGAATGGCGGCTTTCGCCTTGAAGGCATTGTGAAGGGGATCTTCGGCGTTCGCGAAGAAGGCTTCGGGTGCACGGGATTTCACCGCTTCATTCATTTCTCGCGCTCCAGCCTCGAAGGTGGAGGACGCCTTGGCGGATGCACCGGAAGGATGATTCATCATGACTGACCGCTCGCGGGGTGGTTCGCTCCTGGAAACACTTGGGGTGGAGGTGTCTCAAAGCGAAAGGTAAATATTTCTGAGAAGCGTAATCGAAATAAAAATGAGAATGCTTCTCAGCGGCGCGAGTATATCGGTATAATGTTAGAAATGTCAAACATTGTTTCAGCCATCACGCATTGTCAATGAACGACAATGCGCGGCGGCGCGCTCTGTCTTCGGGCAGAATCGAAAAAGAGATTAAAAACCCGGAGATAAGAACGCATGTCGGATGAGAATCAGAAAGTGCGGGGCCGCTCTGCCAGGGCCTCCGAAAAAGACTCCCCGACGACGCCCACGCGTCAGAACTACCTCAAGTACATCTATCTTGAGGAAAAGGAAAAGGGTCATGCGCGCGCCTGCCGGATTACCGAGCAGCTCGGCGTGACGCGCTCGACCGTTGCGCTCACCTTCCGCGAACTGAGAGCGGAAGGGTTCATCTCGTACGAGCCCTATAGTCCGATCCGCCTTACTGAAAAAGGCCGCGCCGTTGCTGAGGAAATCGTCCGCCGCTATCAGGCGGTGAAGCACTTCAGCCGCACGGTGCTTGAGCTCGATGAGGCCATGTCGGAGAAAATTGCCTGCGAACTCGAACACGTGATCTCGGATGCCATTGCCGAGAGGCTGCTTGAGGTCGCAAAGGCCCATGAGGAGCAGAGCGCCGGCGCGTCAGTACCTGAGAGCGCCTGACGAGCCTGTTTTCCTACGACAATTTCATTTCTCCCAAAAGCTTCCCTGTAACGCACCGGACGATCAGAAAGTCCGGTGCAGACGAAAAATGAAGAAAACAAGACCCCTTATCGTCATCAGTTCCCGTACGGGGAACACCATGATCCTCGGCCACGCGATCGCGGACGCGCTCCCCGGAGCGCTTCTCGTGAAGCCCTCAGAACTGCCCGAAGATCTCACGCCCTTCAATCCAGTTCTTCTCGGTTACTGGCGCGACCTCGGGGAGGCGCCCGCCGATATGCGCGCCGTTGCCCCGCGCTTTGAAGGAAAGACCATCGGGTGCTTCGCCACGATGGGAAGCGACGTGAACGATCCGGACTCCCAGGCCTGGATGAAGAGAACGGCCGAGGGCCTGGTTGCCGCAGGAAAGGGCAATACGCTCGCGCAGACCTTCATCTGCCGCGGCCGCATCGATCCCGCGCAGTTTGAAAAGATGACGAAGCTCATGGGCGGCGTCGTGAGCCCGGAGCGTGCGGAAAAGCGCCGCGAAAGCGAAACGCACCCCGACCGTCTGGATCTCGCGAAGGGCGCGGAAATCTTCCGCAGCGTCTTCGGCGTCAATTTCTAATGATCTGAACCTTCAGATTCAGTTTTCCGATACTTCAAGGAAAGGAACCCCAAAGTGAGCGTCCCTGCCGTGCGGTTTGATGCCGTTCAGAAACGCTACGCTTCCGGAACGCAGGCGCTCCGGGGCGTGAGCTTTGATGTCGAGGAAGGCGAATTCTTCGGCCTTCTCGGACCCAACGGCGCCGGGAAGACCACGCTGATCACGTGCCTTGCGGGGCTTGCTACCCCGACGGGCGGAAGGATCTTCGTGAGAGGCATGGACGTGCGTGAAAACCGCCGTGCGGCGTCTCTCTCGCTCGGCATCGTGCCGCAGGAAATTACGTTTGATCCCTTCCTTACCGTGCGCGAAACCCTTCGCTTTCAGTCGGGATACTGGGGCATCCGCAATAACGACGACTGGAACGACGAGATCCTCTCGAACCTCGGGCTTTCGGACAAAGCGGACGCCTCCATGCGGGCCCTCTCGGGCGGCATGAAGCGGCGCGTCCTCGTTGCTCAGGCGCTCGTTCACAAGCCTCCCGTGATCGTCCTCGACGAACCGACGGCGGGTGTCGACGTTGAGCTTCGCGAACATCTCTGGGACTTCATCGGGCGGCTCCATGGCGAAGGCCGGACGATCATTCTCACCACGCACTACCTCGCCGAAGCACAGTCCCTCTGCGGGCGGATCGCCATCATGAAGAAGGGTGAGGTGGCGGCGCTCGACCGCACGGAAGCGCTCCTCTCGCGCTTTGACGGACGGGTGCTTCGGTGCAGAATCGTTGAGGGGGAATGTCCCAAGTCGCTCGAGGGCGACCTCATGCGGCGGCATGGCGCGGACATTGCGCTGAGGCTTGCCGACGCCGATGATGCCCTTGCAAAGCTCGAGGCGCTTCGCGCCGCCGGCGTTCGAATTGAAAACCTTACGGTCGGGCAGCCCGATCTCGAGGATGTGTTCCTTGCGCTCACGGGAGCCTGATCAAATGTGGATACCGTTTCGCACGCTTTTCCTGAAGGAAGTCGTCCGCTTCATGAAGGTGTGGCTTCACACCATTCTGGCTCCCGTGCTCACGGGCGGGCTCTATCTCGTCGTCTTCGGCGAGGCGCTCTCAAAGCACCTTCCGGTTTATGAAGGCGTCTCCTACACGGCCTTCATCATTCCGGGCCTCATCATGATGACGGTGCTTCAGAATGCCTTCTCCAATACGGCGAGCTCCTTCATTCAGTCGAAGATTTCCGGAAACCTCGTCTTCATCCTGCTCCCGTCCATTCCGGGACCGGCCGTTGCCGCCGCCTACATCTGCGCGAGCTTCGTGCGCTCGATGCTCGCGGGAGCGGGGCTTTACCTTTTCTGCGCGCTCTGGGCGGCGCCTCCGGTGAAGGAGCCGCTCCTCATTCTCTCCTTTGCGTTCTTCGGCTCCATGATCATGGCTTCGCTCGGTCTCATTACCGCGCTCTGGGCGGAAAAGTACGACCAGATGGGAGCGGTGATGAATTTCGTGGTGATGCCGCTCACCTTCCTCTCGGGCGTCTTCTATTCCGTTGAGTCGCTCCCGCCCGTGTGGCAGGCGGCGAGCAAACTCAATCCCTTCTTCTATCTCGTCGACGGCTTCCGGTCGGGCTTTTTCGGCACCGGCGACATCAATCCCTGGGGGAGCCTCGTGATTGTCGGCGTAACGGCGCTCGCGGCAATGGCGCTGGCAGTGATACTACTCACGAAAGGCTGGAAGATCCGCAACTGACCATGAAGGTCAAATTAAATTAGATGATTGTTCTTTTTGGATAAAATTTAATTATCCTGAGTTCCATAGCAGATTTCGTTTCTACACGGGAAGTGAACCACTGCCAACCTCTCTAATTTCGGTGAGTTGCAGTTAAAACGGCGATTTGGCTTGCAGTCAAATCGCCGTTTTAGTAAAATGTAGTAGCAATATTTGCTTTAGCCTACATTCCGCATTATGCACATCGCCATCAACATCAGCAACGGCATTCCCTATGCCACCGTCATGACCTCCGTTCGAGAAGGGAAAACCGTCAAAAAGAAGTCGGTCGTGTATCTCGGTCGAGTCCTTGACGAAGAGCGTGGGATTTACAAGTCCGCTGAACGCGGAGTTTTTTCCTACGACCTTCGCACCAACACGTTTGGCCAAGCTCCGGCTGATTTTGTCCCGCAGATTCGACGCAAGAATGCTCGTCCTACTTACATCGTTGACTTCGGCGATGCCTTTCTGTTCAATTCTCTCATTGAAAAATTCGGCCTTTTGCCTGCGTTAGAGGCGATACCGTATGGCAACCCTGACTCGTTTCGTGCTCTTCTGCTTTACTACATGCTTGAGTCACGAAGCAATGCTCAGGCTGAAGTGTGGTGGGAAGGGAGCTATGCACGAATTCTTTTTCCCAACGCCAATCTGACGACGCAGCGCATCAACAGCATGCTTGAGGCGTTGGGGCGAGAGGATGTTTTGCGAGCATTCTTTGGCGCCTACCTGAAGCACCTGGGCAGCAATGCGCGTTCTGAAGCCAACATCCTCATCGACAGCACCGGATTGCCCAACAGCATTCGTTTTCCGCTGACTGCCATCAGCAATCACAATGGTGAGATCTCTGAGGAAGTTCGCCTGATTTATGTTGTCCAACAGGGAACTCGACTCCCCATTTATTAATAGTCTCGCCAAATAGGTTTACGAAAAGTGCTAAATAAAGGCCGTATACGAGTACACCCTTTATAAAAACAATTATTCCTT
>CAKQON010000025.1 GCA_934255515.1 uncultured Sutterella sp.
CGGAGTGGACGGGACTCGAACCCGCGACCCTCGGCGTGACAGGCCGATATTCTAACCAACTGAACTACCACTCCGCGCTGATGCGCTTCCAAGCTTGAAATAAATCTGAAATCAGATTTTGCAGAAAAACTGTTGGCGGAGTGGACGGGACTCGAACCCGCGACCCTCGGCGTGACAGGCCGATATTCTAACCAACTGAACTACCACTCCGCATCAGCGATGCTGCGTTTTTCAGCTTAGGAGGAGAATTATACGGAGCGCGGATCTTTTTGCAAGAGGTCAGAAAAAATTTTCTGCCGCACTCCGGAGTCTTCCCTCCGGCCCGAACTTTCTGGAAAGTCCGGCAACAAAAAAGCCGGTCACCCCGGCTTCTTTGGATTCTCTTCGATAGTAAATGGCGGAGTGGACGGGACTCGAACCCGCGACCCTCGGCGTGACAGGCCGATATTCTAACCAACTGAACTACCACTCCGCGTTTTCTCGGAGAGAATTTCTTCTTCAACGAAGAAGAATTGGAATGTTATAGAAGAATCTTTATCTTGTCAAGAGGTGCATTCACAAAATTTTGTTTTGTTAGTCCATACCTGGAAAAAGGAATTTCTCATCAGCAGAACGCATGCAGATACGGTTGCATAAACCACAGCCCCACATGAGACCCACACTTTTTTTGCTTTAAGGAAAACCCTTACAAAGCGCGAAAACAGTGTTTAAAACCGGTTTTGCAGAGCGTTCCCGGCAAGTTTTCAGGCGGCCAGGACACCCTCAATATCCGCCTCATTCACAGACCGGATTCTGCGCTCGTCTATTCATTTCTCGCCTACGGAATATAAGGAGATAAGGCCTCAGACGAGCCACTGCCTGCGCACCGCTTTTCTTATTTTGCTCGTCCGAATGATGGTATGAACATGGGCTAACCGCCGTGCCATCATCCATACCATCAATAAAGCGAGGCCGCAGAAATCTACAGCGAACGCTTGTAAGGTTGTTTTTACCGCAATTATTTGAAATAAAAGAAAAGCCCGGACTGCTACGAACAGTATGGGCCTATCTTGTGGTGGATCCTAAGAGACTCGAACTCCTGACCTTCGCCGTGTAAAGGCGCCGCTCTACCAACTGAGCTAAGGATCCACTGCCTGTAGCTCAGCGTGAGCAACAGAGAAAAGCTATTTTACCAGTTCTTTAAGAGTTTTTCCGGGCTTGAAGCGCGCCTGACGCGTTGCCGGGATATGCATGGGCTTGCCCGTCTGAGGATGACGCCCAGCACGCGGGGCGCGATCCACTACGCTGAAAGAACCGAATCCGAGAATTACCACGTCTTCATTGCGCCCGAGCGCTTCCTGAATGCCGTCAAGCATAGCCTCAACAGCTTCTGACGCTTTGCTTCTGCTGAGACCTGCCTCCGAGGCCACTTTTTTAATCAAATCGGTCTTGTTCATGTGCTTCTCTCCCCTTCAGCGTGATGAATAGACAAAGGCCCGTCCTTTGTTTACCTAAGACATCCGCGAGGTTTTGAATGGATGGTATTGTATACAAAAAAGCCTCCTTGTAAACAAGGCTTTTTCGTCACTTTAAAAGCAAAAGCCCCATACCGGAGGGACAGGGCTTTTGCGTTCATAATTAATTTTTGCCGGCTTTGGCCAAGCTCTTTATCAGGCTGAAGTCTGCATTGCCGGCGCCGGGGGCACCATCGTCTGAGGCGGCGGCATTGAAGCAGCAAAAGCTTCATCGGAGAGCGGCTCAGGCATCCTGAGGAGCGCTCTGCGGAGCACTTCCTCAATGCGCTTCACCGGAACGATCTCGAGACCCTTGAGGGCATCCTCATTGATCTCGGTGAGATCCTTCATGTTTTCCTCAGGGATGAGCACCGTCTTCACGTTGCCGCGCTGAGCTGCGAGAAGCTTCTCCTTCAGACCGCCGATCGGGAGCACCTCGCCGCGGAGCGTAATCTCGCCCGTCATGGCAATGTCGGAGCGCACCGGAATATGGGTGAGCGTCGACACCATGGCCGTCGTGATTGCCGCGCCGGCCGAAGGACCGTCCTTCGGAATGGCGCCTTCGGGGAAGTGAATGTGCCAGTCGGTATTGGCGAAGATGTCCGGACGGAGCCCCAGCATCTGAGCACGGGAGCGAACTACCGAACGCGCAGCCTCTACAGACTCCTTCATCACGTCGCCGAGCATGCCGGTACGGAGCACCTGCCCCTTCCCGGGGAAGGCGACAGCTTCAATCGTAAGAATGTCGCCGCCCACTTCAGACCAGGAGAGGCCGTTCACGATGCCGACCTGCGGCTCGCGCTGAGCAACCGTGATGCTGAAGCGGCGCACGCCGAGATACTTCTCGAGGTTCTTTTCGTCGACAACGATCGGAAGCTCAAGCTTCTTATCCTTGCCAGCTTCAAGTTCCGTAAGAACGATCTTGCGCAGGATCTTGCCGATCGAGCGCTCAAGCGCACGCACGCCCGCTTCGCGGGTGTAGTAGCGGATGATGTCGCGCACGGCGCCTTCGGTGATCCTGGCTTCTGTTTCCTTCACGCCGTTGGCGCGCATCTGCTTGGGCACAAGGTGCCTCAGAGCAATGTGCACCTTTTCGTCCTCGGTATAGCCGGAGAGCGAAATCACTTCCATGCGGTCGAGAATCGCCGGCGGAATGTCGTAGCTGTTCGAGGTCGCGACGAAGAGCACGTCCGAGAGATCGAACGGGCATTCGACGTAATGATCCTCGAAGGCATTGTTCTGTTCCGGATCGAGCACTTCAAGGAGCGCCGACGCAGGGTCGCCCCTGTGGTTGGCGCCGATCTTATCGATTTCGTCCAGAAGGAAAAGCGGATTCTTCACCTTGGCCTTGATCAGATGCTTGATCACCTGCCCCGGCATGGCGCCCACGTACGTACGGCGATGGCCGCGAATTTCCGCTTCATCGGAAACGCCGCCCAAAGCCATGCGGACGTACTCGCGGTTCGTCGCTCTTGCAATCGAGCGGCCAAGCGAGGTCTTGCCGACGCCCGGGCCACCGACGAGGCAGAGAATGGGCGACTTCACCTTCCCCACGCGCTTCTGCACGGCGAGGTATTCGAGAATGCGTTCCTTCACCTTCTCGAGTCCCCAGTGATCCTCGTCGAGCACGCGACGGGCGCGGGCAATGTCGTGCGAGACGCGGCTCTTCTTCTTCCAAGGAATATCGAGCAACGTGTCGACATAGCTACGTACGACCGAGGCTTCGGCCGACGATGGCGGCATGCTCTTCAGGCGCTTCAACTCCGAAAGCGCGGCGCGTTCTGCCGCTTCCGGCATTTTGGCTTCGCGAACCTTGCGTTCAAGCGCAACGTCCTCGTCCTCGCCTTCCTCGCCTTCGCTCTCGATGCCGAGCTCCTTCTTAATGGCCTTCATCTGCTCATTAAGGTAGTACTCGCGCTGGTTCTTCTCCATCTGTCCCTTGACGCGAAGCTGGATGCGCTTCTCAATCTGGCCGCTTTCGAGTTCGCGGTCAAGGACGCCGATCAGGAGTTCAAAGCGAGCAACAGGACTTGCCGCCCGCAGGTACTCGAGGCGTTCCGGAGTCGTAAGCGGAATGAAGGAAGCCGCGATGTCGCATACGCGGATCGGGTCCTTCTCTTCGAGCACGGCCTTCAGATGGTCGGGCGAGAACTTCTTGACGTTCGAGGCATACTCCTGGAGAGACTTCAGGAGCGTGCGCGAATAGGCGGGAAGATCGTCCGAAGGAGAAATTTCCGGCTGGAGAATCTCAGCTTCAGCCTTGAAGAACCCGGACGCATCAATCCACTTCGTGACGCGGCAACGTTCCGTGCCGTGCACAAGCGCCTTGACGGAACCATCAGGGAGGCGCAGCAGCTGATCAATTTCGCCGCTCACAGCGACGTCCCAGAAATCTTCGGGAGTCGGCGTGTCGACGCCCTTGTCGCGCTGCGTCAAGAGGATCACCCGCCCGGAATGAATGCGCATGGCGGCTTCGGCAGCCAGAACCGACAGCGGACGGCCCATGAAGACCGTCGTCATCGAGTTCGGAATGACCACCATGTCGCGCAGCGGGATAACGGGCAGGGGCCCGATCACCGCCGGATTCTCTGCGGAAAGGGTTGAATTCTGATTGTTCAAAGCTATTAGCCCCAAAAAATAGGATGTGTAATGACTATATGGGGTCAGGCGGCATTTTTTTCAACTGCCGCCTGGGTAATACCGCAATCCCCGTTCGGAAAGGAGGATTTGCCGGTTCGAAATCAACCTGCGGCCGGCGCTTCAGCGGCCGGAGCGGCCTCGCCTTCGGCGCGCAGAATGAGTTCGGGACGGCTCTTGCCGGAAACGGCATCCTCCGTCACAACGACCTTCGCCACGTCCTTTCGGCCGGGGACTTCAAACATAGTGTCGAGGAGAATGCCTTCAATGATGGAGCGCAGGCCGCGCGCGCCCGTCTTGCGCTCAATCGCCTGATGCGCGATTGCCTTGAGCGCCTCGGGCGTGAATTCGATCTCCACGTCCTCCATTTTGAAAAGCACCTTGTACTGCCGCACGATGGCGTTTTTCGGCTTCGTGAGAATTTCGATGAGCGCCTTTTCATCGAGCTCATCAAGGACCGTGATCACCGGGAGACGGCCGACGAGTTCAGGAATAAGGCCGTACTTCACGAGGTCGGACGTATCGATCTGGTGGTAGAGCTCGCTCAAGTCGTGGTCCCGCTTGCCGATCACCGTGCCCGAGAAGCCGATTTCGCTCTTTTCCGTACGGTGACGGACAATGCGTTCCATGCCGTCGAAAGCGCCGCCGCAGATGAAGAGAATCTGCGAGGTGTCGACCTCCATCATGGGCTTGCCGGGATTCTTGCGGCCGCCCTTGACGGGCATCGAGGCGATCGTGCCTTCAACGAGCTTGAGGAGCGCCTGCTGCACTCCCTCGCCCGAAACATCGCGCGTGATCGAGGGGTTTTCGCTCTTTCTCGCGATCTTGTCGATTTCGTCGAGATAGATGATGCCCTTCTGAGCGCGCTCGATATTGCCGTCGGCAGCCTGAACCAGCTTGGCGACGATGTTTTCAACGTCTTCGCCGACATAGCCCGCTTCCGTGAGCGTCGTAGCGTCGGCAATCGCGAAGGGGACATCGAGCGCGCGGGCGAGCGTCTGCGCGAGAAGCGTTTTGCCCGAACCCGTCGGGCCGACGAGGAGGACGTTCGACTTCTGCAGCTCTACTTTGTCCTCAAGGTTCTTGAGGTGCTTGTCCTGCTGCGTCATGAGGCGCTTGTAGTGGTTGAAAACCGCCACGGCAAGCGTGCGCTTCGCGCGTTCCTGACCAATCACGTAGCTGTCGAGAAGCTCATAAAGCTCGCGCGGCGTCGGCACTTTTTTCGGAAAGACTTCCTTTTCGGCGGCGTCGCCCTGAGCGTCTTCGCCCTCGGTCTTTTGCGCATCCTTGCCCGGCACTTCAACCTTCAGTTCCGCAGCCATTGCGCGAACGCATTCGCCGCAGAGAAGTTCTCCGTGAAGGCCCTGAAAGAGCGCAGAACACTGCGACTCGTCGCGGCCGCAGAAGGAGCAGTAGCGTTTTGCCATTATTTAATTTCCCTGACGGAAGCCTCTTCAGCACGAAGAGAACTGCCGTCGTCTTACGTCCGCAGATATTCTGAAATTCGGGGAAAAAGCTTTCCCTCACCCATTTGCGAACGCGATAACTGTTTGTCGTCTGATTTCCCCGAAAGCTTCAACTGGGAAGCCTTGCGGGGAAAGTCGCGGTGGATTAACCAGCGGTTCTTTACATTTCAGCGCGCGTTGTGAGCACGCGGTCGATGAGACCGTACTCAAGCGCTTCCTGCGCGCTCATAAAGTTGTCGCGGTCGGTGTCGCGCACGAGCTCTTCATACGTACGCCCGGTAAAGCCCGCCATCAGTTCATTCATCTGACGCTTGATGAGCGTGAGCTGACGCGCGCGGATTTCCACATCGCTCGCCTGGCCTTCGGCGCCGCCGAGCGGCTGGTGAATCATTATGCGGGAGTGCGGAAGCGCATAGCGCTTTCCCTTTTCGCCTGCGGCGAGCAGGAAAGCGCCCATGGATGCCGCCATGCCGAGGCAGATCGTATTCACCTTCGGGCGGATGAAGCGCATCGTGTCGAAGATCGACATGCCGGCAGAAACGGAACCGCCGGGGCTGTTGATGTAAAGCGAAATGTCCTTGTCCGGATCTTCGCTTTCGAGAAAAAGGAGCTGCGCGACGACGAGCGAAGCCGTCTGATCGTTCACTTCGCTCGTGAGAAAGATGATGCGATCGCGAAGCAGACGGGAATAAATGTCGAAGCTGCGCTCAGCGCGGCCGGAACTCTCAACAACGATAGGAACAAGAGACATTGGATTCTTTACTGGTTTTTCTGTTTGTAAAAGCCTGGCGGATCCGAACAGGATCCGGAAGCTGCAGCATTGATGCTGAATGTGCCGCTCATTATCGCGAATCGGTGGGACTCGTGCAGTAACGAGACATCTCAAAACGCGCAGTCAGAAAATAACAAAGGCGCCCTCAGGCGCCCTTGCAGAATTCTATCGGATTCTTGCCTGATGCCTGCAGAATTGCGCTCTATCAGCGCAAAACAGCAGGAAAAGCTCAAATCCGAAGATTTTGGGAGTGCTTCAATTAGAAAGCACCCGACATCACCTTGTCGAATTCAACGGCTTCGTCCGTCGTGTCGGCGTGGGCGAGGAGCCAGTCGCAGACGTTCTTCTGCTGAACCTGAGCGCCGAGGTTCATGCGGGAGTTGCGGTCCGTCGTGAGGTACTGCTCGACTTCAGCCGGGTTCTCGTAAGAGGACGCGATGACCTTGGCGCGCTCAGCGATCTGCTCGTTGGTAGCCTGAAGCTTTTCCTTCGCAACGAGGTCTTCCGTGAAGAGACCGAGGCGAACGCGCTTCTCAGCATTTTCCTGGAACATGGATTCCGGGAAGTCCTTGAGGGAAACCTTGGCGCCGCGCTGCTTCATCGTTTCAGCGAACTGCTCGGCCATGGCGTGGCGTTCCTGGGCGACGATGGAGGTCGGGATCGGGTACGTAAGGGCGCCGGCGAGAGCTTCAAACGTCTCGGCTTCAGTCTTCTGCGTGAGGCGGAATTCGACTTCGCGCTCGAGGTTCGTGCGGATGGCGGCGCGCATCGAATCAACGCTTTCTTCGCCGAGGGACTTCGCGAAATCATCGGTGATTTCGGGGATGTGGGCGAGTTCGATGTTGGTGAGTTCAACTTCGAACTGAACCTTGGCGCCGTTGAGTTCGGCCGGGCCGTAATTTTCCGGGAAGGTCATGTCGAAGGTCTTCTTTTCGCCCTTCTTCATGCCGGTAACGGCAGCGTCGAAGTCGGCGAGCATGCGGCCGTCGCCGAGAACGAACTGGAAGCCGTCAGCCTTGCCGCCGGCGAATTCAACGCCGTCCTTCGTGCCGCGGAAGTTAACCGTGACGCGGTCATCCTTCTGAGCCGGACGGTCTTCCTCGAGCGGGCCGTAGGTGACGCGCTGACGGGCCATGACGTCGAGCGTCTTCTGGACGGCGGCGTCATCAACGGTGCAGCTGTAGCGCTTCAGGAGAAGCGTCTTGAAATCGGGGTAGACGATTTCGGGGAAGACTTCGAAGACGGCCTTGAACTTCATGTCCTCGGAGTCCTTTTCGCCTTCGAGAGCCTCGATGCGGGGCTGGCAGGCGATGGCGAGGCCGGATTCCTGAGCAGCCTTCGACCAGGCCTGGCCGACGAGCTCGTTGAGCGCCTGATCAAAAGCGCGCATGCCGTACATCTGCTCGACCTGAGCCATCGGAACGTGGCCCTTGCGGAAGCCAGGCATGCGGGCATCCTTCGCATAGTTGCGAAGGTACTTCTGGGAGAGCGTGCGAACTTCAGCGGCAGGAACCGTGAGCTCGAGCGAACGTTCGAGCGGATTCACCGCCGGCGTTTCTTCCTTGGGAGCCTCAGTCTGTTCAGCAGCCTGTTCAATCTTTTCTTCAGTCATTGCTTTGATCTTTACTGAAAGTTCGGAAACCTTCCCGAGCACGCAGGATTCTTTTTGGAAAGCTGCTTGAGCCCAAGAGTCCGAGAAGTTGGAAAATCCGTCCGGATGCACTGTGCCGCTAGCAACAGCCACAACCCGGGCGGTTTGAATGAATTCTGTTCCGAGGCAGTCATCAGACTCTTTGCGTCCGGACTGCCCCAAATTCGAAGCTTTACATTATACCCAAGCGAAAAGCGGTGCATTCTCTGCGGGTTAGCTAAACTTCTGCCTTTGTTGATTTTTTCCTCTGCGCCTCTCTCCGAGTCAACCATGTCCGCCAGACTTTGCTGTTCGCTTCTTTTGGGTGCCCTTCTGCTTGCCGGATGCGCCGTTCCTCCGGCAAATAAGGCGGATGCCCCGTCCGCCGAGGCCCCCGCTGCCGCTCAACCGGCGCCTCAGTCTCTTCGCCGGGAACCCTCACAGTACGAACTCCGCATCACGGAAGTCAGCAACCGCATGCGGGCAGCCTGCGTTGCGGAAGCCTTCCAGCCCTATTTCCGCAAATCTGCGTGTCTGCCCAACGGCATCACGGAGGCGATGCTCAGCGACCGGACCCGGATTACGCGCGAGCAGCGCCGCGCTGCGGAAGGCGTCTTTGAACTCACGCACGAACTCAACGAGGAAACGCGCCGCATCATGATTGAAACCGGCACGCCCCAGGAGGCGAGGATCGCCGAAGAGTCCCGCACGCTGAGCGACCCTCGGATTGAGGCAATGCAGGAGGGACTTCTCAAGGGAACGCTCACCTGGGGTGAATACAACATGAGGCGGCTGGAGCTCTTTGAAGCAATCCAGCGCCGAAGAGCGCACCTCGGAGCCGAATAGCCGGCTCGCGCTTTCTTATTCTCAGCGATTTCCTATAGAATTGCTCTTCCCCTCAGGGAGCGCGAGTGGCGAAATTGGTAGACGCACCAGGTTTAGGTCCTGACGCCTCTGGCGTGCCGGTTCGAGTCCGGCCTCGCGCACCAGATTACTGTATTTAGCCTGGATATTTCATGAGGCTCGGTAGAGGGTTTAACCGAGCCTCATTGAGAATGAATCGCAATTGATGGGGCCAAAACCGGCACTCCGGATACAACACCCCCTTACCCCCGAGATGACAGCAAGTCGGGGACGCTCCCACTGGAAGCTATTCCATCAGGATTCCAAAGCGGTGATGCCAGATCGCCGGCATCGGAGGCAGGCTCAGGACCAGGCGGGTCTTGAGCTCCCGCAGTTTGGCCGGTACGCAGATCAGGAATTTACGGATGAGTCTGATCGTAGGACCGTAGCGACGCTTTTCAGCGCAATGCGCCCGCGTTGCATTTCGTTTGCGGCCATGCCGCTTCGTCAGGGCTTTATGCGGCCGCTCGCTGCGCAGCAGATCCTGGCGAAACTCCTCCAGAATTTGCATGACGACAAGTGAGATCGTCATTCGCAGTGAGTTGGCGAAAAACCCTTTCAGGCTGCAGCGCGCCGCACAGCAGGCGGCCTTCCACTCGCAGTTGAGACGCTCATCCTCACCCCGAGAACAGAAAATTTCCTCATAAAGCTCAACGGACGCCTTGGCCTTCACCTTGTCCTGCTCAAAGCTTTCAGAGGGCAGTGCGCGATATTTTCGAAGGCTGCGGCCTTGCGCGATATCCAGAACGTCTTCAGTGGTGAGATTCGTCTGAATGAAGCGGGCATCCACATCCTCGTAGTCGGAGCTGTATTGAAGACGATACGCAACCGTCCGAGGCTTCTTCCATTTTTTGCCCTGATAATTATGGTAAAAGCCGCAGCACCGAGCTTTCCCTCCGGCGGTGGTGCTGGTAAGTTTCCGACGACGCTTCGGAGGCTTGACCTCCGCAAAAAGTCCTGTCGCCGGCAATTTCGCGAGAATTTCCTGCGACATACTTATGGACGAGCCGGGGGGCGGCGGCATACATCTCGGCAATATGGGCGAAGAGTCCCTTCTTCATCGTCTTGCCTTGCACGTTGTATCCGAACACGTAGCTGACGCCTTCCTCCTCGAGGATTTCAATGAGTTCCGCATTGTTGTAGCCGGTATCCCCTCGCACAAGAATGCGCGCACCGGGGAACTCCCTCCTGAGCTTTTGCAGAAGCTTGCGGATATGGATCAGGCAGAGGGCTGCGCCGTTCGCTGCGCCCGGGGCGTTCTGCACAAAGCAAGGAACGCCGTTGACGGCGACGAAGATAGGCAGGTACGCAATATAGCCGTAGTGGCCGTCGAAGTAAGCCTCATCCTGATCGCCGTGCAGCGCTACAGGCGTGCTGTCCACATCGACGATGATGCAGTCTTTGTCGCCGCGCTTTTTGAGGATTCTGATGGATTCATTCTGCGTGAAATCGATGAGATCCATGATGGCCGGGGAGGTTATGCGCCGGGCATCGGTCTTTTTGAGTTCCGGCAGAACGGCTTTGTCCTTGGCGAGCTTGATCATCTGCCCGAGCTTGCAGCGTTCTTCAAAACGCGCGAAGAAGCGCGACAAGGTCGGGGCGCTTGCGACTTTGGTTTTGCGCAATGCGCTGATGAAGCTCCGATCCAGGGAGTGCATTTCAGCGTCATTGAGATCGGGCAGGCCCACAGCAAGGGAAGCCAGGATTTGATTGATCAGATCCTCGGTGTCGTAAACGAAGGCGATCGGGTTTCTGGGCGTGTACTTGTCGATGACGGCGGCAAGGGCGGCAGGCACGCCACTGCGGCGAGCCCTATTCATGAGGGAGGCTAGGCCTGCGAACCTTGTTACATCTTTTTGATTGAAATTGAATGCAATGGCGTGATTGAAGTTGTCGACGTGGTTGCTATACTGCATGGCGAGGCGTCCGGTGAGTTTTTTGTTGGAAACTAAATTTTACCGCGAACGCCTCTTTTCGTCTGCGCTTCTAACGAATCCAGCTGACATAGATCATATTTTGATCTAGATAATTTCGGCTCTAAAAAAGGTCCATCCCCACATGGCGGATGAACCTCTCTCACGCCCCATTTCTAGGTGAAAGATTCAGGTTAGAGGCAGTAAGACACATTAAACGCTATAGGTAGTATGTGAGACGCCGCGTGAGGATGTAAATTCCGCTCAGATTTACGACGGATTTACGACGCACTTACGACGGAATAATTCGGCAACCACTGCACGAAAAGGCCGTACCAGGATAGCTGTCCACTAGCAGGCCTCAAAACGGAAGATGTCGCCAGTAAATCCTTCAACGCCTGGATAGAACGCAGACGCACAATCCCATCCACACAAAAGTTCTCCAGTGTTATCAGGGCGATTTCTGACATAGCCCAGATAAAGCCCATCAAGAAAAAAGCCTCTGACCCGAAAGCAGAGGCTTTTTGTATTTTCCGGCCTGGTGCGGACTAACGGGAGTTATTTCCTCCCGCGTCCGTCTGCGGGCAAAAGCAGTTAGTGCTTGACCTCGTGGTCGTAGCCGCAGCAGCAGCCCTTCTTTTCTTCGAGATCGTGGTCGTGACCGCAGCAGCTCTCGCCTTCTTCATGATGGTGGTGATGATGATGATGTCCGCCGCAGCCGCATTCACCTTCCTCGTGGTGATGGTGGCCGCCACAGCCGCATTCCTCGTGATCGTGGTCATGCCCGCCACAGCAGCACTCGCCTTCGCCATGATGATGGTGGTGGCCGCCGCAGCCGCATTCCTCTTCATCATGGTGATGGTGGCCGCCACAGCCGCATTCCTCGTGATCGTGGGCATGCCCGCCGCAGCAGCACTCGCCTTCGCCATGATGATGGTGGTGGTGGCCGCCGCAGCCGCATTCGCCTTCCTCATGGTGATGGTGGTGGCCGCAGCCGCACTCATCTTCATCATGATGGTGATGATGTCCGCCGCAGCCACAGCCGCAGCCGCACCCGCCTTCAGGTTCGCGGAACTGAATCGGATCAAAGGGTTCCTCGGCTTCCGTCACCTCGAGACCCACCATCTGAAGCATCTTGGCGAGGTTGGGGAGCGGAAGGACCGAGAAGCCTTCATCAATCTGGGCAAGCCGAACGCCGCGGTTGATGAGCGCGCCCGCTGCCTCGCGGAGGACGTTGAGGTCGCCCGTGACGTGGAGCACCTTCTCAACGGCCGGACGAACGGCCCAGAAAGAACCGGTTTCATCAACGAAGAGATCATCGACCTCAAGGGGGCGAAGATCAGCGGCAGCAACGCCCACCGTCACATCGCCCGTCGGGGTATGAATGGTCTGCGGAAGCTCCGCGCGCTGCGCGGAGGTGAGAGGAAGCGGATGAGCCTTGTCAAGGAGAGCCTGTGCGGGAGCAGCCTGCGCGGGAAGAAGCTTGGTAAGCGTCGTCATGGAAATACTGTCCTGAAATATCAGAGTTCCCGATGCTTCGCTGAAGCAGCAAGAACCCGAACTAAAAAAACTTGTCTATTGTACGAAAAGGAACGGCAGGCCGGCCTCAGTCTTTCGGAGTGAGGCTTTTGCCTATGAGCTACGGGAAAATTGCCGCAAGCGCATCCGAAAGACGGTCGACCGCAATAACCTCGAGCCCTTCAATCGGCTGCTTGGGCGCATTGGCGCGCGGAATGAGCGCCTTCGAAAAACCGAGCTTCGCGGCTTCCCTCAAACGCTCCTGACCTCTCGGCGCCGGACGGATTTCGCCTGCGAGCCCGACTTCGCCGAAGATGACGAGGCCGCGCTCGAGGGGCTTGTCGCGCCAGCTCGAGCAGATAGCTGCAAGCACGGCAAGATCCACAGCCGTTTCAGAAATCTTCACGCCGCCCACGGCATTGACAAATACGTCCTGATCAAAGAGCGCCACGCCCGCGTGCCGGTGAAGAACGGCAAGAAGCATCGCAAGCCTCTGATTGTCGACGCCGACTGCGAGACGGCGCGGCGCCGGCGAATGTGTTTCGTCAACGAGCGCCTGAATTTCCACGAGGAGCGGCCGTGTGCCTTCCTGGGTGACGAGAACCGTTGAGCCGGGAATGTTCGACTTGTATTCCGAAAGAAAGATCGCCGAAGGGTTCGTCACGCCTCTCAGACCATGATCCGTCATCGCGAAGACGCCGAGTTCGTTCACGGCGCCGAAGCGATTCTTGAATGCCCGCACGAGACGGAAGTTCGAATGGGTGTCGCCCTCGAAGTAGAGCACCGTATCGACGATGTGCTCGAGAATGCGGGGGCCGGCCAATGCGCCGTCCTTCGTGACGTGCCCGACGAAAAAGAGCGTGGCGCCGGTGGTCTTCGCGATGCGCGTGAGTCTTGCCGCGCATTCGCGCACCTGAGAAACCGATCCCGGAGCGCTGTCGAGCGCTCCTGAAAAGAGCGTCTGAATTGAGTCGATCACGACGAATTCGGGCTTCTTTTCCGTAATCACCGCTTCGATATGCTCGAGCTCAATTTCGCTCATGAGCTGCAGGCCCTGAAGCGGAAGCTGCAGGCGCTGTGCGCGAAGCGCAATCTGACCGGCGCTTTCCTCGCCCGAAACGTAGACGCATCTGACCCCGCCCGCAACAAGCCGCGCCATGACCTGCAGAAGCAGTGTGGATTTGCCGATCCCGGGGTCGCCGCCGATGAGGGAAACGCCGCCCCGGACGAGACCGCCTCCCATCACGCGGTCGAATTCCGATAGCCCCGTGACGACGCGGGGAGCCTCTTCGGCCGTGACGTCGGCAAGATCCTGCAGCGCCCCGGTCGTATCAACGAAGCCGCGGCCCGCGCGCTTATCCGTACCGTAGCGCCCGGCCGCACCCGTCGGGACCTTGAATTCCTGAAGCGTATTCCAGGCGCGGCAATGCGGGCACTGGCCCTGCCACTTGACGGTCGTTCCGCCGCATTCGGAGCAGACAAACTCAACCTTATCGCGCTTCGCCATCAGGCATCCTCTCTCAGAACGATCGGCACGCGGCGCGCGAGCGCGCAGATGAGTTCATACCCGATCGTGCCGCAGCAGGCCGCAACACGGTTGACGGGCAGGTGCCGTCCCCAGAGCTCCACCCGGCTTCCGAGCTTTGCTGCCGGGATATCGGTAATGTCGATTTCGAGCATGTCCATTGAGACAGACCCCGTCAAGGGCGCGATCTGACCCCCAACCCAGACGGGCGAACCGTCAGGCATGGAACGGGGATAGCCGTCGGCATAGCCGCAGGCCACCACCGCAATGCGGGAATGGCGTTTGGCAATCCAGCGCGAACCGTACCCCACGGCTTCGCCTGCCGGAATTTCCTGAATCGCGATGATCTTCGCGGCAAGCGTCATTGCCGGAATGATGCCGAGCTCTTCAGAAGAGATATGACTGTCGGGGCTGACGCCGTAGAGTGCGACGCCCGCGCGCACCGCCTCGCCTCCCACCTCCGGGTGGAAGAGAATGGCGGCGGAATTCGCCATGCAGGCTGCCGCACCTCCGCGCGCGAGCCTGCCCATGCGGGCGAGCTGCTTCTCGACCGTAGCCGGTCGGTCGCCGAAATAAGTGGGTTCGGCATTCGCAAAATGGGTGACGACATCCATCACGCGCACGCCCGGAATGGATGTGAGCTCGTCGTAGACGGCATTCACCTCCACCGGGAGGAACCCCAGCCGGTTCATGCCGGAATTCACCTTGATGTGGCAGCGCACATCCTTCACGCCCGCCTTTCTGAGAAGGTCAATCTGCCAGAAGGAATGAATGACGGTCTCTACCTTAAGCGACTCGAGCCGCTCAATGTCCGAGGCGTCGAAAAAGCCTTCAAGGAGAAGAATTCTCTTCTGCCAGCGGCAGCGGCGGGCAAGCTCGGCATCGCAGAGGTCGATGGTGGCGAGGCCGTCTGCATCGGCAAAGGCCGTCACGGCATTTTCAAGCCCGTGGCCGTATGCATTCGCCTTCACGACGGCCCAGAGCGTGCGGCCCTCGGCCTTGCTTCGCATCACGCTCAGATTGTGGCGAAGGGCATGGAGATCAATTTCAGCAAATATTGGGCGCGGCACGGCTTTATGGAGCTCCGGGGAAATGAGAACGAAAGGGAAATTTTCGCACCTTGCCGCTCACTTCGCCTTTTTCTCTTTCGCAACGATCTGTAATGACCGCCGCACGTCAGGAGCAGAAGCGCTCAGAATGGCTTCCCGGGACTACGGGAGTCAACGTTTGTTAGACTCTCCCGATTCAATAATTGCTGGGCTTTTCAATGAATCGCGGCTTTTACACCATCATGGCGGCGCAGTTTCTGTCCTCGCTTGCGGACAATGCGCTTCTCATTGCTGCCATTGCGCTCCTCACGAGCCTGGGCGCGCCCGACTGGCAGACGCCGCTCCTCAAGCTCTTTTTCGTTGTGAGCTACGTCCTTCTCGCGGCCTGGGTCGGCATCTTCGCCGACTCGATGCCCAAGGGCCGCGTCATGTTCCTCACGAACGCCCTGAAGGCGGTGGGGTGCCTCCTGATGCTCTTCGGAGGACATCCGCTCCTCGCCTACGCAATTGTCGGCATCGGCGCGGCCGCCTATTCCCCGGCCAAGTACGGCATCCTGACGGAGCTTCTTCCTGCGGAGAAGCTCGTCGTAGCGAACGGCTGGATTGAGGGCCTTACCGTCGGCTCCATCATCCTCGGCGTTGTCTTGGGCGGGGTTCTCATCCGTCCGGAAGTGGCCCAGCCGATTCTTTCCATCTTCCACCTCAATGCGATCGGCCTCGCGAGCTTTGCGGAAGGCGCCATTTTTGCGATCACCTTCGTCTACATTGCCGCCGCGCTCGTCAACCTCGCCATTCCGGATACGGGCGCGCGCTACCCGAAGCAGAAGTTTGATCCGTACGATTCGATCAAGGGGTTCCTCAGAAGTTGCTCGCTTCTCTGGCACGACCGCCTCGGACAGATTTCGCTTTCCGTCACGACGCTTTTCTGGGGCGCCGGCGCAGTCCTGCAGTTCCTCGTTCTCAAGTGGTGCGAGCACGCCCTCGGCATGAACCTTTCCGAAGGCGCCATCATGCAGGCCGTGGTGAGCCTCGGCATTGCCGTGGGTGCCGTGCTCGCCGCCGCGCGCGTCCCGCTCAAAAGTTCCCTCAAGGTGCTCCCGATGGGGATCTGCATGGGCATTCTCGTCACCATCATGGCCTTCTACACGCGCGACTGGGCGCCGGCGGGCGGACTCTCGCTCTTCGGATTCTCGCTTTCCTGGGCAACCCTCATTGCCGCAGCGGGCATGATTGCCGTCGGCATCTGCGCGGGCTACTTCGTCGTTCCCATGAATGCGCTTCTGCAGCACCGCGGCCACGTGCTCATGAGCGCCGGCCGCTCAATTGCCGTGCAGAACTTCAATGAAAACCTCTCCATTCTCGTGATGCTCGGCGTCTATGCGCTCCTCATCAGGGCAGATCTCTCGGTCCCGATGACGATGCTTCTTTTCGGCGCCTTCGTCATGGTCTCCATGGCGCTCGTTATCGTGAAGCACATGCGCAATCAGAAGGAATTCGACAGCACCCATCTGATCGGCGAAGAAAAGCGCCATTAAGACGTCCGGCCTTTTAAGGGCCTCAAGTTCAAAACGCCTCTCGGGGAAAATCGAATCCCGCGAGGCGTTTTTTCTTTTTTGCGTCAATCCCGCTCGAGCCTTTTCACGCCCGGTCCGGAGATGTCGCTCAGGCCCGATGACCCTCTCGGCTTCACCGTGATCTGCACCCCCACGCGCTCGCGAACCGCCGGCACGTGACTGATGAGGCCGATGAGCTTGCCGGACGTCTGCTGCAGCATCTCAAGCGCGTTCAGAGCCTTCGAGAGCGACACCGGGTCGAGCGACCCGAAGCCTTCATCAAGGAAGAGCGTATCGACCCGCATCCGGTTCGTGCTGATGCGCGAGAGCGACAGGGCGAGCGCGAGCGACACCATGAAGGTTTCGCCGCCCGAGAGATTGAAGGACGTTCGCTCGATGCCCGCGAGCTCAAGGTCCCTCACCGCAAGGTCGAGCCCGTTCTCGCCCCGGGCAATGAGCTCGTAGCGGCTCTGCATCTGCCTCAGAATCAAATTCGCTTCATGAAGCAGGAGTTCAAAGGTGAGCTTCTGCGCGGCCTGCCGGAAGCGGGCGCCGTCCTTGCTGCCGATGAGCGCATTGAGCCGCGTCCAGAGGAGCACCGTCTTCTCGGCCTTCCCGAGCGCTTCTGCGGCGTCCCTGACCTTCGATCGCGCATCATCGTCCGCATGAAGCCGCGCTTCAAGGCTTCCCTTAAGCTCCAGCGCCGCCTTCATCTTCCCGTCCGCTTCCGCTTCTTCGGCTAGAAGCGCCTCAGGAGGGCAATCCCTGCGGGGCGCCTCGAGAAGCTTCTCTTCTGCCTCGCGCGCGTTCTGAGCTTCCTTTTGAGCTCCGGCCCGGCGAAGGTCGTGCGCACGGATTTCGGCTTCAAGCGCCTCAACTGCTTCGCGCGGGAGGAATGCGCTCTTCACTTCCTTTTCGTTCGCGAAGCCCGCCTTCTGAAGCGCCTCCTCAAGCGCTGCCGCTGCGTCCGCCGCTGCGCTCTCGTATTCGCTCCGGGCCATTTCCTCGGCTTCCTTCTTGATCGCTGCCGCCTGAAGGGATTGAACGGCCTCCTGATGAAGCGTCCCGGTCTTTCGCGTCAACCGGATGCATTCCGAGAGCTTCGCCTGAAGAGCCTCTCTTTCCGCCTTCGGATTGCGATCCCCAAAGCGCTCCTTTCTTTCAGCGCTCTGCTGATTGAAGCGTTCTGAAGCCTCTTCGAAAAGCGTCCGGGCTTCCTTCCGGTCGAGCGCGAGCTCTGCCGTCTTCTTGTCCGCCTCAATTCTCCGGGCAGAGGCCGACGCGGCCTGCACCCGGGCGCGCTGCAGCGCCTCATGCGCTTCGCGGACGGCCTGGGAGCGCCTGAGGAGCAATTCCGCGTCCGCGACGGCATCCGTCAGCCGCCAGTCCTCCTGCATATAAGCCGCCATGCGCGTCTGAAGCGAATCGAACCTAGCGGCGACGTCCTTTTCCTTTTCACCGAGGAGTTCGTTCTTCGCACGAACATCGGCAGATTTCTGCACAAAGGCTTCGTCGGCCCGCATTGCGGCACGGTTCGCATTCTGAACATCCGCTTCTTTTTCCTTTTCCCGCTTCTGAAGGTCTTCAAGCGCCTCCTGCGCGGCTCCTGCCTCAAGAGACCACCCTTCCACACCGTCGAGACGAGCTTCAAGAGCCTCTCTGCTTTCCTTCTCGAGGCTTCCCCAGTCGCGAAGAAGCTTCTGCCTGCGCTCTTCGAGAACCTTCAGGGCCTCGGGCGGCATGCCGGGCGCGAATCCGAGGAGCGCGTCGGTTTCAAGAAGCCAGTCCTTTGCCCAGAGCTTGCCCGTGAGTTCCCTCGTTTCAGCGATTTTCTGCGAGAGCGCATTTCCTGAAAATGCAATCCCCGCCTCTCTTTGAGCCTGAGCGACCTCGCCCCGGAGCACTTCGAGAGCCTTTTCCTCACGATCAGCATCCTCGCGCTTCCTCTCGCGCGAGAGAGAATATTTCTTCAGTTCTTTTTCGAGCGCAGCAAGACCTTCCCGATCCCGCCCGAGCTCGAGAGAAAGCTTCTGCGCCTCTTGGGCCTGCTCGACAAAAAGCGGAGCATCGGCGACCAGCGACTGATCCGCCGCCCGCGACTTCATTTCCTCAAGAAGCCTCTTCTCTTCCTCCTTCGCTTTTCCTTCCGCTTCCCCGAGCGCCGCGGCTTCTCTCTCGGACAGAGCGAGCTTCCTCTCTGCGTCCATCATGCGCTTCAGAGCTTCATCACTGCGAAGCTCCAGGACTTCGATCGATTTATCCATCGCTTCGATCCGCCCGAGTTCCGGCTCTGCGTTCTGAAGCCTGTCGCCGGCATGCTTTTCGGCCGCCTCGGCTTCCCTGACGGATTTCTCGAGGACGTCAGCCCGACCTTTGGCTTCCTGCGCTTCAGAAGCAAATTTTTCGGCATTCTTCCCGTGGAGCGATGCTTCCGCAAGCGCCTTCTCACGGACGCTGATGATCTGCGCGGGCTCGGCCGCGCGTCTGGCGTCGGCCGCACGCGTTCTTTCACCCTGAAGCTTCTCGCGCTCAGCCTCAAGGCTCTCGAGCTCATGATCCGCACGAGCCTTCCTAGAGCGGGCTTCAATGAGGGATTTCGACCAGGCAATGTCGAGCTTCAGTTCCTGAAGGGCTTTTGAGAAGGACTCAGCCTCCGCCTTCGTCTTCTGCAGGTCCGCCTCGGCCGAGCTGCGGTCCTCATCAGAGAGCACCTCAACGCTTCTCATGCGCTCCTCGAGGAGCACCTTCTTTTCCTTTTCTTCGGTCATGCGCTCGAAGACGCGCGCGCCGATCAGGGTGTAGATCTCGGTACCCGTAATTTTTTCGAGAATGTCCGCACGATCCCGGTTGTTCGCGCGCAGGAGCTCCGCAAAGGCCCCCTGGGCGAGCATGGCGCTTCTCGTGAAGGCCTTCAGATTCATGCCGAGAATGCGCTCGATCGCCAGCTTCCACTCGCTCTTCTGCTCGGCAATGATTTCGCCCTCAACCGCATCGGGCGACGCGAGGCGGACAAGCTCCACTTCGTCTCCTGAGATTTTGCCCGTGCGCTTCACGCGCCGCGACCAGCGCGACCGGTAGACGGCGCCGAAGGACTCAAAAGTCACCTGAGCGCTCGTCTGATCGGTGTTCTTCGTGAGCACCATGCAGGCGTCGTCCTTCTTCGCCGTCTGGGCGCGCTCCTCCATGCGGGGCGTCGTGCCGTAGAGCGCAAGCGTCACCGCATCGAGGATGGAGGTCTTGCCGCTGCCCGTGGGCCCGCAGATTGCAAAAATGCCGCTCTCGCGGAATTGAGGCGCGCGAAAGTCGATTTCATGCACGCCGCCCAGCGAATTCACATTCTCAATTCTGAGCTTCAGCAGTCTCATTCCCCGTCCTCCTCAGCGTTTTTTTGGCTCTTCGGAAATTACCGGGCAAACGATACCTATAGGGAAGTAGCTCCATCCCATAACTGAGTTTCCCGAAT
>CAKQON010000026.1 GCA_934255515.1 uncultured Sutterella sp.
TTTTATCTACATAACTCATTTATCAATTATAACATAACCGTAGCCGCTTGTCAACTATTTTGTGCCTATGTTAATAAAGCTGCCTTCGTGAGCGAAGAAAAGGCCCTGTAGCAAGACGACAAAAATTGAGCCTGCAACCGTTGCGGAACCTCTTTTCTTTTTTAACGCGCCTGACTCCAAATGAGACCCCAGAACATACCACTCGCACCGGATGCCATTTCAGAGGCCAAAGCCCGCGGCCTCGTCAGAATCGTCGACGACGATGATGCCCTGCGCGAAGCGCTGAGATTCGCCCTCGAAGCCGACGGCTGGAAGGTTTCCGACTATGGAACTGCCGAACAGTTCTTTACGGGCGACGTTCCCTCCGAACCCGGCTGCGTCATACTTGACATCCGCATGCCGAGCATGAGCGGAATGGAAGCGCAGGAAATCCTTTCTGCCAGAGGAATCGGCCTGCCCGTCATTTTCATCACCGGCCACGGCGACGTTGATCTGGCCGTCACGGCTCTCCAGGAAGGCGCCATAGATTTCATCCAGAAGCCCGTCGATGACGAGCGGCTCATTCAGGCCATCGCCTACGGCGTGCACCTTGACCTCTGCAGGCGCGGCGGCAAAGCGGATCCTGCAGATATTCTTCATCGAATCCGAACGCTCACAGAACGAGAGCTCGAGCTCGCCAGACTCCTTGCTGCCGGCGCAAGGAATCGAGAAATTGCAGAACGCCTCGGCATTGCTCTGCGAACCGTAGAGGTTCATCGGGCATCAATCTTGAAGAAGCTTGGGGTCAGAAAAGCACAGGAACTGCAAGCGCTATCCTCTGCACTTAACGAGATCTCCTGACCTTTCGTATTCAAGAAAAAAATCCATCAGCGCCGGGGAGAGGCGGACCTCCTTCGCGACACCTCTCTCTAGCGCCCACATTCCATAGAGCCGCGTTCAAGCTGCCTGCTCCTCGCGCAGAAGCTCGAGAAGCCGTTCGGCCGCAGGCGTCATGATTCGATCCTTCACCCAGGCAACGGAAACGCCCGCGGAGAGTTCCGGCTCGAGCGGGAGCCACACGAGGTTGGACTTCGGTTCCGGGTTGATGATCCCTTCGAGCGCAAGGACGCTACCGACGCCCGCTTCCGCGAGGAGATAGGCGTTGTAGAGGAGGTTGAAGTGCGCGGCGACGCGGATCTCCTGAGCATGCTTTCCCAGCCACGAGAGGAGTTCGTTGTTCTGCGACGCCTGAAGCGACGCGACGAGCGGCCCCCGGAGCAGATCCTCGGGGTGAACCGACGTCTTCCCCGACAGTTCGCCGCCGATGCCGCGGGCGGACCGGACAACTTCTATAAGAGCGACCGCGTGACGATGGAAAAGGTCACCTTCCACAACCTTTACCGGATGAATGTTGTCGGGAACCTCTTTCTCCCCAAGAATGCCGACCCGGCCAAAGCGCTTCCTGCGGTGGTGGTCGGCCATCCGATGGGCGCCGTGAAGGAGCAGAGCTCCAATCTTTACGCGCAGAAGCTTGCTGAAGCGGGCTTTGCCGCCCTCGCGATCGACCTCTCCTTCTGGGGCGAAAGCGCGGGCGAACCCCGCCAGGCGGTGCTTCCCGACGTTTATTCGGACGACTTCAGCGCAGCAGTCGACTATCTCGGCACGAAGAAGGGCATTGACCGCACGAAGATCGGAGGCCTCGGCATCTGCGGAAGCGGGAGCTTCCTCATCAGCGCCGCAAAGATCGACCCGCGCATCAAGGCCGTGGCAACGGTTTCCATGTACGACATGGGCGCTGCGAACAGGAATGGCCTGCGCCACGGGACGACTCTGGAACAGAGAAAGGCCGTGATTGCAGCCGCTGCCGAAGAGCGCTGGAAGGAATACGAGACGGGGAAGATCACGCAGTACACGAGCGGCACCGTCCATGAACTGACGCCCGAGTCGACCGCGATTGAGCGCGAGTTCTACGACTTCTACCGCACGCCGCGCGGAGAGTTCACGCCCGCCTCTTCCTCGAAAGATCTCACAACCCATCCGACCTTCACGAGCAACGTGAAATTCATGAATTTCTACCCCTTCAACGACATCGAAACGATTTCGCCGCGGCCGATGCTCTTTGTGGCGGGTGAAAACGCCCACTCGATCGAATTTTCCGAAGATGCCTACCGGCTCGCCGCTGAGCCGAAGGAGCTCATGATCATTCCGGGCGCCGGTCACGTGGATCTTTACGACCGCACGGATCTCATCCCGTTCGAGAAAATCACGGGCTTCTTCAAAAAGAGCCTTGAAGTGAAGTAACCGCGCTTCCTGAGCGATTTCATCCCTCTTCACGATTCACGGCCGCCTTTACCCCGAAAGGCGGCCGCTTGACTACTCTCCCGAAGCATTCCCATCATGCCAGTCATCCTCGGGCTCTTCACCGGGGTCACCGCACTCATTGCGTCGGAATTCATTCCGGTGAGTCTCCTCACGCCCATATCGGAGGGCCTCGGCATTACGCCGGGGACCGCCGGCCAAACCGTTACCGCCGTCGGGGCGGCTCCTCCTTCTCTTCACCTTCCTCACCGCGCTCTCGAACGCCCTCATTGCGTGGACGGACTCGGTCGCGGTGCTCTTTCTCGCCCGCGCGCTCCTCGGCTTCTGCGTGGGCGGCTTCTGGTCGCTCTCCGTCTCGGTCGTGCAGCGCCTCGTTCACCTGAAGGCGCTCCCCAAGGCGTTCTCCATCGTCTATTCAGGCGTTTCGGTCGCAACTCTTGTGGCGCTCCCCGGGGCATCGGCCATGAGCGAAGCTTTCGGCTGGCGCTCGGTCTTCTGGGCAGCGGCCCCCTCTCCGCGCTCACATTCGTCCGGCAGCTCCTCACGATGCCGGCGGTGAAGCCCAATCAGTCGGCGGGCTTCTCCGCCATGAAGGCGCCTCTGCGGGACCGGCGCGTGGTGTTCGGGCTTTTCGCCACCTTCGCCTCCTACGCGGGCTACCACACGGTCTTCACGTACGTGAGGCCCGTGCTTGAAGAGAGCGCCGGGCTCTCGCCCTCAGGCGTCTCAATTGCGCTCCTCGTCTACGCACTTGTCAACGTCGCGGGTACACTCATTGCCGGGAAGCTCTATGAACGGAACTTCGCGCCCGCATTCATCGGAACCTCCGTGCTCGCGCTTGCCGCGCCCATTCTCATGTGGGCGCTCTCGGGCCACGCCGCAGTCATCGGCGCCCTTATTCTCTCCGCGCTCGTCTTCGGCTTCATCCCGGTGGGGTGGTCCGTCTGGATGGTGCGCACCGTCCCCGGTCACACGGAAGTCGTCGGCGGCCTCTACGTCGCCGTCGTGCAGGGCTCCGTGTGGCTCGCCGCCAATGCGGGCGGCGTGCTCTACGACGCCTCGGGCGTGGAGCCGCTCTTTCTCATGTCGGCGGCGATCGCGCTTTTCGGACTTATTCTGGTGCCGGGCGCGCTTTTCGGGAGGATCGGGAGCTTTTCAGCTGACCGTGCGGCTTCCCATTCTATTGAGGGCGCGCGCTGAAAAAGGCCTTTGAAGCTTCTCCGCCCGGTTATCAGGGCCGGGCAGAGAAGCGCGCTGATGAGAGGCCACAGAACCTCAGCAGGCCTCAGAACTCTCAGAAGCCTTCTCCGAAGGCTTCCCGCCAGGCGTAATGGAAGAGCTCCGGCCCCTGTTCGCGGATGGCCTTCGGGTCGGCGAGCGTGCGGCGCCAGGCGCGCGCGCCGGGAAGCCCCTGGCAGAGGCCGTTCAGGTGCCTTGAGAAGGCGCGAAGCGCATGCTCGTCGTCCTTCCAGTTTGTCTTCACTTCTTCCGTGACGGCTTCAATGACATCGAGGCGCGTCGTCTCGAAATCGTCCCCGAAGAGCGCGCTGTCGACCCCTGCGAGCACCCAGGGATTCTGGTAGGCCGCACGCCCCATCATCACGCCATCAATGCCGCGGTCAAGTAGTTCCCGCGCGGTTGCGAGGTCCGCAATCTGCCCGTTCAGAACAAAGGCGGAATCCGGGAACTCGCGCTTCAAGTCAAAGGCGACCTCGCGATTCAGGGGCGGCACCTCGCGGTTTTCCTTGGGCGAGAGGCCCTTCAGCCACGCGGCGCGCGCATGCACGATGAAGACGCGGCAGCCCGCTTCGTGCACTTCGCCCACGAAGTCCCTCACGAACCCATAGTCGTCCCGGTCGTCGACGCCGATCCGGTGCTTCACCGTCACGGGCTTGTCCGTCGCTTCCTGCATGGCCCGCACGCAGTCGGCAACGAGCTTCGCGTCGAGCATGAGGCAGGCGCCGAAGCTTCCCTTCTGCACGCGCGGCGACGGACACCCGCAGTTGAGGTTGTATTCGTCGTAGACGTACCCTTCAGCCTCGGCCGTGCGGATCGCGAAAGCGAGCTCCTCCGGGTCGGAGCCCCCGAGCTGGAGCGCAACCGGATGTTCCGAGGGCGAGAATCCGAGGAGCATTTCGCGGTTCCCGAAGCGAATCGCACCGGTGGTCACCATCTCGGTATAAAGCCGCGCGCGGCGCGTGAGGAGCCGGTCGAAAAACCGGCAGTGGCGGTCCGTCCAGTCGAGCATGGGCGCAACCGTGAAGCGCCAGGGGGAGCAGCAGGACTCTTGAGAGGAAGTCATCAGGAAAATTTTTCTGTCAGTACGTAAGGAAAGCGCCCGGGCCGAGTAAGTCGGTTCGGGCGCTTCTCCTGCGGAAAAAGGAAATGTGCGGCGTCAATGCGCTTTACCGTACGCCGGCGGGATCGAGCTGATCGCCATCCACGTAGACCCAGCGGCCGTCGGGTTCGCGGCGAAAGCGCGAGCGCTCCCGCATGCGGAGGGCGCCCTGCGGGGTGCGGGCAATTGCGAGGAACTCCACTTCTCCCGTCCGACCGTCAGGCGCAGTGCCTGACCCAAGGATTTTGAGCGACATCCACTTCGGCCGCGGTTCGCCGGGGGCGAAGAGATCTCGAGGCCTCGTTTCCGGCGCCCAGGTGGCAAGCACGTAGGCGTCGTCGCCGAGCACGTAGGCCGCATAGCGGCTTCGCATCAGGGAGAGGGGATCAGGGGCGCCGAGCGGGGAAGCCCCGCCCGAAAGCCACCTGCCGCAGCAGGCGGAAAGCGCGAGACCGCTCCCGCAGGGGCAGAGAGAAGCGTCCGCCGCTTCCCTCCTTCCCTTCTTTTTCCCTAGGTTATTCACCGAATTCCTTCGAGTCGGCGCGGGCGGCGCGCTTGCGCTCGAAGTCCTTCAGGAAGCGCTTTCTCAGGCGAATGCTGAGCGGCGTGATTTCCACGAGTTCGTCGTCGTTGATGAATTCAACGGCCGATTCCAGCGTGAGCTTCACAGGCGGCACGAGACGAATCGCTTCGTCGGTGCCCGAGGCGCGGATGTTGGTGAGCTGCTTGCCGCGGATCGGATTCACGACGATGTCGTTTTCGCGCGAGTGCTCGCCGATGATCATGCCTTCGTAGAGCTTGTCGCCCGGCGAAACGAAGAGGCGGCCGCGTTCCTGGATCTTCCAGAGCGCATAGGCCACGGCTTCGCCGTCGTCCTGCGAGATGATGACGCCCGAGCGGCGTTCGCCCACATCGCCCGTCTTGATGGGACCATAGTCGTCAAAGACGTGGCTCATGATGCCCGTGCCTCGGCACATCGTCATGAACATGCTCTGGAAGCCGATCAGGCCGCGGGCCGGGATGCGGTATTCAAGGCGCACGCGGCCCTTGCCGTCGGGAGCCATGTCCTGGAGGTCGCCGCGGCGGCGGCCGAGCTCTTCCATGACGGCGCCCTGATGCTCTTCCTCAACGTCAACCGTAAGGAGTTCATAGGGTTCCATCTTGACGCCGTCGATTTCCTTCAGGACGACGCGCGGACGCGACACGGCGAGTTCATAGCCCTCGCGGCGCATGTTCTCAAGAAGAATTGTGAGGTGGAGTTCGCCGCGGCCGGCGATTTCCCAGACGGTTTCGTCCTTGGTCGGACGCATGCGCATGGCGACGTTCGACTTCAATTCACGCTCAAGGCGCTCGCGGATCTGGCGCGAGGTCACGAACTTGCCTTCGCGGCCGGCGAGCGGGGAGGTGTTCACCTGGAAGTTCATCGTGAGGGTGGGTTCGTCCACCTTCAGCATTGGGAGAGCCTCGGGCTGATCCTTGTCGGTGATGGTCGTGCCAATGTTGAGTTCCTCAATGCCGGTGACGAGGATGATGTCGCCCGCCTGAGCTTCATCGACTTCCTTGCGCTGCAGACCCTCGAACTCAAGAATCGAATTGATCTTGGCACGACGGGGCGTGTCGTCGGGACCATTCATGATCGCGACTTCTGAATTCGGGTAGATGCGGCCGCGGTGGACGCGGCCCACGCCGATCTTGCCCACATAGCTCGAATAGTCGAGCGAGCAGATCTGGAGCATGAGGGGACCGTCGGGATTGTCGTCGCGAACCGGAACGTACTTGATGACGGTATCGAAGACGGCGCGCATGTTGCCGATCTTCTTCAGCTCCTCAACGTCATCGGTATAGCCCGCGAAGCCGTTCAGGGCCGAGGCGTAGATGACCGGGAAGTCAAGCTGATCCTCGGTGGCGCCGAGCTTGTCGAAAAGATCGAAGGTCTGGTTGAGCACCCAGTCCGGACGAGCGCCCGGACGATCGATCTTGTTGATGACGACGATGGGCTTCAGGCCCTGGGCGAGGGCCTTCCTCGTCACGAAGCGCGTCTGAGGCATCGGGCCCTCGACCGCGTCGACGAGAAGAAGCACGCCGTCGACCATCGAGAGCACGCGCTCGACTTCGCCGCCGAAGTCGGCATGCCCCGGGGTGTCGATGATGTTGATGTGCACGCCTTCGTATTCAACGGCGCAGTTCTTGGCAAGAATCGTAATGCCGCGTTCGCGTTCGATGGCGTTGGAGTCCATCACGCGCTCTTCAACCTGCTGGTTGGCACGGAAGGTGCCCGCGCACTGCAGAAGACGGTCAACCATCGTTGTCTTGCCGTGGTCGACGTGCGCGATGATCGCAATGTTGCGAATAGCTCGAGTCATGGGAGTCTCAGTGTTTTGAAGGAAATTTTGGATCAATGTGCAATAAGTCGTTCGGGCTCGAGCACGCCGCGGTCTGAAACCGCAGCCGTCCCGAGAAGTCCCGTACGGGGGCCGTAGACGCGAACACGCGCAAGGGCCCCGAGGCCGAGCGCAAGGCGCTGGCCGAGCAGGAAGCGGGCTTCATCCTCAGCCGAAAGATCGACACGGGGAAGCTTGGTAATCAAAGTGTCTGCGGGCGAGAGTTTAGCGCGCACCGCCTCCGGCGTCGCGAGCGCCCGCAGATTTTCAAGCGTGAGGGCGCCTTCGAGCGTGAGATGACCCACGCGCGTGCGCCTCAGCGCCGTGAGATGAGCCCCGCACCCGAGCTTTCTGCCGATGTCCTCGGCGAGAACGCGGATGTAGGTGCCCTTTGAAACGAGGGTCTTCATCGTGAAGGAGGCGCCGTCGAAGTCCGAGACCTCGATCTCGAGGATCCTCACGCGCCGGGGCTCGCGCTCGACCGTGCCGCCCTTTCGCGCGATGTGGTAGAGGCAGACGCCGTCCTTCTTCAGGGCCGAATACATGGGCGGAATCTGCTCGATCTCGCCGAGGAATGAGAGGGCCGCCTCACGGATCCTGTCGAGCGTGATGCCCTCCGTCGGGGCGGTTCCCGTCACCTCGCCGTCGGCGTCCCCGGTATTCGTCGTGACGCCGAGCTTCACGCGCGCCTCATAGCCCTTCTCGGCATTGAGAAGGTCGGCGGAAAACTTCGTCGCGTCGCCGAAGCAGACGGGAAGAAGCCCCGTCGCCATCGGGTCGAGCGTGCCGGTGTGGCCCGCCTTCTGCGCGTTCGCGAGGCGCCTTGCAATCTGCACGGCGGCGTTCGAGGAGAGCCCCCCGTCCTTGTCGAGGAGGAGCACTGCGCTGATCGGATCGCCCTTTTTCGCCATTCTGAAATCACTCGTCTAATTGGAAAGGAGGCTGCCCGCGAATCAGTTTTCGTCGCCCGAACCGGTCTTTTCGGTCTGAGCAATGGCGCGCTTGATGAGCGCATCCATCTGGAAGCCCCGGACGGTGCTCGTGTCGAGCTCGAAGTGAAGCATCGGCACCGTATGGATGTGGAGCTTCTTGAAGAGGTGCGTGCGCAGCATCCCTGCAGCGGCGTTGAGCCCTTCGGCCGTTTCCGCCGGGTCGGAGCCGAGCACGGTGAAGTAGACGGTCGCGTGCGCGTAGTCGGGCGTCACCTCGCAGCCCGTGAGCGTAACGAGGCCCACGCGCGGGTCGCGCACTTCCTGAGGAATGAGCTGCGCGAGATCACGGGTGATCTGGTCGCCGATGCGCTGCGCGCGGCCGGGTTTGGCGTTCTTCATAAGAAATTCTTTCAGTACTTGAAAATCAGAGGCGCCCGGATCCGCTTTTCCCCGTGAGTTGAGAGAAAAGCGCTTCCGGGCGTCAATGTCGGGCTCGCCTTCATCGGGATTCCCTTCGGGGAGCTTCTTAAGCCCCCCCGGCAGGGGAATCAGGAGGGAGAGGCCTTTAGAGCGTGCGGGCGACTTCAGTCACCTCGAAGACTTCAAGCTGGTCGCCCGTCTTGATGTCTTCATAGCCCTTGAGCGAGAGGCCGCATTCATTGCCGGCCTTCACTTCGCGGACGTCGTCCTTGAAGTGCTTCAGGCTCGCGAGCTCGCCCGTCCAGACGACGACGTTATCGCGAAGCAGACGCACCTGAGCCGTGCGGCGCACGAGGCCTTCGAGGACGCGGCAGCCGGCGATGTTGCCCACCTTCGGCACGCGGATGATCTGACGGATCTCGACCAAGCCCAGCGGCGTCTCACGGCGTTCGGGTGAAAGCATGCCCGACAGCGCGGCCTTCACATCGTCCACGGCGTCGTAGATGATGTTGTAGTAGCGGATGTCGACGCCTTCGGTTTCGGCGAGCTTCCTCGCCTGGGCGTCCGCGCGCACGTTGAAGCCGATGATCACGGCCTTCGACGCAGCGGCGAGGTTGACGTCGGATTCCGAGATGCCGCCCACGGCAGCATGCACGACGCTCACGCGAACCTCGTTGTTCGAGAGCTGGGTGAGCGCATGGATGAGCGCTTCCTGCGAGCCCTGAACGTCCGCCTTGATGATGAGGGGAAGCGTCTTCACTTCGCCCTCGCCCACATCGGCGAAGAGGTTGGCGAGGTTCGTGGCGTGCGCCTTGGCGAGCTTCACGTCGCGGTACTTGCCCTGGCGGAAGAGCGCGATTTCGCGCGCCTTTCTTTCGTCGGCGAGCGAAATCACCTCGTCGCCCGCCTGCGGAACGCCCGAGAGACCCTGAATCTCAACCGGGATCGAGGGGCCGGCGGTGTTCTGCGACTTGCCGAGCTCGTTGATCATCGCGCGCACGCGGCCGAATTCGGCGCCCACGAGCACCACGTCGCCGCGGTGGAGCGTGCCCGACTGAACGAGGATCGAGGCCACGGGACCGCGGCCCTTGTCGAGGCGCGACTCAATGACGAGGCCCTTGGCGGGACCTTCCTCAGGAGCCTTGAGGTCGAGCATTTCGGCCTGCAGCAGCACGTTTTCAAGGAGTTCGTCGACGCCCTGGCCGGTCTTCGCGGAAACCGGGCAGAAGGGAACATCGCCGCCGTATTCCTCAGGAATGACGCCCGCGGTGACGAGCTCCTGCTTCACGCGTTCGGGATTGGCTTCGGGCTTGTCGATCTTGTTGATCGCGACGACGAGCGGAACGCCGGCAGCGCGGGCGTGCGAAATCGCTTCCTGCGTCTGGGGCATCACGCCGTCGTCGGCCGCCACCACGAGAATCACGATGTCGGTCGCCTGAGCGCCGCGGGCGCGCATGGCCGTAAAGGCTTCATGGCCCGGGGTGTCGAGGAACGTGATGATGCCGCGCGGCGTCTTCACATGGTAGGCGCCGATGTGCTGCGTGATGCCGCCCGCTTCGCCGGCAGCAACCTTCGCGCGGCGGATGTAGTCGAGGAGCGAGGTCTTGCCGTGGTCGACGTGGCCCATGATGGTGACGACCGGGGGACGGGGCTTCTCGGGATAGTCTTCCTTTTCCTCGATTTCGCCGAGCCAGGCTTCCGGATCGTCCGCCTTGGCGGCGATCGCCTTGTGGCCCATTTCCTCGACGACGAGCATCGCCGTATCCTGGTCGAGCATCTGGTTGATCGTGCACATCTGACCCATCGTCATTAGGGTCTTGATGACTTCGGTCGCCTTCACGGCCATCTTGTGGGCAAGGTCCGCCACCGAGATCGTCTCGGGCACAGTCACCTCGCGCACCACCGGCTCCTGAGCCTGCTGCACGGGGGCGTCCTGACGATGACGGTCCTGGCTCCTGCGGCCGCGAGCCGTGCGCCATCCGCTCGACGAGGACTCGTCCTCCACCGCGCCGCGGGTCTTGAGGCCGCGGCCCTTGCGGTCGTTTTCCTGCCAGTCGCCGTTCTGCTGCTGACGGCGGGCGCCCTTCTTGTCGCCGTGGGAGCGCTTTTCGCCGGAATTGGCGGGCGCTGCGGCCGGACGCGTCGCATTGTTGCGGCGCGGCGGCTGCGCGGGCTTCTTCTCGTCGCGCGCGGCGGCCTTCTGCGGCTGGGTGGGCTTTTCCTCAACCTTGGGCTTTTCTTCCTTCGGGGGCTTCTTGGCCGTGAGGACGCCGGCCTTGCGGTTCATCATCTCGCGGATGCGGCGGGCTTCTTCCTCGGCCTTCTTCCTCGCGGCCTCGCGGCGGGCGTTGGCGGCGGCCTCGGCCTCCATGCGCGCGGACGTCGCCTGAGCGACCTCAGCCTCGAGCTTCGCCTTTTCGGCTTCACGGCGGGCAGCCTTGAGAGCGGCCTCGTCTGCAGACTTCTTCGCAGCCTCTTCGCGGGCGCGGGCCTCCTCGGCCGCACGGGCGGCTTCGGCGGCGCGGGCGGCCGCAGCGGCGCGCTCGGCTTCCTCGCGTTCGCGGCGGGCTTTTTCCTCGGCGGCGCGGCGCTCTTCCTCGGCCTTCCGGCGGGCGGCTTCCGCCTCCTGGCGGGCCTTCTCCTCAGCGGCGCGGCGTTCGGCGATCGCACGGGCTTCAGCCTCCATGCGCGCTTCCTCTTCGGCCTGCATCTGGGGATTCTTCACGAAGACGCGCTTTCTTCTCACCTCGACCTGAATCGTGTGAGCGCGCCCCGAGGCGTCGCTCTGCTTGATCACGCTCTTTTCCTTGCGGGTGAGCGTGATCTTCCTCTGGCTCGACTGCGTGCGCTCGATGCGCAGGCTGTCGAGGAGCCGGCTCTTGTCGGCATCGGAAAGGGTATCGGTTTCGTTCGACTTGTCGACGCCGGCAGCGCGCAGCTGCGTAATGAGGGTCTTCGCAGGGACCTTCAGTTCCTGCGCAAATTCCTTAACCGTCATGGTCATATTTTTCTACTCCTTCGAACGCGGCGCTTCTTGGGGCTTCCTGGGGCGGAAAGGGGGATCCTTCAGGATTGCTTTCGCTTCCGCCCCGCCGCATTCGCGCGGGATATCGGGTTGTTTCTGGACTGCTCCCGCGGGAGCGTTATTCGGCCTTCTTCGCTTCGGCTTCGTGGGCTTCGCCTTCGCCGAACCAGTGGGCGCGGGCGCCGACGATGAGGTTCTTGGCGGCTTCCTCTTCAAGCCCCGTCATTTCGACGAGCTCTTCGGTGGCGAGGTCTGCGAGGTCGTCAAGCGTTCTCACGCCGCGGCTCACGAGCTTGCTCGCGAGGTCGTTGGTCATGCCCTCGAGCTTGAGCATCTCCGGATCGGCCTTTCTCAGGTTCTCCTCGCGCGTGATGGCGTCGGCAAGAAGCTTGTTGCGGGCGCGGGCGCGGAGCTCCTCAATCGTCTCGCGGTCGAAGGCTTCGATCGAGTAGAGCTCCTTCTCGGGCACGTAGGCGATTTCCTCAACCGAGGAGAAGCCTTCCGAAATGAGCACGTTCGCAGCCGCCTCGTCGATGTCGAGGTTCTTCATGAAGTCCTCGCGGATGCGGGAGACTTCAGCCTCGCGCTTCTCGCTCGCTTCGGTCTGCGTGAGGATGTTGATCTGCCAGCCGGTGAGTTCGGAAGCCAGGCGCACGTTCTGGCCGCCGCGGCCGATCGCAACGGCGAGATTGTCCTCGTCGACGACGACTTCCATCGTGTGGGTGTCCTCGAGCATCACGATCGAGCGGACCTTGGCGGGTTCGAGCGCGCCGACGACGAACTGCGCGGGGTCGGCATTCCAGACGACGATGTCGATTCTTTCGCCCGAAAGCTCGGCCGTCACGGCATTGACGCGCGAGCCGCGCATGCCGATGCAGGTGCCGATCGGGTCGACGCGCTGGTCGTGCGACGTGACGGCGATCTTGGCGCGGGCGCCCGGATCGCGGGCGGCAGCCTTGATCTCGATGATGCCTTCCTCGATTTCAGGGACCTCGAGCTCAAAGAGCTTCTTGAGGAATTCCGGCGACGTGCGCGAGAGGAAGACGGTCTTTCCCTTCGGCGTCTCGCCCACGTGGTCGACGTAGGCGCGAACGCGGTCGCCCGTGCGCATGTTTTCGCGCGGGATCATTTGATTGCGGGGAAGGCGCGCTTCGAGGCGCTCGATCTCAACGATCGCATCGCCCTTGTCCATGCGCTTGATAAGGCCGTTCACGATCGACTGGTTCTTCGCGAGGAATTCCGAGAGGATCTGTTCGCGTTCGGCGTCGCGCAGGCGCTGCAGGATCACCTGCTTGGCGTCCTGGGCGAAGCGCCGGCCGGCGGAGTCGATGTCCACGTTTTCAATGGGGCGCTCGATGTAGTCGCCCGGCTGAAGATCCGGGAATTCGTCATGGATGTCGGAGAACATTTCCTGACGATCAGGTTCCTGAAGACCCTCCTCATCGGGCACGACGAGCCAGCGGCGCACGGCGGTGAATTCGCCCGTGGCGCGGTTGACGCGCACGAGAATGTCAGCATCTTCACCGGGGAAGCGGGCGCGCTTCACGGCGCTCGCGAGTGCAATTTCGAGGACGCCGAAGACGATGTCCTTTTCGACGTTCTTTTCGCGGGCGAGCACGTCGACGAGCTCGAGCATTTCACGGCTGTTCATTTTTTCATTACCCCTTGAAATTGAGTTCCTTAATCAGATGGGCGCGCTCGACGTCGGAGAGCGGGAAGACGACGCGCACGGGCGCGGATTCAACCGTCTTCTTCTTCTTCGCGCGAAGCGCTGCAGCGCGAGGCGTACGGGCCACGTCGACTTCGAAATAATCGAATTCAACCTCTTCGGCGCCCGATTCACCGGAAATGCCGATGATGCGGCCCTCGAGCTTTCTGCGGCCGGCTTCGGGGAAGCCTTCGGCCTTGAGCGGCGCGAAGAGCTCGAGCGCGGCGAGTTCGCCCTCGAAGCGCTTCCAGTCGCGGGCGCGCTTCAGAGGCCGCTCAACGCCGGGCGAAGACACCTCAAGACGATCGTAGGCGATGTCCTCGACCGTGAAGAGGTGCGTAAGCTGATCGCTCACGCGTTCGCAGTCCTCAAGCGAAATCCCGCCCTCGGCGGTCGTGTCGATCGTCACGCGAACCAGGCCGCGCGCGAGACGCTCGCAGTCGACGAACTCGTACCCGAGTCCCTCAACCGTCTTTTCCACAAGGGCGCTCAGCGCTCCGGAGGATGAATTCATTGATTGACAAATCCTTCAAACATGCGAAAAGGGCCCCCCGAGACCCAGGAGTCATCCTCCGGAATCAGGGCGCCGCGTTCCGCTGAAATCAAAAAAAAATGGGCATCCCTGCCCATTTCTCTCTCCATGCAGTCCGTCAGCCCGGAGTCGTCTGATGCAACTCTCTCCCGAAGCGGACCAGCAGGCGGCAGACGCTCTAGAAAATCCTTCCGCTCAGATTGTGAGCGGCGCGCTGCCAGAATGCGACGTCTCAGAGCAAACTGGAAAAAAGGCCCGCAGGGGCGGTTTTTCGCTGCCCGCAGGCAAAGAAAAGCGCCTGGGGGCATTCGGTCTCCGGCCTTCCGTAAAGGAAAGCGGCTCTGACCAGCTCTGAAGAATGGGCTTGATTTTAGGAGAATCGCGGCGGCGGCGCAAGCGCTGAGAGCAGCAAATTTTCGTCTTGGCTCTCCCGGAGAGAAGGTGCTTCCTCCGGGAGAGCTCGAGTGCGATTCTCAAAACGCTTCCATCAGAGACGGCCGCCTCTCGGCCCGCGGGAGTTTCTCGCAGCGCCGATGCCGCGGGGAACGCGCTGCGAGCGTTCGGTGCGTTCGGAACGTTCACCGCGATCCGCGCGGTTTGCGCTCTGAGAGTCGCCCTCCTTCCAGCCCTTCTGATAGGCGCGCTGCGTGGGCCGCGCAGACATGTCGCGTCCGCCCTTGAAAGGCACGCCCGTACGGTCGGAAGCGCCTTCCGGACGCCTTCTCTTCGGGGCTTCCTCGGCTTCGCGCTCTTCCCTTTCCATGCGTTCGCGCCAGCGGATGCGCGCGGCGGCCTTCTCGGCCTTCACCTGCGCGGCCTTCTCGGCCTGGGCTTCCGGCGTCGACTGCTTGTCGAGGCGGTCAAGCTCGGCAATCCAGCGCTTCACGTCCGCGGGCTCGAGCTCCTTCATCTTTCCGCGCAGGAGCCCGGAGGGAAGCTCCACGGCGCCGTAGCGCACGCGGATCAGGCGCGAGACCGTGAGGTTCACCGCTTCAAAGAGACGGCGCACCTCGCGGTTTCTGCCTTCGCGAATCGTGACGGTGTACCAGTGGTTGAGGCCCTTGCCGCCTTCGTCGTTGAGCGTGAGGAACTTCGCCGGACCGTCCTCGAGCTCGATGCCGTTGAGAAGCTTCTGCTCGTCTTCGACGGGAAGCTCGCCCACCGTGCGCACGGCATACTCGCGCTCCATTTCGTAGCGCGGATGCATGAGGCGGTTGGCGAGCGCCCCGGAAGTCGTGAAGATGAGAAGACCCTCGGTATTGAAGTCAAGGCGCCCCACCGCAATCCAGCGTCCGCCCGGAACGCGCGGAAGGTGATCGAAGACGCTCGGACGCCCTTCCGGGTCGTCGCGGGACACGATCTCGCCCGCGGGCTTGTGGTAGAGAAGCACGCGCGGCGCTTCGCCCGGCTCCTGAGCCGGACGGCGCACGAGGCGGCCTTCCACGCGGATGACGTCAAGCGCCCCCACGCGGTCGCCGAGCTTCGCGGGCGACCCGTTCACCGTGACGACGCCCGATTCGATCAGGCGCTCCATCTCGCGGCGCGACCCCCAGCCCGCATCGGCGAGCGCCTTCTGAAGCTTTTCGGTGAGGACATTCGCCTCAAACCCCGCTTCCGCCGGCATTTCCTCCGCCGCCGCTTCCGGACGCGGACGCATCGGACGGGGCTTCTTCGTGGGCGCGCGAAAGGGCGTGCGCTTCTTCATCTGCGGGCCCTGCGGGCGATTCCCGCGACCCTTCGTTTCGTTCCTGGTCAAAATTAAGTTCCTCCTGCAGCTGCATCGAGCCGATACCGGGCGATTCCTGCGCCTCCGGGTTTTCGTCGCCGAGCTCAAATTCCTCGGACGGCGCTTCCTTCAGATTGGGCAGCTCTGCCAGGCTTTTGAGACCCAGATCATTCAAAAAATTCTTCGTTGTTCCAAGGAGCGCCGGGCGTCCCGGCGTCTCACGCCAGCCCACAGTCTCGATCCATCCGCGGTCCTCAAACTGCTTGAGAAGCTGCGCGGTGAGCGTGACCCCGCGGATTTCCTCGATGTCGCCTCTCGTCACCGGCTGCCGGTAGGCAATGATGGCAAGCGTTTCCATCGCGGCGCGGGAATAGCGCGCCGGGCGCTCCTCCTCGAGACGCGCGAGCCAGGTCATGGCTCCCGGTGCCGTGCGGAAGCGCCAGCCGCCGTCCGCGAGCTCCTCGAGCCTCATGCCGCGGTCTTCCCAGAAGCGCTGGAGCGCCTCGAGCTCCTGACGGATCGTCTTCGCGGACGGCCCGTCATTGAAAAGACGCCTCATCTCCCGAATGGTCAGGGGCTTTCTGGACGTGAGAAGCGCCGCCTCGAGAATGGTTTGAGAGGTGAAGTCGGCCATATGATCCGATGAGGAGCCTGCAGTAGGCTCACTCCCCGAAAACGAAGAACAAATTCGATTCTAGATCGAAAAAGCAAAAAAAATCCCGGACTTTTGTTTGTCCAGGATATCGGTCATCTGTCTTGTGGCGGAAGGGGTGGGATTCGAACCCACGATACGGTATAACCGTATACCGGATTTCGAGTCCGGCGCATTCGACCTCTCTGCCACCCTTCCGCGTCAAGAGAGAGGACGCATATTACAGAGCTTTTCGGAAAAAAGCAAATTCCCATAAAGAGAATCCCGCCGCTCGCGAGGAGTTGGCGGGATTTTCTTCAGTCTGAAGCGAACTTCAGGGAATTACTTCGCAGCCGGAACGATTTTTTCCTTGCCGTTCATGTAGGGGCGAAGCACCGTCGGGATCGTGACGGAGCCGTCGGCGTTCTGATAGTTCTCGAGCACGGCGACCAGGGTGCGGCCGACCGCAAGGCCCGAGCCGTTCAGGGTATGAACGTAGCGCGTGCGGCCGTTTTCGTCCTTGAAGCGGGCGCCCATGCGGCGGGCCTGGAAGTCCTCGCAGTTGCTGCAGGAGCTGATTTCGCGGTAGGTGTTCTGCGCCGGGATCCAGACCTCAAGGTCGTAGGTCTTGCAGGAACCGAAGCCGATGTCGCCCGTCGAGAGCGCCATCACGCGGTATGGAAGCTCGAGCTTCTGTAGAATGGCTTCAGCGTCGTTCGTGAGCTTCTCGAGTTCGTCGTAGGAGCCTTCCGGACGGACGATCTTCACCATTTCGACCTTGTCGAACTGGTGCTGGCGGATCATGCCGCGGGTGTCGCGGCCGTAGGCGCCGGCTTCGGAACGGAAGCAGGGCGTGTGGGCCGTGAGGTAGATGGGGAGGTCCTTGGCCTTGAGAATCTGGCCCGCAACCGAGTTGGTAAGGGTCACTTCCGCGGTCGGAACGAGGTACATCTGTTCCATGTCGGAGTATGCGCCGCCCTTCTTCGCAGCGAAGAGGTCCTCTTCGAACTTCGGCAGCTGGCCCGTGCCCGTCATCGTGGTCGCCGTGACGATGTAGGGGGTGTAGCACTCGGTATAGCCCTGTTCGCGCGTGTGAACGTCGAGCATGAACTGAGCGAGCGCGCGGTGCAGATGCGCCACTTCGCCCTTCATGAAGCAGAAGCGGGCGCCGGAGAGCTTCGCAGCGGTGTCGAAGTCAAGACCGAGGGGTGCGCCAACATCGACGTGATCCTTGATCTCGAAGTCGAACTGGCGCGGCGTGCCCCAGCGGCGGACCTCGACGTTTTCCGTCTCGTCCTTGCCGATCGGCGTCGTGGGCGAGGGGAGGTTCGGAACGCGAAGCATCAGGTCATGAAGCTTCGTGCGCGTTTCCTCGAGTTCGTCCTCGAGTTCGGCGAGCTGAGCGGGGATTTCAGCAGCGCGGGCGAGAAGCTCGGTAGCGTCCTCGCCTGCCTTCTTCTTCATGCCGATGTCCTTCGAGAGCGCATTGCGCGCAGCCTGAAGCTCTTCGGTCTTCTGCTGCACGTTCTTGCGGCGGTCTTCGAGCTCAGTGAAGGCCTCCACGGGAAAATCGAAATTGCGCGTCTTCAGGCGAGCCACCACTTCCGGAAGGTTCTTCCTGAGCATCGTCACATCGAGCATGTTTATTTGTCCTTGGATATTGACATGAATGACGCAGAGTCCCGTTTCCTTCGTCTTATCCGAAGAAACGGAGCCTGCATCCATAAAAAATCGGTCCGCCCTCTTCCGGGCATGCGGGCGTTCGGCATGCCGAATGCGCGAGCCGGGGATTCTGAGGGAAGAAACTATTATTTTCGCGGTTTCCGGCGCCCTATGCAAATGAACTAGCCTTGTCCGCGCTTTCTGCCGCGGCCTTCAGCCCGCGCTTTTTCATTGAGCGCCTGAAGGCCTTTAAGCTTTTCAGCAATTCTTGCTTCGGTTCCGCGATCCGTCGGCACGTACCAGCGCTTCCCCTCGAGCCCCTCGGGCAGATAAATTTCGCCTGCCGCAAAGGCCCCGGGCTCGTCGTGCGCGTAGCGGTAGCCTTCCTTGTAGCCCAGGTCCTTCATGAGCTTGGTAGGCGCATTCCGCAGGTGCATGGGAACCGGACGGGTACCGTCCTTTCTGATGAAGTCTCTCAGCTCATTCATTGCCGTATAGACGGCGTTGCTCTTCGGAGCGCAGGCGAGATAAACCGCCGCCTGCGCGAGCGCAAGCTCGCCCTCGGGGCTTCCCAGGCGCTCGAAGATTTCCGCCGCCTCAAGCGCGACGGTCGCCGCCCGCGGATCCGCGAGTCCGATATCCTCCACGGCCATCCGCATCAGACGCCTTGCGATGTAGCGGGGGTCGCACCCGCCGTCGATCATGCGCATCATCCAGTAGAGCGCCGCATCCGGGTCGGAGCCGCGCACGGATTTATGCATGGCGCTGATCTGGTCGTAGAAGTTGTCTCCGCCCTTGTCGAAGCGCCTTAAGGTTGCGGGCGTCGTTTTTCTGAGAAACGAAGCATCAATCTGCGCGATTTTGCGCTCGCGCGCCATGGTGCAGGAGACGTCGAGCGCATTGAGGCAGCGCCGCGCATCGCCGTCGGCGAGCGTGATGAGAATCTCCCGGGCTTCAGGCGTGAGCTCGAGCTCTGCAAACTCGCGCTTCATCGCGCGGTCAATGAGTTCGCCGGTTTCTGCTGGCGTCAGCCTTTCGAGCTGGTAGACGGTCGAGCGCGACAAAAGCGCGCTCACCACCTCGAAGGACGGGTTCTCGGTCGTTGCGCCCACAAAGATGAAAAGACCGGACTCCACGTGCGGGAGGAACGCATCCTGCTGACTCTTGCTGAAGCGGTGCACTTCGTCGACAAAGACCACCGTCGGCTTTCCAGTTGCCGCCATGGTGCGCTTCGCCTCATCGACCGCATCTCGAATGTCCTTGACGCCCCCGAGAACGGCGGAAATGGCAATGAAGGGCAGATCAAAGGCATCTGCCATCAGACGCGCAATCGTGGTTTTGCCGACGCCGGGCGGCCCCCAGAGAATCATGGAGTGCGGGCGGCGGTTTTCAAAGGCCACGCGCAGGGGCGCCCCGGGCCCGAGGAGCTTCTTTTGTCCAATCACCTCATCGAGCGTATGCGGACGAAGCCGCTCCGCTAGAGGCTGCAGCATGGGCTTCACCGGCTGACCCGGATTTCGTGCTGAGCGGCGGGGCTCATCAACTGCATCACTGCCGAAAAGCGTGTCCTCAGGCATAGCGTCAGGAAACCTCTGGATGAAGAAGAAAAGTAGAAAAAGGATTGTACCGAGCCAACAGACAGCACAGACGACAAAAGCCCCTGCTGACATCAAATCAACAGGGGCTTCGTTTGTAGGGAGCCTGGCGATGACCTACTTTCACTGGAAATACAACCAACTATCATCGGCG
>CAKQON010000027.1 GCA_934255515.1 uncultured Sutterella sp.
GGATCGAAGAAACCAACGTAGACCCCGTACCTTTCCGTTGGCGATGGAAACTTGACGAGGTCCACGAGTTAATTAATAGCCTTATTTAGCAAACATTATACTAGGACTTGCTCCGCGCCGAATGTGGTGCACTTTTAGTCCGCGCCAGCCACCCACCAGCGACCGGGAATTTGAGGAATCGACTTTTTTGCCCCCATTCAGCACGTGAACGATCGAAAAACGGCTTCAAAACAGCGTTTTTTCCCGCGTTCACGCAAAAATTGACCGCCCGGAGGTCGGTCATGTCGCTCATCCTCCGAGAAGCTTCCTGATGGAAAGGAGAAGCGTCATCGCCGCCTCCTTCATCATGAGGTTTTCTTCAATGCGCTTCAGGGCCTCTTCCGCGCTCACGCATTCAAAGTGATCCACCTCCCCGTCAACGGGCTCCGGCATGAAGCCTTCGGGAAGAAGCGTCGCGTAGGCGTAGCTCACCTCATGCATCCACCCGCCGCGAACAGGCCGGGAAATATGATCGCAGGCGAGAAATTCCGCCTTCACCGGATCGAACGCCGTGAGGCCGGCCTCTTCCTGCGACTCCCGCGCGAGCGCTTCGAGAGGCGCTTCACCCGCCTGAATGATTCCCGCGGTGAGTCCGTCCCAGAGTCCGGGGCCGACGAGTTTTTTTATGCTCCTTTTTCCAAGGAGAAAAACGGGATCATGTTCATCCCGGGGATTCCGGATGCGGCCTGCGAGGTGCACGGCCGATGTCCGGGCGCCAAACGGCCGGTAGAGCGCGCGCTCGAGCGTGCCGACGGGAGCCGCCTTAGGCTTATCCAAAGGAACAAGGTCGAGCTTTTCGCCGCGCCAGCCCTGGCTCAGCCCCTTATCCCTCATTGCGAAGCCGAATTCTGTGAGGTCTCCGGAAGGGAGCGTGAGGCAGTTGAGCGAGAGGCTTGCGCCTTTCAACGCGCCGATTTTCTCTGCAAATTCCGGACGCGTGCGCCCGATGAGAGTCCCTTCCCAGAACACGGATACAAGTCCGGCATCCGACATGGAAAAGCCCGCCTTAAGCGCCTGATAGAGCGCTTCGAGGCGGGCTTTGAAGTCGGATGCCTGGGGAAGCGTGAAAGCGTCCCCGGCATCAGATTTCATCATTTCAGGCGATTAACCCTTGAAGTTCTCCGGGCGCATATGCGGGAAGAGGAGCACGTCGCGGATGGTCGGCGCGTCCGTGAGGAGCATCATGAAGCGGTCGATGCCGATGCCGCAGCCCGCGGTCGGGGGAAGACCGTACTCGAGCGCGCGGATGTAGTCGGCGTCGTAGTACATGGCTTCGTCGTCGCCGTGGCTCTTCTTGTCGGCCTGGGCCTTAAAGCGCCGGGCCTGATCGTCCGGGTCGTTCAGTTCCGAGAAGCCGTTGGCGGTTTCACGGCCGGCGATGTAGAGCTCGAAGCGCTCGGTGATTTCCGGATCCGCATCCGACGCACGCGCAAGGGGCGAAATCTCAACCGGATAGTCGATGATGAAGGTGGGCTCGATCAGCTTCGATTCGGCCGTTTCTTCAAAGAGCGCCATCTGAAGGGCGCCCAAACCCGCGTCGACCGGGATTTCGCCGCCGAGGCGCTTCAGCTCCCCGCGGATGAATTCGGGGTTGTTGAGCTCTTCGTCAGTGTAGTCCGGAGCGAACTTCTTGATTGCCTGAAGCGGCGTGAGGCGATGGAAGGGCTTCGAGAGGTCGATCGTGTGGCCCTGGTACTGAAGGACCGCGGAACCCGTGGCTTCCTTCGCAACCGTGCGCAGGAGGTTTTCCGTGAAGTCCATCTGATCACGGTACGTCCAGTACGTGCAGTAGAACTCCATCATCGTGAATTCGGGGTTGTGACGGACCGAGACGCCTTCGTTGCGGAAGTTGCGGTTGATTTCGAAGACGCGTTCAAAGCCGCCCACGACGAGGCGCTTCAGGTAAAGCTCCGGCGCGATGCGCAGGTACATGTCCATGTCGAGCGCATTGTGGTGCGTAATGAAGGGCTTCGCATTGGCGCCGCCCGGGATCGGGTGGAGCATCGGCGTTTCGACTTCGAGGAACCGGTGGTCGAGCATGTACTGGCGGATCGCGGCGATCGCCTTCGAGCGCGTGAGGAAGCGCTTTCTCGAATCCTCATTCATGATGAGGTCGACGTAGCGCTGGCGGTAGCAGAGCTCGGTGTCCTGAAGGCCCTTGTGCTTGTCGGGGAGCGGACGGATGCTCTTCGTCATGAGACGAACTTCCTTCGCGCGGATGGCGAGGTCGCCCGCACGGGTCCTGAAGAGCGTGCCGCGGCAGGCGACGATGTCCCCGAGGTCAAAGGTCTTGAAGGCGGCGTAGGCGTCTTCGCCCACTTCGTTCATCTGAACGAAGTACTGCATGTCGCCCGTAAAGTCGCGGACGGTGCAGAAGGAGGCCTTGCCCATGATGCGCTTCAGCATCACGCGGCCCGAGCAGGCAACCTGAGGCGCGAGCTTCTCGAGTTCCTCGGCGCTCATTTCGCCGTACTTCTCGCGCAGGTCGCCGAAGAGGTCGGTGCGCACGAAGTCGTTGGGATAGGCCACGCCCGTTTCACGCAGGTGCGCGAGCTTCGCGCGGCGTTCGGCGATGATGTGGTTCTCCTCGGCTGCGGCTTCCTGCGCCGTCTGGATTTCATTTTCAGCCATTTGAATTTCCTTCTGAAAGGCTTGATGTGCCTCGTCTAAAGAGGCGCGGTTCTCCCTCGCGCCTTCCTTTCTTAGGCTTTCAGGTTTAAAGCGATTACTCAGCAGCGGGGAGACCGCCCACGCCGTTCTTGAGGCTCGCCTCGATGAACTGGTCAAGATCGCCGTCAAGTACGGCGCCGGTGTTGCCCGTTTCGACGCCCGTGCGCAGGTCCTTCACGCGGGACTGGTCGAGCACGTAGCTGCGGATCTGGTGGCCCCAGCCGATGTCGGACTTCTGCTCCTCGAGCTTCGTCTGCGCTTCCATGCGCTTTCTCATCTCGAGTTCGTAGAGCTTGGCTTTGAGCTGCTGCATCGCCTTCTCGCGATTGCGGTGCTGCGAGCGGTCGTCCTGGCAGATCGTGATGATGCCGGTCGGGATGTGGTGGATTCGAACAGCCGATTCCGTCTTCTGAATGTGCTGGCCGCCCGCGCCCGACGCGCGGAAGACGTCGATCGAGAGGTCGGCCGGATTGATCTCGATATCGATCGAGTCGTCGACTTCCGGATAAACGTAGACCGAGCAGAAGGAGGTGTGGCGGCGGGCGTTGGCGTCAAAGGGGCTCTTGCGCACAAGACGGTGAATGCCCGTTTCCGTGCGCAGCGTCCCGTAGGCCCATTCGCCTTCGATGAAGAGCGTCGCCGACTTGATGCCCGCGACTTCGCCCGCGGACTCTTCCTCGAGCGTCACCTTGAAGCCCTTTCGTTCGGCATAGCGCATGTACATGCGCTCGATCATGCTCGCCCAGTCCTGGGCTTCCGTGCCGCCCGCACCTGCCTGAATTTCGAGGTAGCAGTTGGCCGAGTCCATCGGCTGGTTGAACATGCGCTTGAATTCAAGCTGACCGACCTCTTCGGCGTAGCCGTCAACATCGGCGCCGATCGCTTCGACGGCGTCCCAGTCTTCGTCGGCCATCGAAAGTTCAAAGAGTTCCTTTGCGTCCGCAAGTCCCGCAGTGAGCCGTTCGAAGCTGCCGACGATGTCGTCGAGCATCTTCTTTTCCTTGCTCACTTCCTGGGCGTGCTTGGGATCGTTCCAGAGGTCGGGATTCTCAATCTCGCGATTGACTTCTTCGAGTCGTCGTGCCTTGCGGTCGACGTCAAAGATACCTCCGAAGTTCAGCGAGCCTGCGGCCCAGATCTTCGATGAGGGATTCAATCTGATTGATGCGTTCAGCTTCCATTTTGAGTCCTGTTGATGCGCTCCCCTGGTCCGCTGGTAATGAGAGGGTCTCCGGTCCCAAAAGATCCGGATAAATCCCGCTGGGGAGCTGACGGGCCGCGCTGATAGAGGCTCAAAGCCCTAGCGGCAGCCCGAAGTGAAAACATGAAACTTGGAATTATAAGCGGAATGGGGAGAGCGCCTGAAGCGCTCTCCCCTAGAAAAAAGCAGGAAAAAGAAGAAGCCTGAAGCGTTTTCTGCGGGAACCGGACGGATTATTCCGCTGCTTCCGCAACAAGCTGCACCGTGCGGCGTCCCCGGTACTCGTTGATGGCGGGCCGGTAGGCGATCTTTGCCTGCATGGGCAGGGGCTCCCGATGGCGGAAGAAGATGCCTTCAAAGCGCTGGCCGCCAAGCCCGAGCTGGAGTTTTAAGTGCGCGTCCTTGAGAAGCGTCTGGTTGAGAACCGTGAATTCGTTCGCAAAAAGCGGCGCCTCAAATCCCTGGCCCCAGATCTGGCGGTCGATTTCCGTGCAGAGGTTCTCCGTGATTTCGTCGGGCGCAAGTCCTCCGTCGGTGAGCACCACGCGCTCAAAAACCGAGGCGTCGCAGTGCGTGCGCACGACCTCTTCAAAGGCTTCCTGAAATTCCTTGAGGCTCTCCGGCCGGATGGAAAGACCCGCCGCCATGGCGTGGCCGCCGAAGCGGATGACGACGCCGGGCAGGGCCTTGGAGACCAGGTCGATCATGTCGCGCAGGTGAATGCCGGGGATCGAACGACCGGAGCCCTTCAGCTCATGGTTTTCCGTGGGCGCGAAAGCAATCACCGGGCGGTGGATCCGTTCCTTGAGGCGCGCGGCTACAAGACCAACGACGCCCTCGTTGAAGTCGGGGTTGTAGAGGGAAAAGGTCGCCCGGTGGTCGAGGTCGACCGCTTCGAGCGCTGCTTCCGCAGCCTGCTGCATCTCGACCTCGAGCTCGCGCCTTTCGGCGTTGATGGAATTGAGGTTGTCCGCGAAGGCAAGCGCCCGCGACGGATCGTCGGAAAGGAGACACTCGATGCCGCTTTCCATGGTGCCCAGGCGCCCGGCCGCATTGATCCTCGGAGCGACGGCAAAGCCGAAGTCCCGCACGCCCGCCGTATGGGTGTCTTTTCCGGCAATCGCGAAGAGCGCCTCGAGACCCGCGTGGGTGCGCCCTGACCGGATTCTTTTTAAGCCTTGGGACACCAGAATGCGGTTGTTTTTGTCGAGCTTCACGACGTCGGCGACGGTGCCCAGGGCAACGAAGTCGACGAGCTGGTCGAGCCTCGGCTGGGTCTTTGCGTCATAGACGCCCCGTTCGCGCAGAAGCGCCCGGAGGGCCAGAAGGACGTAGTAGATGACGCCCACGCCCGCGAGGTTCTTCGATGGGAAAACCGAATCCGCGCGGTTGGGATTGACGATCGAAACGGCGCGCGGAAGTTCGGGGCCGGGCAGATGGTGGTCGGTCACAATCACGTCGATCCCGAGTTCCCGGGCGCGGTCGACCGCCGGAACGGACGAAATGCCGTTGTCGACCGTAACGATGAGAGACGGCTTCGGGTCGCGCGCGGCCACGATGTCGACCACGTTCGGGGTGAGGCCGTAGCCGTGCACCACGCGGTCGGGAACAAAGTAGGAGGCGCTGATGCCGAGCATCTGGAAGCCCCGCAGCCCCACCGTGCAGGCGGTCGCCCCGTCGCAGTCGTAGTCGGCGACGATTGTGACGTGCTCGCCTTTCTCGCGGGCCGCGGCAAGCCTTTCAGCCGCTTCTCTGGTGCCTTCGAGCATGGCGGGCGGAATCATCCCCTGCCATTCCTGCTCGAGGTCCGAGGCTTCGCTGATGCCGCGGGCGGCGAGCGCCCGGGCAATGGGCGGGAGGAACCCCGCGCGCGCGAGTCTTTCGGCCGCATGGGGATCGTAGGTACGGGAAAGAATGCGTGTCATGCTGCGTCCTCCCCGTTCATTCCGGAAGCTTTGGGTTCAGAGTCCAAAAGCCAGTTTTCCGGAGAAACGACGTTTTTGCGCTTCAGGAACCCGAGCGCGCCCCTTTTTTCAGGGACGAGCGTTGCGGAGGTTCCGTGCCCGAAGGCGACGATGACGTTTTCCGTCAGGCGCGCGGGCTTCTCTTGGCCGACCCAATGTTCGAGCTTGTCGAGGAGCCCCGGCATGCGCTTAATCCAGGCATTCCAGTCGTGCCTCAGCCACGCGTCGTAGAGGTCGTCGATCACGAGAATGCGGTCGCCCTCGGGAGCTTCGGGCCATTTCGTCTTTTTACCGAGCGTCCCGAGGTATGCCTTCGGAATCCCGGCGTCCTCAGCCCAGGCGAGTGCCGTTCGGTCGTTTGTCAAGACGGAGCGGAAGGTCGAGGGAGGAAAAACGGGAGCAGAGCGCCCGCCGCCCGAGAGCCAGAGGCCCTGGATGTCTTGGGTTTCTGCCGGCAAGGCTTCACGAAGAGCGCCTTCGATCCTGTGAAGGAGCTCAATCACGCGCTCTTTGTCGGCGCCGTCGGCAAGATGCGGGAGGTGAGCGATATGCGTTTCCTCCATGCCGCAGAGGTCCTCGAAGGGGCGCGCTGAATAGTCAAGCCCCTCGCGCGTCGCGGTATAGAACGATTTCCCGGAAATCATGAGGCGCATGCCGGATTCCGCAAGAACCGGGGCCGCCGCGCAGGCGGCGCGGGGAAGCGCGTCGTCCGCAAATTCAAAGCGCGCGAGGCGCCCCGAAGGGTCCTTCGTCCAGAAGTCGATCGACCAGAATTCCTGATCGAGCCGCGGCCCGTGCTCCGCCATCCAGGCATAAGGGGCGATGACGGGCGCGCCCGTCCGGTGCGTGAGCACTTTCCAGAGCCACGCGCGGTGGGGCGAATATTCGTGAAGAGGCTCCGAGAGCCGCTGAATGCCGGGCAGTTCGCGCCCGGTCCCGAGCGCCGTGAGCCGCGTGCGGTCCGCGTCCGTTAGGGACGCAAGAACCTCACGGGCGCATCCCTGAGGAAGACGCGCGCCGGGAAGGAGATAAAAGGCAGTTGTCATAATGGAAGGCATTGTAGCCGCCCGCACGCGAGACGCTCTTTGCCTGCGGGGTCTTCTCCCATGGGAAGACCCTTCGAAAGCGAAGCCCCGGGATCATGCGCCGGCGGCATTTCCGCTTTCGAGGAGTGCGGCTCAGCTCAAATGCTTTCCTTCCTCATGAAGTCTAGGAAAAACAATTTGTTGCGGAATTCTTTTTCTTCTTCCCCCGCGCTTTCCTCATGATGCGGCCGCTAGAATGAGCGCCTTGACGACAAATACCAGAAAGGAACTCCCGCTTTCGGAAACGATCCGGAGAGAGGTTTTTTGTGCAGACGCCATTTGAATTCATGATTGGCCTCACTTATACGAGGCAGGGCAGAAAGGGCCGCCGCCGGGACGGCTTCATGTCCTTTATTTCAGGCATTTCCGTCGCTTCGATTGCTTTGGGCGTTGCCGCCCTCATCATCGTGCTCTCGGTGATGAACGGCTTTCAGAAAGAGGTCCGCGACCGGATGCTTTCCGTGATTCCCCATATCGAGGTGACGGCTGTTCCGGGGCCGCTCAGGGACGCTGACGGGCTCGCGAGGAAGCTTGAAGCCCGGAGCGACATTCTTGCCGCCGCGCCCTACGTGCAGGGGCAGGGACTCTTGAATTCGGGCTCTGTCGTCCGGGGCGCGCTCGTCAAGGGGGTCGACCCCGCGAAGGAACCGGGCGTGAGCGAAATGTCGGAGAACATTTCCGGGGGCACGGAACTGAAGGACTTGACGCCCAGGAGCTTCGGCGTCATTCTCGGGCGCGACCTTGCCAGAGCGCTCGGCGTGCGCACGGGCGACAAGGTGGCCCTCATCGTGCCCGAAGGGAACATGACCCCGGCGGGACTCATGCCGAGAATGCGGCAGTTGACGGTCCTCGGGTACCTTTCTTCGGGCCACTATGAATACGACAGCACCATGGCGCTTCTCAACATCGAGGACGCCGCGGCGATCTTCCGCACCGGGGGCCCTCAGGGGCTGCGGCTTCGCACGGCCGACATGAATAAGGCGCCCGAGATCGCGCGGTCGGTGGCTCAGATGCTTCCGGCAGGCGTCTACGCTTCCGACTGGTCGCGGCAGAACCGCACGTGGTTTGCGGCCGTGCAGGTTGAAAAGCGCATGATGGGGATCATTCTCTTCCTCATCGTCCTTGTCGGCGCCTTCGGGCTTGTTTCGACCCTCGTCATGACGGTGAAGGAAAAGCAGGCCGACATCGCGATTCTGAGAACGCTCGGGGCATCGCGCTCCTCCATCCTTGCAATCTTCATGATTCAGGGGACGATCGTCGGGATCGTGGGCGTTGTTGCCGGCGTTGCCGTGGGGCTTCTCGTTGCCTACAACGTCGGCTCCATCGTGAGCTTCATCGAGGGCCTCATGGGGGTCGAATTCCTCCCGAGAGAGATCTACTTCATCAGCTCGATGCCCTCCGACCCGAGGCTCTCCGACATCATTCCGATTTCGGTCTTCTCCTTCCTTCTGTCCCTTGTCGCCACGCTCTATCCGAGCTGGCGCGCGGCAAGACTTCACCCTGCGGAGGCGCTCCGTTATGAATAACGCGAATGAACCGGTTCTCTCGGCGGCGCACGTCGCCAAGGCTTACCGCGACGGCGCGGCGGCCGTGGCGGTATTGAAGAACGTCAACCTCGCCGTGATGCCGGGCGAAACCGTGGCGATTCTCGGCGCCTCAGGCTCCGGGAAGTCGACGCTCCTTCATATCCTGGGCGGTTTGGATGCTCTCGACGCGGGCGAAGTTTCGATCGCGGGCGAAAAGCTTTCCGGGCTCTCGGAGTCCGAACGCGGTCGCCTGAGAAACCGGCGCCTCGGCTTCGTCTATCAGTTCCACCACCTGCTTCCCGAGTTCACGGCGCTCGACAATGCGGCGATGCCGCTCTTCATCCGCCGGATGAACCGGACGGAAGCGCGCGCGAAGGCTAGAGCCTCGCTCGAAGCCGTGGGGCTCGGGCACAGGCTCGATCACCTTCCGTCGCAGCTCTCCGGGGGCGAACGTCAGCGTGTGGCCATTGCCCGTGCGCTCATTACGGAACCCGCCTGCATCCTTGCCGACGAACCCACGGGGAATCTGGATGAGGAAACGGCCGAACAGGTTTTTGAGTCGCTTCTGAAGCTCGCGCACGAAAAGGGCGCGGCGATCGTCATCGTCACGCACGACCGCGATCTCGCGCGTCTTTGCGACCGCGTCGTAAAGCTCGCCGACGGCGCAATCGAACCGGTCGAAAAGAAGTTCTAAAGCGTGAGGCTGCCATGGGCTTCATCGATACGCACTCGCACCTCTGGGTTCCGAGGCTGAGGGAGCGCCTCCCGGAACTCCTTTCCGACGCCCGGCGCGCCGGCGTTGAAAACATGCTCCTCTGCGCCGGCGGGCCCTCGAACTGGGATCTCACCCGCGAGGTTGCCTGCGAAGCAGGGCTGGGCTACCTGCTCGGCATCCATCCGCTTGCGCTCGACGAAGTGGGCGAGGGAACGCTCGAAAAACTACGCGACGAGGTGGCGAAGCGGATGACGGATCCCCACTTCATCGGCATCGGCGAAGTGGGCTTGGACGGCTTTGTGCCCGGGATCGATCAGGCGCTCGCAAAGGAAGTCTTCCTCGCGGAACTCCGGATAGCCCGGGATTTTTCGCTGCCGCTCTCGATTCACGTGAGAAGAAGCGGGTCGCAGACGATGGGGGCGCTCAGGCGCCTGCCCCCTCCCGGAGGGGCCGTTCATGCCTTCAACGGCTCTGACGTTGAGCGGGACACTTTCCTTGGGTTCGCCCTGCGGCTCGGGTTCGGGGGCGCTGCCACTTATGCAGGGAGCAAGCGCATTCGCCGGCATCTCGCGGAACTCCCCGACGGGGCCTGGCTCCTTGAAACCGATGCGCCCGACATGCCGGGATCGAAGCGGCGCGACGCGCATGAGAAGGAAGGCTTGTCTCTCGCCACAGAACCCGCGGACATTCTCGAAGCCGCAAAGGCTGCCGCCCAACTCAGGGGCATCACAGTCGGGGAAGCTGCGAAGGTTTCGCGCGACGCCGCTATTGCGGCCTTCCCGCGGCTTCCCGGACTTCTTGCTTTGCCCGATGCGTTCGCAAAGAGATTCGGCTCCTCTCAATTAGACTAAGGCGATTCTTGAGGGCATTCAGCCCAGCCGGCGGCATGCCCGACGTAAACTAATTGAATTGCATTAATTGCACATACCCCTGAGGAGCGCGCTTCTTTGACGGCGCGACTCCGATCCCCGGCCAGGATTCACTTTCGGCCCCATGAGGAGATTTCCCGTGACAGAAGCAAATATGGACCGCGTTCTCGTCGGCGTTTTCGGCCTTGACCGTCCCGGCATCGTATCCGCAGTGTCCTCCGTGATTACGCGCCACGGCGCAAACCTCGAGCAGGTGAGTCAGGTTACCCTTCACGGGCAGTTCGCCCTGATGTGCGTGGTGCAGAAGCCCGTCGACCTCGACAAGTCCGTGATTGAGAACGATCTGAACGAAGAGATCCGCCGCCGCAAGCTTAAGCAGGCCGTGCTCGTCCTCGACTTCGTGGAGCCCACGGAAAACCTCGAAGGCGAACCCTATGTGATCAGCATCTGGGGGCCGGACAGAAACGACATCATTACGACGTTCTCCCGCATTCTCGCCGAACAGAAGATCAACATTGAGAGCCTGCGCGCCTTCCCGATCGAGGCCGGCATGTCGCTTCAGGTCTTTGAAGCTCAGATTCCGCTCGAGGTCGACCGCCGGGCGCTTCACCGCACGCTCATCGACCGTGCGGGCGCGATGGGGCTTCGCTGCAACCTCCAGCACCGCGATATTTTCGAAGCCATTCACCGCGTGAAGGTGGACTGATCTGCCTCTCGATCCAACATACCTGAATTCTTAGGAAACCAAAAAATGCTGACAGACCGCGAGGTACTTTCCACCATCAACATGCTCCGCTCGGAGCATCTCGACGTGCGCACCGTCACGATGGGTATCAACCTCTTCGACTGTGTTTCGTCCGACTTCGACAGCTTTGCCTACAAGGTCCGCGCCAAGATTTCGCGCTATGCCTCGAAGCTCGTTGAAACCTGCGATCTCGTGGGCGACCGCTACGGGATACCCGTCGTCAATAAGCGCATTTCCGTCTCGCCCATCGGGACCGTGGGCGCCGCGTTCTCCCGCGACGAAATGGTTGCCGCCTGCCGCGTGCTCGACGAGGCCGCGAAGGAAGTGGGCGTCGACTTCATCGGCGGCTTCGGCGCCCTCGTTGAAAAGGGCATGACCCCGGGCGAAAAGAACCTGATCGATGCGCTCCCCGAGGCGCTCGCAACCACGGACCGCATCTGCTCCTCGATCAATGTGGGGTCGACCAAGGCCGGCATCAACATGGATGCCGTTCGCCTCATGGGCGAACGCATTCTCGACGTGGCGCATGCGACGAAGGACCGCGACGCGATCGGTTGCGCAAAGCTCGTTGTCTTCTGCAATATTCCGCAGGACGTCCCCTTCATGGCTGGCGCTTATCTCGGCGTCGGCGAACCCGACGTCGTGATCGACGTGGGCGTTTCGGGCCCGGGCGTCGTCAAGAAGGCGCTTGACCGCGCCGTGAAGGCAAAGGGCGAGTACCTCACGATCACGGACGCCGCGGAAGTCATCAAGCACACCGCCTACAAGGTGACGCGCGTGGGCGAAATTATCGGCAACGAAGTCGCCAGGCGCCTGAACCTCCCCTTCGGCGTCGCAGACCTCTCGCTTGCTCCCACGCCGGCCGTGGGCGACAGCGTGGGCGAAATCTTCCAGTCGCTCGGCCTCTCCTCCATCGGCGCTCCCGGCACGACCGCGATTCTCGCGATGCTGAACGACCAGGTGAAGAAGGGCGGCGTGTTTGCCTCCTCGCACGTGGGCGGGCTCTCAGGCGCCTTCATTCCGGTCTCGGAAGACAGCGCCATTGAGGCGGCTGCACGCTCGGGCGCCCTGACGCTTGAAAAGCTCGAAGCCATGACCTCCGTCTGCTCCGTGGGTCTCGACATGATCGCGATTCCGGGTGATACGCCGGCTTCGACCATCTCGGGCATGATCGCCGACGAAGCGGCGATCGGCATGATCAACGGCAAGACTACGGCGGTCCGCGTGATTCCGGTTCCGGGAAAGACCGTGGGCGACGTTGCGGTCTTCGGCGGCCTCCTGGGTGAAGCGAGCATCATCCGCGTGCCGGGGGGCGACGCTTCCGGCTTCGTGAAGCTGGGCGGCCGCATCCCCGCTCCGATTCACAGCCTGAGGAACTAAGTTCCCTTTCTGCGTGTTTTTTTAGCCCCGGGCGCTTCGGCGTACCGGGGCTTTGTTTTCAATGAAATGTATTACGTTATCAAATAACAAAAATACGGGAGGGTGATTAGGGGTTAATACCACATATGAAATGTTTACGGATCAGCAAAATGCATCGTTCGTCTGCTTCGTCCAGAGCGAAGCGCCAACTGACCACGATGACTAAGATCCATGACGAACGCTCAGACACGAACGCTCGCCCGGATGGCAATGAGCGCCCCCTCGCGAGCCACCGCGGCCACAAATTTGCCTTCACTCCTTGCTGCCGAAGGGGCGGGGGACCTGAAGGATCAGCAATCCTCTCCTTCACGCAGCTTCCGATTTTGGCTCAGGCCGCTAGCAGCGGCATGCTTCAGCATCGCAATGCTTCCTCTATCTGGGGTTCAGGCTGACACCACGGAGGATGAATGGACTTCAGAACGGCTTGTCGCCGGAGAGGAGGTCTGGGGACCAGGGGATCTCTTTGAGCTCAATCGGCTCGAAATCGCTTCGAGCGGGAATCTCAGGATTGAGGAGAGTTCTGGAAGCATCGGCGAAATTGCTGTTGCAGGAGGAGCGCTGACGTTGGGTGAATGGGCGTACAGCTTTGCGGGGAGCACGGAGATTTCCGACCGAGGCCGCCTTCGGCTCGAAGGTCAGTCTCAGATGGAAATTGAGAACCTCAGCCTCAGTGAGGGCGTACTGGAACTCAGGGAGAATTCAGAGATCAATGGCATTCGAGGCGAAGACGGCTCAACCGGAGGTGTGATTCACCTTGGCGAGGCAGGAAGGATTTCCGTGGAAGGAAATTCGATGATCAATATGGGCATGGTTCGGTCGGAAGGCGGCGCGATCGAGATTCGGGCGACGCCATGGATCGAGGAAGGCTTTGATTCTGATACCGGCGAGTCTATCGAGACCGTCTATCAGGGCGGTCTCTTCAATGCAGAAGTCTTTCACGCCGCGAAGGGGACGACCCGGGTAATTCTCGGGGGCGGCGACATTCCGGATAACCTGGAAGCTTCCGTTTTCGGCTCCGCCCGCTTTCGCGTGGGGGACCTTCTGATTGATCCGGATGCGGCGATGAGAATCGAGCTCCTCAAGGGCGGCCGGTTCATCGTCGGACCGAATGAGTGGAGCAATGCGGATCAGCTTGCCCATACCGCGCATCCTGATGCCGGAACGCTCGTCATTGGGACAGATTTTCTCCTTGCCGGCAACGTCGCCATTCAGGTGGGTGAAGTCGATGAAGGGCGAGCCGGCAGCCTGAGCCAGAACCTTCTCGTCGCCCGCGACGGCGTCATTGAGCTCGACGGCCCGAACGCAAAACTGACTACTGGCGAAGGGACCTGGACCCACTTTGAGCTGGGCTCGATTCTCTGGATTTTCCCCGAAGCCGTGCCAGAGGTGCCGAATGAGGCGCCTGAAGAAAAACCGGACGATCCGGCTGGCGACGGTTCCGCTAGCGTTCCAGATGGGAATGATGCGGAAGAAACCCCGCGCGAACCCCTGATCGCGGACCGCGACGCGGTGGAGAGCCTCGACTTTTCGAAAGGCAAGGTGACGGGGCTCGAAAATCTCACGGTGTATGTGGGGACTAAAGCGGAAACGGGAGACCTCTATTACGGCGCCGACGGGAAGCTCCATATTCTCATTCAGCCGCCCGCCTTCGAAGGTCCGCTCGCAAACCTCACTCAGGCCGTGTGGCTGAAGAGAAAGGACGTTTTCACGCCCCAGTATTTCCGAAAGCTCTTTCTCTATACGGAACCTGAGGCAACGGCTGCGAACCTCGTGCGCGTTGCCGGCTCCACGGCGGCGATCGGCACCCGCGAGCGGATGACGGCCGACATGACGATGCTTTCGGGGAACCTTTCCGATGTTGTTCGAACGCTTGAACTCGCAGGGCGCGTGCCGGTGCCCGTGGAAGAGGATTCCATTCTGCGGAAGATTCCGGAGGTGATGACTTCAATCCCCGTCATGGTGGACGCGTCGGGAGGAAGAAGCCGGACGTCAGTTCCGATTCCGGACCTTGGGCTCAACCAGACAGTGACGAGCGACGACACAACCATTCGCGGCGCTTTTGTTCTCGGGAAAGGTGATATCCGATTCGGGCTCTACGGCGCCTTTACAGAGTCGGACTTTAATCACCATGCGGAAGAGACCAGGCTTCCGCTCACCGGTTCTTCCGAACGCGCGCTCGTTTCGCTCTTTGCGTACGTGCCGGTTGAGGAAAAGCGGGTGACGATGGATCTCACCTGGTCCGAGGCCGCTGACAAGGTGCGTGTGCCGTCTGCGGGTGAATTTCTGCATGCGGAGGGCGTAAAGCGCTCGCTCTGGAGCTTCGGCCTCATGACGGAATGCCCGCTTTTTGGGGATTTGGGGAGCACCCGCGTTGACTGGACGGTGACGGGACTATCCGGAGCGCGAGTCTGGAAATGGGGCGATGCGGAGGCACTTTGGCAGGCGGAATCGGGAGATGTTCTCAAAACCCGGGAGTCGGGCGGTTATGCCGTGTCTGCGACCCTGGGAGGCCGCATTGCGGGCGGCATCAACTTTGCGGCTAAAGGCATCTTTGAAGAGTGGCTGCCGCGGCGAATCGACGGGTCGCTCAACGCTGCGGTGCATGGGCTGACTTCCGATTCGGCTTCGATGACGGTGACCGTGCCGGGAATTGAAGGGGCCAGAGGGGCGCTTGCGGTGGCGGACCTGCCGAAATTCCAGATGTCGGCCGATGCGAAGCTCGGAATCCAGTTTCCGCAAACGCGGATTGAGCTGACCGGATCTGTCATGAAGGCGGGGTCGAGGCATCGTGCGCACTCTGTGGGCGCCCGGCTTTCGTGGGTCTTCAATGAGGTTTGAGGGCTCCTGTATGCCGTTCCGAGCGCGGGGGAAGGTCTGTTTTCAGATGCGAATGAAAGGCTAGCGACCTGCGTCGTTTGGGGCTAAGGGTAAACACTATAAAGCCGTAGCATTGATGCAACAAGGTCAATTTATGAGTATTTTCCCTACGCATTCATTATTGTGACTAATTAAAGTTGATAAGACTGATTTCACAAGATCTATTAGCCGGGATTTTGCACGAATGGACTAATTTGCGTCAGATGGTGACGCTTTATGATTTTGTATTCCAACCTTTGATCTTAGAAAGTCCAAACATGATTCCGAGGCCATGCTCCTCCAGCGCCTTATCGCTTTGTTCGTCGGCAAGGAAGATCTTAACGATCACGACAACTGGAAGGATCCGATTCTTCTTCAGGTGCCTGGCGTCAGCGAGCTTGCTTCCTCTTCGACGCTTTCCCGTATGGAAAGCCAGGTAACGGATGCGCTGCTGCATGAGATGAATGCATGCCTGCTTGAGATCTTCCTGCGCAAGGAAGATCCCGGCATGATCTGGCTTGATGCCGACAGCACGCCCGTCCCCGTCGAGGGCTATCAGGAAGGCTCGGAATACAACGGCCACTATCGCTGCAACTGCTACCTGCCGCTTGTGATCTTTGCGAACGGTCTGCCGATTCAGGTAACGTTTGCCGGCGGCACTCTGACGCTGACGGGCAATGAAGCCTTTACGCTGAAAGAATATAAGGCGATCCAAACTGCGCTGAGCGGAGCCACTGCTATCAAACGATCGTCTGAACAACTCGTTCAACGCCAACGTCCGCTACGCCTTCTAAGGCTCTTTTCTGAATAGTCCTGACTTTCCTTCTCCTCCGTGATTCCCTCACGGAGGAGAAGCGGAAGGCGCATATCTGAAGGGCTCGGAAACCAATCCAAAAGAGCGGTCCCGGGCCTTTCTTTTCTGCTTCTCATCTTTCCCTTCCAAATCAGTTGGAGGAAGCCTTCAAATGCCTGCGCAAGTAAAGCGCTCGCCGCGCAAACGCCTGCCGAAGGCGCCGACGGTCACAAAGTCCGTGCCGTCGGTTGCTCCCGACATTGCGTACAACAGGATCCGTCCGCGAACTTTTGCGACAGATGAAAAGCGTGCTCAGGCACTTGAACTCTTCCGTCACGGAATCGGCTACATCCGGGCATCCCGGATTCTTGACATGTCTCCCAATACCCTTCGGGACTGGAGGCGCGCCTTTCTGAAGGGCTCCTTCAAGGTGGGCCTCGCCGACAATCAGTCTCGCTATCCCAAGGCTATAAGGGAGCGCGTTATACGCCTGCGGCTTCAGGGCTATTCCTGGAGCGAGGTGACGAAGATGACGGGGATTTCATCTTCGACCATTCGCAAATGGCTTGAAGATCATACGAATTCAATGTGACCGAAAGCTCAGATTCTCGTGGAGGATCAGAAATAACAGCTTTTTTCTGCAGAAGACAGCTTCAAAGCGGTGTTTTCGTGCGGAATCAGCTTTTCTGAAGAAAGCAAGTCGCAGGAGCACCTCCGACGCGGATGAAAAGTGCACCAGTCCATGCGGCTCAGATCCCGGAACCTTGCGGTCCCGAAATTCTTTTTGATCTGTCGACCCCCTGGGTCCGGGATCCAGCGGGCCGCCGCCGCTAGGGCGCCCCATCTCACCGGCAGGCATTCAGCCGCAGACTTCGGGCTCAGAAACGATTCCGTAAGCAAATGCGATCGAAAAGATTGCGTGTGCCTCTGTCCTGCTCCTCCTTTCTTAGAATAGGAATACTCGGAGGAGAATTCATCCGGCAGCAGAAGCCGCGATATCTCCTCAAAAGACTGCAAGAGAAGAACAAAGAGTAGAAAACACACGAGGAGATAGCCAACATGGAAACGACGGAGAATCGTCCTGTCGCTGATCCCGAACTTGCGAAGAGCCTTGTGGAGCCGCTCTACAGCGGCCGCACGCTCTCGACGGGTGAACCTGTTCTCGCGCACGCCGAAGGCGTCGCCAAAATCCTTGTCGGCATCCGCAACGATCCGGAGCTTCTGGCTGCGGCGTACCTCTACAGCGTTCCGAAGTTCGTTGCCAACTCCGAAGACTGGATTACGAAGAGCTTCGGAAGCACCGTTGCCGGGCTTGTTGCAGAGTTGAGCAAAATGAACGACCTCTCGAAGCGCGCCCGCTCGGAAAGCAAGGAAGCGAGCGCCGCCGTGCAGCCTGAGGCTCTTCGTCGCATGTTCCTCGCAATGTGTCAGGACCTGCGCGTGGTGCTCCTCAAGCTCGCGAGCCGCCTCCAGACGCTTCGGTGGTTTGCGACGTCCGGAGCGGAGGGCGCGAAGGAGTTCGGTGCGGAAACGCTCGCGATTTATGCGCCGCTTGCCAATCGTCTCGGCATCTGGCAGATCAAGTGGGAGCTCGAGGACCTGTCGCTGCGCTTCACGCGTCCCGAGGAATACCGCGAGATCGCGAACGAACTCGACGAATCCCGAGAGGAACGCCTCGAATTCATGCAGCACGCGGTCGAAAAGGTGAGGGCGCTCCTCAAGGCTCACGGCATTGAGGCTGATATCTCCGGGCGTCCGAAGCACATCTATTCGATCTGGAAGAAGATGCAGAGAAAGCACCTGCGCTTCGACCAGCTCTTCGACGTGAGGGCGCTTCGCATCATCGTGGGCACGGTCGAGCAGTGCTACGAAGTGCTCTCCATCGTGCAGGAAAACTTCACGATTCTCTCGAAGGAATACGACGACTACATCGCGAACCCGAAGCCGAACGGCTACCAGTCGCTTCATACGGTCGTGACCGACAAGGCAGGCCGCCCCATCGAAATCCAGATCCGCACGCGCGCGATGCATGAGTTTGCGGAATTGGGCGTTGCGGCGCACTGGCGCTATAAGGAAGCCGGAAATTCGAACGGCGCTTCGATTGCCGAGGAGCAGCGCGTTGCGTGGCTCCGCCAGCTCCTCGCCTGGCGTTCTGATATGGGCTCGGACCCCCACAAGGATGCGCATGCGGTGGAGGACGATCACGTCTACTGCCTCACGCCCCAGGGGCGCGTGGTGGAGCTGCCTGCTGGCGCGACGCCCGTCGACTTTGCCTACCTCGTTCATACGCAGCTCGGCCACCGTTGCCGCGGCGCGCGCGTGGACGGCGCCATGGTGCCGCTCAATACGAAGCTGAAGACCGGTCAGACGGTGGAGATCATTGCCGGTAAGACCGGGCAGCCCTCGCGCGATTGGCTCAATCCCGAGCTCGGATACACAGCAAGCCCCCGCACCCGCAACAAGGTCCGTCAGTGGTTCAACGCCCAGCAGCTCGCACAGCTTCTGCAGGAAGGGCGCGAAAGGCTCGACAAGGAACTTGCGCGCCTCGGCAAAACCGCCGTGAAGCTCGACGACCTCGCGAAGCGTTTGGGCTTTGATTCCGTCGACGACCTCTGCATTGCGTTCGCCCGCGAGGAAATTACGCTCACCGCCCTCGCGCAGGCCGTGCAGCCCCCGAAGGAAGAGGCGCCGAAGGAGCCTGAACTTGTCGTACGGCAGGAGTCTGCTCCTTCCAAGAAGGGGAAGGTCCTTGTCGTCGGCATGGATTCGCTCCTCACGCAGCTCGCCCGGTGCTGCCACCCGGTGCCGCCCGACGAAATCGTGGGCTACGTCACCCGCGGAAGAGGCGTGACGATTCACCGCGCCGACTGCACGAATCTCAGAAACATGGTCGAGCAGGATCATGACCGACTGATTGAGGTGAGCTGGGGCGGCGGCATTGCCGAGTCGATCTACCCGGCAGACCTTCTCATCGTCGCGCAGGACCGTCCCGGCCTCATGAAGGACGTCTCCGAAGTCTTCCAGCGCGAGAAGGTTCATATCACGGGCATCAACTCGCAGTTCGTGAAGGGCGACCAGCACATGCGCTTTGCGGTCGAAGTGAAGGGCGGCGACGCCATGAAGATGGTTCTCGCGAGCCTCAGGCAGGTGCCGGGAGTGCTTTCGGCTCGCCGCGTTTGAGGGGTGTCTAAGCCGGGTGATTGCAGCCCGGCGAGCGGGACACCAAACAGCAGCCCATCGCATCCGCGGTGGGCTGCTTCATTTGATGCTGCGTTCTGAAGAGAAACCTATATCTTTTTTATCCATAGAAAACAATGAGAAATTGAAGTATGAGAGGTGTGAAGAATAAATTTCAGAAAGAATTTTCGCGCCCTCTTGCTTTTTGGCAAAAGCTATATATAATTTGCACCTCACGTTGCTCGTGAAGCTCTATCAGGCACGTAGCTCAGTTGGTTAGAGCATCACCTTGACATGGTGGGGGTCGTTGGTTCGAATCCAATCGTGCCTACC
>CAKQON010000028.1 GCA_934255515.1 uncultured Sutterella sp.
AAACGCTCCTCAGTAATCGCTTGAAAGTTTCTACTTCTTTAGTAGAGGTTGCCCGCTAATTTCCGAAGAACCTTCTTCCCGGACGGCCTTTTGTTTTTCCGCTTCGAGCTTTTTGAGGCTTCACTCAGCTCAGACGCCTGGTCCGAGAGAAGCCGCCATCAGGTAGGCATTACGCCTTCTTGCAGACGTGCGAGCGTTCGTTGTAGACGCCCTCGACGTAGACGTTGAGATTCCTGTCGACGTGAACCATGCCGCAGACATTGTGCGGGAGCGGCCTCTCGACGAGGCCCTGGTTCACGATGTAGTGAATGCCGTTTCTTTCGGAATAGGCGCCCTTGTGGAAGTGGCCGCAGATGTAGGCAAGAACGCGGCCGCTCTTTTCCATGGCTTCCACCACTTCAGCCGCATTGCGGATGAAGAAGGCGTCGGGGATGTTCTGCGACTTGGCATCCCAGGTGTTGACGAGCTGGTGCGTCATCACGATCACGGGTTCCTTGCCTTCGGAGAGCTCCTTACGGAACCAGTCCATCTCGACCTTCGGCACCACGGCGACGGCCCAGTTGAATTTGCCCTGGCTGTAATGTTCGCCCTCGGTATTGTTGTAGCAGGCGTCGAGCACGATGTACTTGATGCCGCCCCTCACGAAGGAGTAGTAGGTGCGGCCGACGGCGTCGCCCGCATTTTCGGTGTTGTCGAGGAAGTCGCCGAGCGTGATCTTGTCGAAGTCATGGTTGCCGCAGACGTGATAGCGCGGCGCGTTGACGCGGCGGAATTCACTCTCAACCGTCTGCAGGAATGCGATCGTGCCCTGGCGGTCGCCGTCGTCGAGGCAGTCCTTGAAGTCGCCCAATTCAATGACGAAATCGAGCTTCCTCGTATTGAAGAGGTCGATCGCCTGACGCATCTTCGCCATCGAATGCGCATAGACGCGGATCGAATCTTCCTTCGGAATCGTGCGCGTGGGGCTCGTGCAGTAGTGGACGTCCGTAATCCAGCCGAAGGAGGAAATCAGGTCCTTTGCGGGCGGGAGCGTGATCTGCGCTTCGGCAGGCGTGGCGGCAGCAGCCGAACGGATGACGGCAGGAGCAGCAAAGAGACCGGCAGCGGTCTGGAGGAACAAGCGACGCTTCATTTTTTGGGGTTCTCCACGTTTGGGAATTCAGTTCCGGACTCTCTCGCGATCGCGCTTTGTTTTTCCTGGGGCGCTTCATCGCTTTCGTCCGACGCCCTGCATTCTCAAATCGGCCCGTGACGGTTCCGTCAAGGAATCATGAATATTGCATGACGCCTCTCCGGGAACGGGATTCGCGAGTTCGGCCTCCAGGTACATCCGCTCACGAAGTACCGCAGGAGAGCGCCCGAAAGAGCGGGGCCCTCCCGATAGAATGTCCTGCAAGGACCTCCCAGGTCTTCGCATTCATGCGTTTTCAGAGACCCCGGACAGTCTCCTCATTACTCTCGAGACATACGCTCATGCCGCTTCCTAAAGCTCCTTCACGCCCCGCAGACATTCTTGAGGACTACGGCGCCCCCGCCAAACCTCAGTCCGAACGAACGCTTCCCAAAGTGAAGAACGTCGTTGCACTTGCCTCTAATGATCCGAAACCCGCCGGGAAGCCCGAGGCCGCCCAGCCCAAAAAGACATCGCGGAAGACCCGCAAGGGCGCGGAAGCACCGGCCTCTCCCGCGCCGGTTCCGGCCGAAGCCAGGGCTCAGCCCGCTCCGGTTCCCGAAAAGAAGGCGGTGAAGTCCGTGAAGGCTCCAAAGGCAAAGAAAACGGAAGCCGCCCCGGCCGTTCAGAAGTCAAAAGTGCCCGCTGCTGCAAAACCCGCAAAATCCGCAAAGAGCGCAAAATCGACCGCTCCGGCCGAAACCAGGGCGAAGACCGCGCCTCAGGCGGAAGCGGCTGCCGCGGCGGGCTCCAGACCTTCGCGCACGCAGAAGGATGCCGCCGCATTTGCGGGCGGCCGCTCTTCGTCTCCCGGCGTCCAGGGGTCGCTTGCAGGCCGCAAAGGCCGCGCGCGCGTAGCCGACGGCGAGCCCCGGCTCTTCGTTCTCGACACGAACGTCCTCATGCACGACCCGCTCTCGCTCTTCCGCTTCGCCGAGCACGACGTCTTCCTTCCGATGACGACGCTCGAGGAGCTCGACAACCACAAGAAGGGCCTCACCGACGTCGCGAGAAACGCCCGTTCGGTGAGCCGCACGCTCGACGCCCTGATTGAAGCGAATGAAGGAAAGATTGATGCGGGCGTGCCGCTCTCGCTCCTCGGGAACACGGAAGCGAAGGGCCTTCTCTGGTTTGAAACGAAGCCACTTCAGGCGGATCTCCCCGGAGAGCTCGACCTCTCGAAGGGCGACAACCGGATACTCTCCACCATCGAGGGCGTCCGGAAAGCCTTCCCCAAGCGCGCCGTCGTGCTGGTGTCGAAGGACATCAACATGCGCATCAAGGCGACGACCCTCGGAATTCCGGCAGAGGACTACCTCTCCGACAAGGTGCTCGACGACACCGACATGCTCTACTCCGGGAAGCTCATGCTCGAGCCCGGTTTTTGGGACAAGGCCTCGCCGACGCTCCGCTCCTGGCAGGATCACGGCTCCACCTTCTACGTATTTGAAGCCGACGACCCGTCGCGCTTCATCGTGAACGAATGCCTCTGGATCGACGGCGACGAAAACTTCATGGGAATCGTCACGGCGGTTCATGGACAGAAGGTCACCTTCCGCCTGATGAAGGACTACCGCGCGAAGAGCCGCACCCGCGTCTGGGGCATCAACGCGAGAAACCGCGAGCAGAACATGGCGATCAATCTCCTCATGGATCCGGAGATCGACTTCGTCACGATTCTCGGTCAGGCGGGCACGGGCAAGACTCTCATGACGCTTGCCGCCGCGCTCACGCAGACGATCGACGAAAGGCGCTTCAGCGAAATCATCATGACCCGCGCCACGGTGAGCGTGGGCGAGGACATCGGGTTCCTGCCCGGCACGGAAGAGGAAAAGATGGCCCCCTGGATGGGCGCTCTTGAAGACAACCTCGAAGTCCTTCACGCCTCCGACACGGGTGGCGAATGGGGACGCCAGGCGACGATGGACCTCATCCGGAGCCGCATCCGCGTGAAGTCGATGAGCTTCATGCGCGGGCGCACGTTCCTGCAGAAGTTCGTCATCATCGACGAAGCGCAGAACTTGTCGCCCAAGCAGATGAAGACCCTCATCACGCGCGCGGGCCCGGGGACGAAGATCGTCTGCCTCGGCAACATCGCGCAGATCGATACGCCCTACCTCACCGAAGGGAGCTCCGGCCTCACGTACGTGGTCGAGCGCTTCCAAGGCTGGGAGCACGCCGCCACGATCACGCTCACCCGGGGCGAACGCTCGAGGCTCGCGGAGTTCGCGGCCGAAGCGCTCTAACATCAATTTCACCAGAGCCGCCGCCTCTCTCCCGCTGCGGGCGGGGAGGCGGCATCTTTTTTCAACACCCAAAATGGCAGAAAACATGTTCAAGCGCACACTCTTAACCGGAGCGGTCCTCTCCCTCGGCTGCGTCGCAGCTGCTCAGGCCGAATTCAAGGTCATGACGGTCAACGGCGAAAAGGTTTCCATTCAGAGGCAGGAAGAGGTCTACAACAATGCCGTGAAGGCGGGCGCGAAGGCCGGTCCCCAGCTCGAGGACCAGGTCCGCCGCGCGATCACCGAGGAAACGGTGCTGCTCCAGGAAGCGACCAAGGCGCGCATCGAGCGCACGAAGGAATTCCGTACGGCGATCGACCGTGCCGGGAAGCAGCTCAAGGTCCAGCTCCTCGTCTCCGAATACGCGAAGAAGAACCCCGTTTCCGACAAGGAAGTGCGCGCGGCCTACGACAAAGCCCGCGCCGCCTACGGCGACACGGAATATCAGGTCCGCCACATTCTCGTGAAGACTGAGGACGAGGCAGCGAAGCTGATTGACCGCATCAACAAGGGCGAAAAGTTCGAGAACCTCGCCAAGCAGTATTCGATCGACCCGCAGTCGCGCGACCAGGGCGGTCTCGTCGGCTGGCTCGTCCCGAGCAATGTCGACCAGGCCTTCGGCAACGCCTTCAAGGTTCTCTCTGCGGGTTCGGTTGCTCAGGCGCCGATCCTCAACCAGTACGGCTACCACATCGTGAAGCTTGACGCGAAGAGAAAGGCTGAGAACTTCCCGACCTGGGAATCCCAGAAGCAGAGCCTCAAGGACCAGCTCTCCGAACTGAAGGCCAAGAACCACTTCACCGAACTCGTGCAGAAGGCGAAGGTAAATTAATCCGCCTCGCGCTTCAACGTGAAGGAGTCATCCGGAAGATCCGAATGGCTCCTTTCTTCATTTTGAGGGAAGTGATCTGAAGGGGCTCAAGCGTCCAGACGCCCGAGCGCGAGCCTGCGTCCGAGGTTCCCGTCGCGCACGGTCGGGCGGCGCACGGCTTCTGCGAGCACCTGGCGGCTCGCGAAGACGTCGACCTTCCGCTTCGTGCGGGTGACGCCCGTATAGAGAAGCTCCCGGGTGGCGAGCCCCGAATCCGGGCGCTCGGGAAGGAAGACCGCCACGCGTTCGAATTCAGAGCCCTGCGACTGGTGAATCGTCATCGCCCAGGCAGTGTCGTGCGAGGGGAGAAGCTGCGCGGGGAGCGTCCGCTCCTGGTCGCCGAAATAGACCATGTAGAGGATCCGCCCGCCCGTGCGGTCGGTGCGAACGACTTCCCCGGCCTTTAGGCTTTCTCCCCCGGGCTCTGCCGGGCTCGCGGCGTCGACGGTCTCCGTATGATCATCATGACCCTGAGCCCGCTGCGGGAGCACAATCCCGACGTCGCCGTTGTAGACCCCGAGCCCGTCGTCGTTTCTGCGCACGATTACGACGCGCCCGGGATAGTTTTCCCCGGCGCCCGCGCCGTCCGCCTGCGGCCAGAGGCGCCGCATCATCTCGTCGGCATAGTTGTTGATTGCCGTCACGCTCATTGCGCCCCGGCGCTGAGCAGCGAGCGCCCGGAATTCAGAGAGCCGCGCCCAGAGGGCCTTCATGAGTTCCCCGAGCTCTTCAGCGGAGGCCCCGCGCATCCAGGCATCGCGATAGTTGAGAAGCGCGCCGGCATAGCCTCCGAGCTCGCGGTCGAGCCACTCGCGCGCGGCCCGGGTGAGGCCCGTGCGGTTGAAGACCTCGCGCTCCAGCTTGCCGGCGGCAGAGGGCTTCTCTTCATGAAGGCGCGCCTCGTAGCCGCTCTTCTCGTCCTCTCTCCCTGAAAAGGCAGAGAGCACCTGCTCGAAAACTTCCGCTTCCGGGAGGCGCGCGGCGTCCCCCTGATGGTTGATGGCTTCGGCGAGCCTCGCGATCACCGTGCCTTTTTCAAAACGCCGGCTCTTTTCAAGTTCGACCACATGGCCACCGAGCACACCCTTCGGGTCGGAGAGTTCCGCAAAGACGGCGCCCGGTCCCACGGCGGCAAGCTGATGCTTGTCGCCCAAAATGATCACGCGGGTATCTTCTCCCACGGCATCGAAAAGCCGGGCGGCGAGGTGAATGTCCACCATGGAGGCTTCGTCGACCACAATGACGTCAACCGGCAGGGGATTTCCGGGTCCGGGGAAGCCCCCCGCGGGCGTGGGCGACAAGAGCCACTTGTGAATGGTGCGGCCCTTCAACTGGCGCTCTCCCTCGGGACGCGTCTCATCCTTTGCGAGAACCCCGGAGAGCTTCGGGAGAAAGCCGCGACCGACGCTCATCCTCATCGACTGGTCCATGCGGCTCGTCGCCTTCCCCGTCGGCGCCGCGAGCGCAATGCGAAGGTCAGGCGTTTCTTCGAGAAGACACTCGAGAATCTGCGCAACGGTCGTAGTCTTTCCCGTACCGGGACCGCCCGAAATGATGGCAAGCGACTCTGTGACGGCAACCTCAATCGCCTTCTTCTGAAGGCTGTCGGCGCCCGATGCGGCTGCGATCCGGTCGACCGCCTCAGCGCGCGCCGATGCGTCATCCTTTTCTCGCGTCTTCTTTCCTGCGAGGCGAAGGAGCGACTGCGCAAGCATCAGTTCTTCGAGCGCAAAGCGCGCGAAATAAAGACGCGTCTCGGCGGCGCTCCCCGCCTTGTCGTCCATGAGAATGGGCGCGAAGACGCCTTCGCCCTTCCTGCGGAGGTCGAGCTTTGCTTCTTCAATAAAGCCCTCGAGCGTCATGACGAGGCCGAGGCGCTTCAAGACTTCGACGCCCTCAAGGAACCCTTTGAGACGCGCTTCTTCGCCGAGGGGTTCACCCGCTTCCCTCTCGCTTTCAGAGGAGGACTTCCAGAAAAGCGCTGCCGACTCCGCGCGCACGCAGACATTCCCGCGCTCCTCGGCGCGCGAGAAGGCGTTCATGAGGGCCCGAAGGGCAGGCTCGGCCTCCGCGGGGAGAGCCTCCCCCCGGAAGACAAGTTCTCTTTCGACCGCTCGGAGAAGCGCGTCTCCGAGGCCCGCAAGGCCTCCCAGAGGGAGCGAATTGTCAAAATCAGCCATCAGCATTCTCCGGCAAATAGTTGGTCAAGCCGCCTGATGACGGCCGGCCTCACGGGATCGAACACAATGCCCTGCGGGTGATCCGGCGTCGTCGCGTCCGCGCGCACGCCGCGCAGGAACACATAAATGGCGCCCCCGATCATGTCGTCATGGAAGTGTTCTCCGAGCCTCGAGCGTAGAAAACGTCTCAGCGCCACGAGGTAGATGAGGTACTGGAGCCGATAAAGATGCCGGCGCATTTCCTCATCCATCGCCTTTTCCTCGTACCCGTCAGCTTCAGGCGAAATCTTGTTGCTCTTCCAGTCGAGCACGTAGAAGCGCCCGTCGTGCATGAAGGCGAGGTCGATGAAGCCCGTGAGAAAGCCCTGAAGCGACTCGGGGCGAAGGCCGCCGAAGTCGTATTTTTCGGGATCGAGTTCGCGAAGCTCATTCGCGAGCCGCTCCGCCGTGAGGCCCTTCGGAATTGGAATCAGAAATTCAAGCTCCGCGCTTCTCGCGCGCTTTGGCACATCCCTCAGAAACAATCCCGGAGCAATTTCCGCGTTGAGAATGTCGTAAATCATCCGGGCGGCCCCCTCTGCGGCAAGCTCCCGGGCAGCATCATCCGCAAAGGAAAGGTGCTTCTCGACCTCCCTGCTGCAAAGCTCGAGCCTTGCTGCCCGCGCCTCTTCTGTATCAGGCGCCATCCCGGCAAAATCCGCGAGCTCGAGCATTTCATGGAGACACGTGCCCGCCTGCGCACCCTTGGGGAAGGCAAGGATGTCCCCGGCTACAGGCACCTTTTCGGCTTCGCCGTACCAGACGGGAAAGCCCGAGCACTCATCCTCGGTCATGCGCGAAATGCCGGTGAAGCTTGACGTTCTCCAGCCTCCCCGGACATCGCGGGCCTTCTCAACATCGAAGTCGGAAGGCTTTGTTTCTGACGACACCTGAAAGCCGTCGGCCTTTCCGGCTTCTGCAAGGAGAGAAAAATCCCGCACGGCGACGGTGCCGGTATTACGCAGACTCTCAAGGCGCTTCCTGGCCTGAACCTCCGTCAATGTCTTCTTATCCGTCCCGCCGCAGAGCGCCGCAAAATAAGCATTCTTAGACGTGTTGGCGCCCCAGGAGTCGGGAGACTTCTTGCTCATCATCGACTGAGGTAGCATAACGACCAGGTGTTTGGCCGCCCGCGTCATGGCAACGTATGCGAGACGCACGTCTTCTTCGATCGATTCGCTGACTTCTCGTTCATCGGCATCGCTCGCCACGTGGCTCAGAAGCAGATTGAGCCGCCCCTCGTCGTCTGGGACGAGGTGCACGGAGGATTTGCTGCCGCCCGGCAATTTCTTCTGTGCGAATGGCAGATAGACGATCGGGTACTGAAGGCCCTTGCTCGAATGAATGGTCTGAAGCGTAACGAGGTTCGCATCGCTCTCGAGCCTTACCTTCTGGTCTTCCGCAGATCCGCCCGAAGTCTTCTGGTTCTCGAGCCACTCGGCGAGGCCGACGGGCGTCGGCACCGTTCGGTGCGCGGCATGAAGGAGTTCGAGGAGATGCGCATAGTTGACAAGCCGTCGCTCGCCGTCTTCGCAGGGAAGGAGTCTCTCCGTCGTCCGGCAGAGCGCCATCAGCCGGCGAACGGCGGGCGCCGGACCGCTCGACGGCCAGCGGCGGAGCCCTTCCTCAAGGACTCTTCTCAATTCCACGCGGCGCGCCTCATCCTTCTCATCGTTCTGAAGGGTCTGAAGCGTATCGCCCACCAGACGCGTCGCTCTGGCCGCATTCATCGCGCGCATGTCGCCCGGCGCCGCGAAGGCACGCAGAAGGAGGATCATCTCGGAAGCCTCCTCAGTCTGCGCCACGCTTTCCTTCATCTGATAGCGCACGCGCACGCCGCGTTCGGCGAGCGCATCCTTGACGAGGAGCGCTTCGCTGTTGGTGCGGACAAGGACGGCAATGTCGCGTGCTTCAACGCCGCGCACGGAGGCGGGTCCGCCCCAGGGCGAAAGATCGAGCTCCCCGATCGGCGTTTCCCCGGCCTCGGCCGTGATGACGGCATCGCCTCTCAGGCCCGCAGCGATCAGTTTGGCGATGGAGAGTCCAAGCGCAGCCATGGATGATGTTCTGACGTCATCGGCATTCGCGCAGAGGGATCCTCCGGCTTCAGTCCAGATTTCAAGGGGCAGAGGTTCCTTCCAATCGTCGCCATCCCGCATCCAGAGACCGGTTTTCGAGGAGGAGCTATGGACCGTCTGATAAGCGAGGCCCGCCCTCAGGAAGGGAAGCCCCGTCGGCGCCGTCGTCCAGAACGCATTGAAGGCGTCGACGAGCTTCGGCGACGAGCGGAAGTTCGTCATGAGCGCTTCCGTGCGGCCGATCTCCGCAATGCGCTTTCTCGCGCGGAGGTAGGTATTCAAGTCTGCAGAACGGAAGCGGTAGATCGCCTGCTTCGGGTCGCCCACGAAGAAGATGGCGCGGCCTTCGCGCTCCGCCTGAACGTCGGGCGAGGCCTTCGCGTCGTAAACCGAGAGGAAAAGCTTCTCGACAATCGCGTACTGGATGGGATCCGTATCCTGGAATTCGTCGATGAGAACGCCCCGGTAGGCGCTTCTTACGCGTTTGGCGAGCCTCTCGGCCTGCCTCATGACGTCCTCCGATGCGTACGCTCCCGGGAGGAGCCGGTCGTAGAGCTCCCGAAGAAGGTCGTTGAAGGTCTTCACCCGGGCGTTCTTCTTCATGTCGAGAAGGCGCCCGGGCACATCCGTCATGAAGGTGCTCACCGCCTTCTGAATCTCGGGCGAGAGATTGTTGAAATCCGTCCACCTGCGGGGAACGAGGGACTCAGGATAGTCGGCGAGATTCTGAAGTTTTTTGTCCCAGTTGTCGCCGTCCACGAGCTCCCGGCGGTCGGCTTCCTCGGGCATGGCGTCAAGAGACCGCCGCAGGAAGTCCCGCACGGCGTCGGAACGGAACTTGTCGTCCGAATCGGTCAGATCAAAGTTGATGGTGCCGCCCGACGAAAACGCATTGTCCTCGATCACCTTCTGGCAGAAGCTGTGAATCGTGAAGATGCCAGCATTATCGAAGAGCGCGAGCGACTCGCGGATGCGGTCTTCCGCATCCCTGTCGTCAATCCCCATGCCGCGCCAGAGGCCGATCTGCTTCACGGTGAGCGCGTCGGCATCCGCGTGAGCAATCGTCCCGGTGAGGACGCCGAGCGCCTCCGTGAGGTGCGATTCGATGCGGGCCTTCAGTTCAGCCGTTGCCGCACGCGTGAAGGTCATCACGAGGAGGTGATTGATCGGGATCCCGGCTTCAACGATGAAGCGAAGCACGAGGTGCTTGATCGAAAAGGTCTTCCCTGTACCCGCCGATGCCTCGAGGAGCGTCGGCACAAGGAGCGGCGCCGTTGCTACGTCAAACCCCGGGTTCCTGTCTTTCTTTTCCGCTGTCATTTCTGATCTCCCCCGATTTCATGTTCAACGAGCAGCGCTTCAAACTCATGAGCGAGCACCTCGCCGTCGACCCTCGCGTAAAGCTTCTGGAGCAGATCTGCGGCTTTCTTGAGTCGCTTTTCCGCTTCCGCGAGCTTCTTCCCGCGGAAGGCAATGAGATTGGCATGACTCTCGTCCTCGGCGCCTTTCCCCTCGAAGGGCGCTCTCGCAACCGTCGTATTTCCGGAAAGCGACGCCTCCCAGAGGCGCCCGAGCACCGCGAGGATTCGCGCCGCGGCATCCGCCGTAATCGGCGCAAGCGCACTGATCACCGGAATGTATTCATCCTTCTCTTTTTCACGGGAAACCAGACAGCCGTTCACTTCGAGCCCTGCCGCACGCATGACGAGAAATTCCCAGGCAGCCCTCTGTCCGCGGCTCCCCGTTACGGCAGACGCCGTCACGGGAGCAAAGAGAAGATTCCCCGTTTCCCCGTGCTTTCTCAGGTCCGAGGTCTGCATGGAAATCTTCCAGGAAAGCCCCGGCAGATCGGCCGTAATCATTTGGGGAGCGACTTCGGTCGTATTCTTCATTGCATGATCAAAGCAGTCGAAGAGCGCGAGCGCAATCGCGAGATCCTCCTCGAGCGCCCATTCGCGCACGCCCCGGGCGCCGAGCCCGGGATTGAGCGCCCAGCGTCTTCGGACATCGTCCTCGCTTTCACCGGCAAAGAACGCCCGGAGAGCCTCGTCGGTGCGCTTCCAGAAGCTCAGGCCCCCGGCTGAGGGCACCAGCGGCACCTCTTCGTCCTCTTCGCCGTCATCAATTCCGATGCCGTTTTCCTTCAGAACGGAGTTCGCGGGATCCCGCCAGAACTTCCAGAGGGTCGTGAAGGGAACCTGATCTCCTGCCTCGGGGAGCGGCCTTGCCGCATCCTCGAAGGGGAGCTCCTTCTTCCTCCAGTTTTCCTTTGCTGCATCCCTGAGTGCCGTCAGAAGATCCGCGTCGGTCGAGCGCCAGTCGCCCTGAAGGTCCCTGAAGGCATTAGGCGAAAAGCCCGTGAGGGCGAGCGTTCTCGTGAGCATTCCCGCCCATTGACGGCGCTCTTCGCGGTTTTCCGCAAAGGAAAGAATCCACTCGCGAAGCTCCTGCGCAACGATGGAGGGCTCCTTTCTCTCTGCATCGCTCACGCCCCCGGCATACGAAATAAGGAAGGTTTCGCGCGCGGCAAGAAGGAGGTCGAGGAAGATGTTGCGGTTGTCGTGCCGGCTGTCGCGGTCGCCTCTGCGCGGAAAGCGCGCCATCAGATCGAATTCCTCGGCGTGCGACGACCCGGGGAATCTTGAATCATCGTTGAGCCCGCAGATGACGATCACCTTGTAGGGAAGGCCGCGCAGCTGCTGCATGCCGGTGAAGGTCACGCCGCTCCCAGGACGCCCGCCCGGCTGAGCGCCGGCAAGCCGGTCCCTCAGGGCCGACATGAAGAGCCTGAAGGGAACTTCCGGAGCCCCTTCATCGGGATTTTCCGCAGCCTCGATTTCAATGGCAAGGGCTTCGGCGCCCGCGCGCAGCGACTGCCAGTTTTCCTGCGGCGTTTCGCGCGGGAAAAAGCATTCAAGCGCCTCGGAAATCCACCGCGTCCAGCGCCTCGGGCCTCTTTCGTTCTGATCGCCAGAAGAGGCGGCGTCAGCGTCTTCCGCTTCGCGCCGAAGCTTCTCAAGAGCCGCATAGATTGTGGAGAGGGCATTGAGGAGCTCAGGTCTTTCGGCCGCAGTGCTCCAGCCCCTCGCTTCAACGCCTTCTCGGGGGAGCACGTCGAGGAAGGGCTTTCTCACGCCTCCCGGAAGCATGACGCCGAGCGCGAGGCGCTCGAGCGCACGCGAGAGCGTCGACTCCCGCACGTGCCGGAAGGTTTCCGCATCAAGCGAAAGAAGATGGCCGTCCGAGAGCCCGAATTCAAACCCGGCGCTCGCGAGCCACGCCGAAAGGGTCTCAAGGTCGTCCGCCTCAAAGCCGAAGCGCCTCGAAATCAAAGGGAGCGAGAGCCACGCGAGAAAGTCCCCGCGCTTCATGCGGCCGGTCAAAAGATTGGCAAGCCCCGAAAGCGCCTCGAGCGGTGCGTCCTCGCTCGCCATCAAGGCGCCCGTTATGCGGTAGTCGATGCGCCTTCCTGCCGGGAGGCTCCCGAACACCTGGTCAATGAGCGGAGCCGAAGCCGAAATATCCGGCGTCACGACGAGCACGTCCTCGGGCCGGAGATCTCTTCTCTTCCGGAACTGCGCCTGCAGCCAGTCGGCAAGGCCTTCAAGCTCGCGCACAGCCGTGGGCGCACAGACGAAGCGAAGCGACTCATCCTCTTCCCTCACCGCCTTTTCTTCAAACTGCGAGAGATCGGGGTCGAGCTTCAGAATGGAATCCTGAATGCGCCTTAGAAGCGTCGGTTCATTGGCTTCAAGGTAGATGCTCTCGGCATCCACCTTCATGTCGACCGTAATGTTCTTCGGACTCAGCTGATAGTCGCGCAGAATATCCCGGGAGGCAAGAATCCTCCGTTCCCTCGGCTCCATCGCGGAATCATTGGCATGCGCATTTTCGGAGGGTCCGGAAAGGAGCGTTTCCCGGATGTCTTCTTCAGTAAAGCGCCAGAGACGGTCGATGTTGGCGCGAACGCTTCTGCCGTTGTCGGCGAGAATCGGGTGCCCGATCTCCCGGTGCCCGTCCCCTTTCTCCTTCCAGTTGAAGAGCCGTTTCGGCACAAGGTCGAACCAGTATTCGGACGAAGGGTTAAGGAGATAGAGCCACACGTCGCGCCCGGAATGCGCGAAAGCCTTCAGAACCGGGAGCATCAGCGGCGGCACGACGAAGGGCATGAAGACGTGAAGCGCATTGGGGAGCGGCACCGTCCGGCCGTGCCCGAGATCGAGTTCCCGCAGCTCCTTCGGCGCCCCGGCAAGGGATTCGAGCGTCTCGGGAAGCGTTTCCAGAAATTGTCTTCCGCGCCACCGGGGGTTCTCAGCAAGCCGCTTCCAGAGCTCGCGCTGCCAGACAAAGTCGGGGTCGGCTTCCATCCTTCTGCGTTCATCCTGCATTTCTTCGGTGAGCGTCAGCCGCTCCTGATGGAGCCCGAGCCACTCGAGCACCCAGTCGAGCCGGTAGCTCGCATAGGAGACGAAAACGGAGCAGATGCGCTGCGCGAGCGAAAAGACCTCCTCTTCCGTTCTTCCTCTCAGGCAATCCTCAAGCCGCACCGTTTTCGCCTTCATTTCCTCCCGGAAGCTTCCCGGTCCAGTTTTTCTGAGGATCTCCCAGACCATCCAGTCCGCTTCGTTGCCGACCACGTTGGCGAGCGGCTCCTTCGAAAAGAAGCCGAGCCACTGCGAGAGGAACATGAACTGCATCGAGGCGCAAATCTGCTCCTCGCGGGCGATGGCGCGCGTCAGGTCCGTTTCAACAGCCTTCGACGGAATGATGACGGGCACACGGTCGAAGACGCCCTCAAAGAGCGCATCCGCACCGAGTTCCGAAGCTTCGGGACGAAATCGAAGCCGCTCGATGTTGCTAAGGAGCACCGCCCGAAGGACTTCGTAGCTGTTGCTGTAAAGCGTATGAATCATGGGAGCGAGGGAGGAAGAAAAAAGTGGCTTCTCGAATCTCAGGGAAACGCTGTCCTGAGGCTTCAGAAGGACTAATGACGAAGTTTAGAGAAACTCTGCGTCAGGCTTCGTCGCAGTGACAATTCCTTCTGATTTCAGGGAAGTTCCACTCAGGGAACTTCTCTTTTGAGAGGCGTGCTGCATCACAAGAGTTCTCCTCTCAGCGAATTTCTCGAAAAAGAGTGCTTTATCCATCTCTTTTTTCAGGAATTGCACCCTGCAGTTAATCAAGTAATGAAAAGACTTGAATCACAGGACATGAGGCATTTATCTCAGATGCCGGGGAGCGAGCTGTGTGAGACTATCAAGAATTCAGTGTTTGTCGTGAATGTTTGTTACAGCATTCACCCGCTTCACTGAGCGGCATCCTGAGACCGATCTCCTCAGGCGGTGCCGGGGCACAAAGAGGGCCCTGAAAGAAGAGCCCGGCCCGATCAAACTTATTTCTCCAGGAAACAAAGAAATGAAAAAGACTCTTGCTGCACTCGCCGTCCTCGGCGCTTTTGCGGGTTCGGCCATGGCCGCTGACGTGTCCGTCTACGGCATCCTTGATGTGGGCTTCAAGTATGTTCACTCCGACCCGGATGATTCTGCGAAGCCCACAACAGATTCCTTCACGATGGCTACCGGCAACCACTCCGGCAACCGCTTCGGCCTCAAGGGCGTTGAAGATCTCGGCAACGGCCTGAGCGTCGGCTTCGTGCTCGAAAACGGCTTTGCGCTTGACGACGGCACGCTCGGTCAGAGCAATCGCCTCTTCGGCCGTGAAGCGAACCTCTTCGTCCGCGGCGCCTTTGGCGAACTCTCCTTCGGCCGCCTTGGCGCCCTCGACAGCGCCAACGGCTCCTACGGCCTCCTCGGCTATCTCTCGCCGTTCGGTGCTTCGTGGGCCGGCGCTGTTGAATTCAGCACGTTCTATGTCGGCGGAGCCCGCATGGACAACACCGTCACCTACAAGTCCCCGAACGTCGCGGGCTTCAACGCCTACGCCCAGTACTCCTTCGGCATGAACACGAAGGATAAGTTCGGCACCCCTGCCGATGGCAACGACAATACAGTTGCTCCTGTTGAAGGCAAGTCTGGCGACACCCGCTACGCGGCTCTCGGCGGCACCTATGTGGCCGGCCCGTTCAATCTCGCCGCATCCGCTGCGCTCTACAACTGGTCGAGCACGGAATATACCGACAACCCCGACAACGGCTATACGCTCACTGCCGGCGGCTACTACGACTGCGGCTTTGCGAAGACTTATCTGAGCGCCCAGTACTTCAACAACATGTACAAGGCCTCTTCGAACGATACCGACAAGGTTGGATTTGCTTCCGTCGGTTTGGATAATGAGTCCTTCAAGGGCTGGGCTGCTCAGGCCGGCTTCGACATGCCGCTCGCCGGCGGCACGGCCATGTTCGCCTTCGGCTATGCGGATACGGACAGCGGCGACAAGGAAAACAACGACAACGAGTTCACCCGCTGGGGCACCTCTGTCGGCTACACCTACAGCCTGAGCAAGCGCACGAACGTGTACGGCGTCGCGGGCTACTATCAGGACAAGCTGACGAACAACACCACCAAGAAAGAAAACAAGCCCGAGACCACCACGCTCTACGTCGGCATGCGTCATCGCTTCTAATTGAAGCCTTCAGTGCACTCTTAACACCTGAAAACTCAAAAGGGCGTTTCCATTACGGGAACGCCCTTTTTCTATTGCCTGACGTTGTTCAGGCCTTATGCCGTGAGATAGACGAAAAAGAGAATCCCCGTCATAGCAAAGGCAAGCGCGACCTTGACCGCCGTGCCCACGATCATGCCGATCCAGGTGGCAAGCCCCACGCGGCCCGCGTGAATCAAATCGCGCTTTGCCCAGAATTCGCCGATCGCGGCGCCGATAAGCGGCATGAAAAGGAGCCCGAAAAGCCCCATGAACATGCCGAGCACGGTACCGACAAGCGACCCGATGATGCCCGCTTTGGAGGCGCCTGCTTTCTGAGCCCCCGCGGTCTGCGCCACCGAATCCACGATGACGCCGATGACTGCGAGCACGGCGAGAAAGAGAATCGTCTTCCAGCCCACCTTGTCGTAGTTGTCGGCCCAGCCGATCAGCCAGGCGCCGCCCGCGATCATGGGGAGCCCAGGAATCGCCGGCACGATCGTACCCGCAAACCCGAATGCAATCAGAACGAAGGCGCCGAGCCAGCAGGCAAGCGCAAACCAATCAATGCTTGAGAGCCATTCCATCGTCCCTACTCCTCAATGCCACCCCAGTAGCCTTCGTCAGCCGTAGGCTCGAAGCGCGTATTGCCGCCCAGGAACGTCATGCGGAGCGTGCCGATAGGGCCGTTACGTTGCTTGGCTACGATGATTTCCGCGAGGTTCTTGTCTGGCGTGTCCTTGTTGTAGACAACATCGCGATAGATGAACATGATCACGTCCGCGTCCTGTTCGATTGCGCCCGACTCTCGAAGGTCGGACATCACCGGACGGCGGTCCGTGCGGCTGTCGACCGAGCGATTGAGCTGCGAGAGCGCAATCACCGGCACGCGGAGCTCCTTCGCGAGCGCCTTGAGGCCGCGGGAGATTTCGGAGAGCTGCTGCGCGCGGTTGTCCTGGGCGCTTCTGCTCTGCGAACCCATGAGCTGGAGGTAGTCGACCACGACCAGTCCTAAGGGGCCTGCCTGGTTGACCAAGCGCCGCGTGCGACTCGAAAGCTCCGTGATCGTGAGCGCCGGCGTATCGTCGATGAAGATGGGCTTTTCCTCGAGGCGGTGAAGTGCCGCCGTGAAGTTGTCCCAGTCCTCGTCGTCCAACTGCCCCTTTCTCAATTTCTGCGCATCAATGTGTCCGACCGAAGAGATCATGCGCTGCGTCAACTGATCCGCGCCCATTTCCATCGAGAAGACCGCAACCGGAAGCTCCTGGACGATCCCGACGTTTTCAGCAATATTGAGCGCGAACGAGGTTTTGCCCATCGAGGGGCGCCCTGCGATGATGATGAGGTCGCCTCTCTGAAGGCCCGCCGTCACGAAGTCGAGGTTCTTGTAGCCCGAGGAAACGCCCGTCACTTCGGACGAATCCTTCGTCTGATAGAGCTCGATCACGCGCGCCGACACATCGCGCACGAGCGTCGCGAGCGGCTGGAATCCGCGCTGGCTGCGGGAATTCCGCTCATTGATGGCAAGCACCTCTTTTTCGGCTGAGTCGAGAATTTCGCGCGTCTCGCGGCCTTCGGGAGAGAGCGCATCCGTGACGATCTTGTCGCCCACGGTAATGAGCTGCCTCAGGACGGACTTGTCGTGCACGATCTCCGCATAGCGGCGGATGTTGGCCGCGGAGGGAGAGTTGTTCGCGAGCTCCATCAGGTAGGGAAGGCCTCCGGCCTCCACATCCATTCCCGAAGCCTTGAGGCTCTCATAGACCGTGAGGTAGTCCGCCGGGTGTGCCCCCTGAATGAGCTTCGCGATTTCCTCGTAGATGAGGCGGTGATCGCGCCGGTAGAAATCCTCGGGACGAATGACGTCGACCACACTGTCGAGCGCGGAATTGTCCACCATCAATCCGCCGAGAATAGCCTGCTCGGAGAGAATGCTCTGCGGGGGCTTTCGTACGGCCTGAGCGGCTTCATCCTGAATGTCTTCGGTCATCTGTTGTTCGGGTTCTCTTTGTGGAAGCGGGGGAAAATTATCGGGGATTTCGTCTGCGGCGTCTCTACCGTCAATGGATCTTTGCAATTTTGATTCACAGCAGGCAAAAAGAAAGGCTCCCCGCTGGAATTGAATCCTTTGGAGAGCCTTTTCCGGCTTTCAACTCAAAGGCTTCAGAGAAGCCCTCAAGCTGAAGATCCCTTGTCTGAAGAAGAAATTATTCCTCAGCAACGACCTTGACCGTGATGTCGGCGGTAATGTCCGTCATCAGACCGATCGTGATCGTGTAGTCGCCGGTCGCCTTGATGGCGCCGAGCGGCGTACGGACCTGGGACTTCTTGATCTGGAAGCCGAGCTTGTCAATCGCTTCAGCGATGTCAGCGTTGGTGACGGAGCCGAAGAGACGGCCGTCGACGCCGCACTTGGAGGCGATGACGACTTCGGCGCCGTTCAGCTTGGCGGCGAGATCCTGAGCAGCGGCGATGCGTTCAGCCTGAGCCTTTTCGAGCTCGGCGCGGCGAGCCTCAAACTCAGCGATAGCCTGCTTGGTGGCGCGCTTGGCATGACCCTGGGGGATCAGGAAGTTGCGGCCGTAGCCATCCTTAACCTTGACGATGTCGCCCAGGTCGCCGAGATGCGTGATCTTTTCGAGCAGAATAACTTGCATTTGAAAATTCTCCCGTCGATTACTGGTTGTCCGTGTAGGGCAGGAGGGCGAGGAAGCGGGCGCGCTTGATGGCCGTATCGAGCTGGCGCTGGTAGTGCGCCTTCGTGCCGGTCAGGCGAGCCGGCATGATCTTGCCGTTTTCCTGAATGAAGTCGCGCAGCGTCTCGACATCCTTGTAGTCGATCTGCTCAACGTGTTCAGCCGTGAAGCGGCAGAACTTCTTGCGCTTGAAAAGGGAATTTTGCTGGTTCGAACGGCGGGGCTTGCCCTTGCCCTTAGCACCAAAAGCCATTTGATGACCTCTCTATTTGAATTCTGTGATGTGTACTGTCAGACGCCGGCTTTTCATCGATTTCGTGGCGAGAAATCCTTTGATCCGGATTTTTGCGCCCACTGCCAGAGCATTGAGCCTGCTGGCAGTGTCCCCGTAAGAGAGGGCTTCGAAATCGTATTCGAGCGTGCGGATTATTCCGGCTTCGACCAATCGGCTGCGGTGGTGGAACACGGCATCGAAAACCTCAATGCCTGCGGGAGTGAATCTCACATCCTCGCGTTCAATCAGCGTCGCGTCGATTTCAATCGAATTGGCTTCGAATCCGACGTCCTCAACCGTCATCAGGCCTCGGCCGGAACGGTTTCTTCTTTCTGAGCAGCCGCGGCAGCCTCAGCGGCAACCTTGCGGGCCTCTTCCTTCTCGACGACCTTCATCATCGGGGAGGGAGCGGTTTCGGCATGCTTCGTCTTCACAGTGAGGTGACGGAGAACGGCGTCGTTGAAGCGGAAGCCGTTTTCGATCTCGAGGATCGTCTCATGGCCGCACTCGATGTTGAGGAGCAGATAGTGCGCCTTCACGAGCTTTTCAATCGGGTACGCGAGCGGACGACGGCCCCAGTCTTCAATGCGGTGGATCTTGCCGCCCTGTTCGGCGACGAGGGTCTTGTAGCGCTCGATCATCGCGGGAACCTGTTCACTCTGGTCAGGATGCACGATGATGCAGATTTCGTAGTGACGCATTTAGCCTCCTTGCGGAAAAAGCCGCCCAGAGCGTCGTTCCAGTGCGGCAAGGACAGTAAAGGCCGCGATT
>CAKQON010000029.1 GCA_934255515.1 uncultured Sutterella sp.
GGCCGGATTTATGGCCGAAGAGCTTGCCGGAACGTCGAAGGAGAATCGGATTTTCAAGCTTGGCGAATGCAACCTCGTTTGGAAGTGAGTTGTTTACAACAGATATTCCGGATTCGGGCGTTTGCTGCGGGAAGAGGCTCTGACTTTCCGGCAGGCAGACGCCCGAAGGCATTATTTCGCGGGCTTCACGATGTACTGAAGAAGCCCGAGGATGCGCTCGTCCTCGGCAAGCGAGGAAGGCGACCGTCTCGCAATGGCGTCTCCCGCTTTGGTCTCAAGCAGCATGAGGTGCTCTTCGAGAAGATCAAGGCTTTCGACCTGATCGGGATGTGCGTTCACGACAAGAAGGTCGCCCGCATCGATGCCGGCTTCCTGAAGCGCCTCGTCGGGTGCAAAGAGAAAGAGCGTGTGGCCGGCATTCTTTTCAATGAGGTCGCTCAACCGCAGCGTTCCGGATTTCGCGCGGTCCGCAAAGGCGGGAGCGGGCGGGCCGGAACGCACGGGGAAGGACTGGAGCGCCAGGCCGCCGAGTTCTATTCCCGCCCCTCGAGCGGCATCAATGAAGCTTTCGCGCCGGTCGCTCAGTTTTCTCAGTTCGAGCTCGGCACGGAGCCACTTCGGACCGCCGGCAGTCCTGAAGGCCTCAGCCTGGGCGGGCGTCACGCAGACCTGAATCGTTTTCGAGAGCCCTTCGCCCCAGCCGGGCTTTCTTCCTGCTCCCATGCGGTAGCCGCCTATCCCGGGACGAGCTTTTGGGTTCGTTTTAATCGCAGGCATGACTGAGGAATCTCCACAGGGAGGTTTTGCTTCTGGGTTTAGGGAAGGTGAATTAATTCACTCTCCCTAAATTAAAGTTTAGCAAGGATCTGCCTTTACGAATTGTTTAAAAAGCCAAATAGAATAAATAGTATAGTTTTTTCTGGTCTTTGAATAAACATTATTTAATCAGACGGATTGTTATGTTGAATAATCAGTCTGAACGACCTGATAATCATTCCCGATTAATAGGATATTTGAAAATGTTATTCAAAAATAAAAGGTTGATTATTACGATTCATGCCATTGCGCACGGATAAAATCCAGACCGCCGTCAGAAGTAGCCGTGAAGCCCGAGAGTTCCTCGCGCCACGCTGAAGTCGTATCCTCCAGAATCAGCCAGACGTAGGGCGCATCCCGGCGGATCCGTTCCTGGATGTCGGCATAGATCTTTCTCGATTCGACTTCATCGCTCACGGAGAGCGCCTCGTCGATCAGTTTGTCGACTTGAGGATTCCTGTAGTAGGCGGTGTTGAAGAGCACCGGCGGCATGCTCGGGCCGTAGTAGAGGGGCCGGAGCGACCAGTCGGCGTCGGAAGAGGCGGCCCAGCCCGTGTAGTAGAGCTCGAGCGTGGAATCTTCCGGGCGCTTCACGTTGTGAATGCGCGCGACGCGCTCGCCCGCCTCGAGAACGGTGATTCTGGCGCGCACGCCGACGAGTGCGAGCTGCTGCTGAATGACCTGCACGGCCTTGACGGAGGCCGAGTCGTTGTAGGCGCACCAGAGGTTCACGTCGAACCCGTCGGGGTAGCCTGCTTCCTTCAGAAGCGCTTTGGCCTTCTCCGGATCATAGGGCCAGGAGCCGATCAGAAGCGCATTGGGAATGGACGGGGGCATCACGCCGCCCGCAGGACGAGCATACCCGTGGTAGGCAACCTTCACGATCGCATCGCGGCTGACGGCATAGTTGAGGGCCTCGCGCACGCGCAGGTCGCTCAGGGGCTTCTTCATCGTGTTCATCGCGATGAAGCGCATGACGGTCGAGGGCTTCCTCGAAATGAAGAGGTTCTTCTGACGGTTGATTTCGTCCGCCGACTCGTAGGGCATGGGGAAGATGAAGTCGGCTTCGCCCGTTCTCAGCATGGCCGCGCGCGTGTGGTTTTCGGGGACTGGTACGAAGCGGATCCCGGAAAGCTTCGGCCACCCGGCATCCCAGTAGTCCTTTCGCCGCTCAACCTCGAGGAGTTCCGCCGGGTTGTAGCTTTTGAGCTGATAGGGACCCGTGCCGCAGGGCTTAAGCGCGAGATTCCAGCCGGGGTTCATGAGGGCCGAAGGGCAGACCATCGAGAGGATGCCGCCCGCCATGCGGCGCTTCATGGGCGCTAGGGGCTTTTTGAGGTGAATCGTGAGTTCGTAGAGGTCCGTCGCATCCGCGCGTACGATTTCTCCGAACATGGCCGAGCGGCCTAGGCGCGTGGGGTCGTGAATGAGGTGGTCGATGTTGGCTTTCGCCGCATGCGCGTCGAAGATTTCGCCGTTGGAAAACCTCACGCCCTTGCGGAGCTTAATGACCCAGGTGAGGCCGTCCTGGCTCGGGGTCGCATCGAGCGCGAGCGCGGGCTCCACTTCCATTTTGTCGTTGAGCCGGAAGAAGCCCTCATAGAAGGCCTTCATGACCTGACGCGAAAGCTTGTCCGTCGCGTTGTAGGGGTCAAGCGTCGTGAAGCCCGCACCGACTGCCGCCGTGACGACTTTTGAGGAAACGCCGGGCGGAAGCGCGGCAGCGTCCTCTTTTTGAAAGTCGAAGAGCTTCAGCGCGTGAGCGGAAAGCGACGTCAGAAGAAGCGCATTCAAAAAAAGCGCTTTCGCGAGGAGCGCCTTCCTTCTTGGGACAGGGAAAAGCATGGGGCAGTGTCGGGTCGGGAATGGAGTCCGGGTATTTGCAGCAATTCTACCGACTGCGCACAGGGCGGTTCTCTGACTTTGCACAAATAACGATTCTTTGGCATCATTCTCGGGCATTCAGCCTGACGATCTGCAGCGCCAGGACTCCGGTCAAACATCTGCACATTCACAATTCGAGCCCCTGAGGGCGTTCGCCCTCAGGAGAATCCGGCTTTGCTGCCGGGATTCATCGGGGGACGTGCGTCTCCCTCATGGCCGGCTCCTTCTTTAGAAAGGAACCTTCATCATGATGAATCCCGTTCACGAATCCCGATTCCTCCCCGCCGGCCAATTCGGCAGCCATCTGGCGCATCTTCCTGCCGGGAGGGGCTATCTGAGAAATACGCTCTCAAGGGATGCGGAAAGCCGCATCCCGCGGGAAAACCCCGCTTATCACTTTCCTGCACCGCTCTACCTCGATTTCATCACCTGGTGGAATATGGGGGAAGCCGAGCCGCTCCTCATTACCGGACCTGCGGGTTCGGGAAAGACGAGCGCAGTGCTTGAGTTCGCTGCGCGCCTTTCGGTCCCGGTCGTTTCCTATACCGCCCGGCCCCGGATGGACCGCAGGGAGCTCGTCGGCCGCTGGGTGCTTGCACCCGAAGGCGGCATGCGCTGGATCGACGGTCCGGCAGCGCTTGCCTGGAAGCACGGGTGGCTTCTTCTCGTCAATGAGTTTTCAGCGGCTCCCGCTGAAACCTGGGTTTCCGCCAATGACCTTCTCGAGGGACTCCCCCTTGAGAACGATCAGACGGGGGAAAGGATCGAACGCCACCCCGATGCGCGCATCGTCTTTACGGACAATACGCGCGGGCATTCGAGCGAAGCCGAAGCCGGGTACTTCGGACGCGAAATGCAGGACCGGTCGGTCATCGACCGGCTCTGGCACATTCGCTTCGAAGGGCTCGCTGAAGACGAGGAGGCGGAAGTCCTCATGAAGGAATTTCCGCCCGAGCTCGTTCACGAGGCAGGGGCGGAGTCCGCGATGGAAGTCGCCCGCATCCTCGCCCGAGCGGGCGCGGAAACGCGGGCCTCATCCGGCGCGGACGCCCTGGGACTCCGGTCGAAAACGATTGCGCTTTCGCACCGGGTTCTGAGGCGCACGGGTACTCTGATGCTCTCCTACATAGCAGGGAGAGTGCCGGAGCTCCATGACCCCGTCGAATGGTCTCTGGACTGTGCGGCGGGTCATGCGCTCGACCGGCCCGTGAGAAACGCGCTCATTACGTACATGAAAACCGTTCTCGGCACCCGACTCGCCGAGCTTCGGAACCTCCGCAGGGAGGCGAATCATGCGTAATGATGCCGGAACCCTTCCGCTGCTCGAAGCCCTTGGGGAACCCTCCACGCCTGAAGAGGAAAAGCTCTATGCCGGCATCGGCGAGCTTCTCGCGATTCGGGCGGGGCTCCATACGGGGCTTGAGCGGAGAAAAGCCAATGAAATCGACCGGCGCATCAGAGCGCTCGCGAACGATTACCGGAGGCTGAGGGACCGCAACCGCCTCTGGGGAGCGGCTGAGCCGCTTCTCAACCACCGTGCGGAAGCAATGGGTCTCACGCCTGAAGAAGCGCGAAAGTCTTCGCGCCTTGAAGCGCTTCTCGCGCTCCCGGCGCTCTGCCGCCGGGACGGGATCAGGATCCGGTTTTCAGGCACTCCGCGCACGGACGGCAAAACGATCTGGCTCGGAAGCGTTGATCTCTCGCACCCGGCTGCACCCGTGTACGTTTTCGGACACGGCATCCATGAACGCACGCATGTGCTTCATACGAACTTCCGGGCGGCTGAAGGACTCTCTCCGCGGGCATTCGCCCTCACGAACCTCTTTGAGGATGTGCGGATTGATGCCGTCGGGGAGTCCGAATGCCGTGGATACCGGTTCTGGCGGGAAGCGCTCCTCGCGCTCCTCTGCAGAACGGGCGAGTCGGTCTTCCTTTCAGACGATCCGATGCGGCCTGCTGCCGACGTCTTCCTCGCGTGGCTTCATGCCGAGCTTCTCCATGAGACGCTTCAAATGAGGCTTCCCGAGGGGATTCTCGAAGCCGTGAGGCATGAGGCAGGACGCCGCTTCGGAGAGGCGTTCCTCAGGGATGCCCTCGGGCTTGCCCTGAGGCGCTTTCCTCTGGAGAGCACCTTCGAGGCTGCCGCTCTTGCGATCGAGTTCGAGGAATTTCTCTCGGACGCGGCGCTTCTCGAAGAGCGCATCGAAAGAGAGGCGGAGCGAGAACGGAAAAAGAGAGCTTCGGCCAATCGGAGCCGGCAGAGAGAGAAGTCTCAGAACTTTCAGAACGGGGAGGGCATAGCGCTCTCCCTTTTTGATGACGGGTCCCTGACTTCTCAGACCACTTCCCTCCAGTCTTCATCCTCGGGGGGAGTCTTTCCGGCAGTTCTTCGTCTCGCCGACGAGAGAAACTGGCGCGGAAGCAGTCCGGCCCTTGAATCCGGGAACGCCATGGCGCGTCTTCAGAAGGTGATCAGCCTTCCGGAGAGCGCCATGCCTGATATTGAGGCGATTGAGGCATCGTTCGTTGAAACCCTTCGCCGGCACGACAATGTGCCTGAAGGGAGCGGCAATGCGTCGGGCGGGCTTCTACCGAGGCTCTCAAAGCTCTCGGAAATCCGGGCCGCCCGGAAGGCGTTCGATGCTGCATGGGACGAAACCTCGTCCTTCGCGATGCGTCTGGCGGATCTCTTCAAGCGGCGGATTCCTGCCGATGAGGGCGGAGCCCGGACGGGGTTCGAAATCGACGACCGGGAGCTCGACCGCGCGGCGGGCGGCGACGACCGCATCTTCGTGCGGGAGGGGAAAAGAAAGGCGAGAAAAATCGCCTGCGAAATTCTCCTCGACCTCTCGGGGTCTCTCGGAGAGCGGGGCGGCGCAGTGCTTCGCACTGCTGCCGCGAGGCTCGAGGGCGCAATGAAGCGCCTGCCCGGGACTGCGGCTCGAACGGCCGTTTTCCCGAACGAGCGCGGCACGGGCCCGTTTCTCGCTTCCGACTGGAAGTCGTCTTCCGTCGAAACGCGTGAAATCCTCCGGGCCCTCCCTTCAAAGGGACCCACTCCGTTGGGTCAGAGCCTTCTCTGGGCGCTTCAGACGCTCGCATCCCGCCCTGAACCCGCGAAGCTTCTTTTTCTCCTCACCGACGGCGTCTTTGATGCCGGCGAATACCGGGGAGAAGTCGAGGCGCTCGCGATGGCGGGAATCGAGCTCGCGACGCTCGTGCTCTGCGATCCGGATCTGCCGGAAGCCGAAATCGGTCCGCGGAACACGATTGGAAGCGAAACGAGGTTCGTCCAATCGATCGAGGAAATCCCGGAGGCGATTCACGCGCTCCTCGTGGGACTCAAAACCCGGGATGCCTTCTGAGCGGAGATTCTCCCGAAGACGTATTTCTCTTACAACATCTCTTGCGAACGGGGTCTGCTTCCTTTCTCCTTCAGGGTTTCCCATTGATGAATTCAATGGGCCGCCCTGAAGGGAGAGGCAGCAGCCCCTTCGTTTTTTGTGCGGACCGCAAAGCATGCGGCATCGCTGTAGAACACATCGACCGACCGGAACTTCGGGGAGGGAAAGCGCCCAATGCACTTCAAAAAGAACATGACTGCTGTGATCCTTGAGGCAGAGACGCCGTTCCAGGCGCTTCACCGGGTGCGCAACGACCTTCTTCGCATGGAGCTCGCGATCGGAAGCCGCGTCTTTGCCTCTGGCCTTCTCCCGGCGCTTCAGGTCTGGAGCGCCTTTGCGGCAGAGATCCCGGAGGGCGCATTTGAAGCCGGCATCCGGCGTGCGAGGCGCATGATGGAGCTCATGCTCGACGAAGCCCTTCACGACGGCCTCGACCCTAAGGCGCGCGAAAGACTCCGGCTCGGCCGGCTCGCAGGAGGAATGCTTCTTGGACTCCTCTCCGCGGCGGAAGACATTCTCCGGTTCGAATTCAGAGCTCTGGACAACAGCAGGGCTTCAGACATTTACCCGGCATTCGACCCGTCGGGGGAGCTTCTTCTTGAGTTTCAGATTGCGTGCGCGGCAAAAGGAGGAAAGGCGGTCGCGGAAGCGCTTCCCGCCATGCGGGTTCCCAGGCGCATCGAAAAAGAGCGCGCGGGGCTTCGCGAATTTCTGCTTCGAAGGCTTATCGACCGCAATTTCGCCGCGCTTCTTCGGGAAGCCCGGGAGGGCGGTCTTGAAGCCGCACTCCGGCTCGCCGCGGGCGGCTCTCCGGGAGCCGACGAGGAAGCGATGCGCTTTGAGCGCATCCTCATGAAGGCTTTGTCCGAGGAATGCCGGAAGGCTTCTCCTCCGGCGCTTATGCCGGGCGGCGAGTCGTCGGATTCTTCTGACGCCTTCCTAAATCGGGGCAGCGCGGAGCTCATTTCCCGCGCGCTTCTCCTTGCAGTCCGGGAGGAATGTTTTCTCGTCCTCACGCGCGAGAACGACGGCGCGGATATCGTTGAAGAGAAGGCAAAGACTGATCTCCCGCCCCGCCTCTGGATTGCAGCAGACGGCATCTTTCTCGAGTGGCCCAAAGGCGCGGCGGCTATTGAAGCCATTCTCTGCGGCCGCTTCAGACTGCCGAAGGAAGAGAACCGACAGGGGTTGATCGAATGGTTGATTAAAGGCCTCATCGCTGCGGGAATGGTTAATCCCGGGTGGAAAGGAGGTCCGCGCGAGGCGGCGCTCCCTCAGGAGGATGCACTGGTTCTTGGGCTTTGCGAGACGCCGGCGCTTCTTGCCGCGCTCTTTGCTCCCAGGGGAGATGGAGCCTCAACCGTTGCAGAGGCCCCGAAGCTCTCGCGCCTTGACTGGCGGCTTTTCCCGCGCGAACCGCAGACGGGCGACAGTTCGGGAAGCGCCTTCGTCGGCGCGGAAGGCCGGAAGACCCCGGTCTTCTTCTGGTCGATTGCGATTCCTGACCACGTGCCGCTTCAGATCCGCGAAGCGCTTGAAAACGCCGAAAAGCACCTCTCGAGATTGAGGAGAACCGAATCGCGGGGAGCCGAAGCCGGGCTCTTTCTCGGAGAGTCCTTTTTCGCGCCCGGCGACCTCGAGGCGGCGGCAGACATCCTTTCCAACCTCGGGCTTGCCGTTGAAAGAAAAAGCGCGCTCCACGGCGGGGCGCTCCGCCGCATGCGCGGGATCGGTCCCAATGCGGGAAAAAGCGAAGTCGGGATCCTTCTCAAAACAAGCATTGCCGCACCGTGTTGCCTCTGGAGCGACGGGACGGTGACGGAAGCGGACTGGCCGGACGCGGCCTGGGAGCCCGCGGACGAAGAAATGATTGAGGAACCTTAACGAATGAAGGAAACGTGCAAATGAAGATGAAAAGCTTCCCGGGAAAGGGATTTATGGACCGCGCGCGGGAGACGAGCGGCGTCACGGGGAATGCGCTCGCGCTCTACCGGCCCGCATGGGAAGTCCGCCCTGCGGTCTGGAATCTCGGGGCGGCTGCCTTTGCGTCGGCTACGGCCCTCTCCGGGAGCCTCCCCGCCTCCTGGGGGATTCTCTGGGGAACAGGCGCGCTCGTCCTTGCTGCCTGGCGATGGAAGAAAGCGCTCGACGTCTGGAAGCGCCGTGCGCCCTTGTCGGGTTTTGAGCCGCTCTTCATGACGATGGAGGATCTGGTTTTGCGCATGCGGGATATGACGGACAGAAACCTCCCGGAAGCCGCCAGGGGAGGAGCCCGGTTTCCGCATCTTCTGCGCTCCGGAGGTCTCGTCGGGACGGGGCAGGAGGCTGCTTCAGCCGGGATGAGGGAAGAGCGCGCACTTTTTCTCTCGCATGCGGAATCCCGCGTTGAAAACGTCTGGTTCGGAATGGGATTCCCCTGGACGCCGGTTGAGGCGCAGAAGCTCGAGGAACTTTCGCGCGTCCCTCGCGACGTGATGACGGTGCCGCCCTCAATCCGGCCCCTGGTGACGAAAGACCGGGGGTTGTCGGAAAAGGAAATCGGGAGCCCCGTTCTTCACGGCGTGGGCCCCGGGGAAGCGCCGATCGAGCGGCCGATCAGGAGCCTCGGCGGCGGCACGCTTCTCGTCGGAACCACCCAGGCAGGGAAGGGCGTTATGCTCACCTCGCTCATTTCCCAGGCGATTCTGCGCGGGGATGCGGTAATCGTGATCGATCCCAAATCGAGCAAGCGCCTGAGAAGCGCGATCCACGCCGCCTGCGCCGCTGCCGGTCGCGAGCCCCCGTATGAATTTCATCCGGCCTTCCCCGCAAGGGGCGTTCGTCTGGATCCCCTGGGGAGCTGGACGCGCGCGACGGAGATTGCGTCCCGCGTGACGGCGATCCTCCCGCCCGAATCGGACGGGGTCTTCACGTCCTTTGCCTGGGAAGCCGTACACGTGATGACGATGGGGCTCCTCTTCGCCGGGGAAAAGCCCTCCCTCGGAAAATTCAGGCGGATTCTCGCCGAGGGGATTGAGCCCCTCTTTGCGAAGTGTCTCGACATATCGCTTCACAAACACGTTCCCTATTGGCGGGACCGCGTGAGCGCGATCATGGAAATAGAAGCGGGGACGCTTTCGGCTCCGCCCGGATCCCACGCGGGCTTGTCGCTACTCACCCGGGCGGCGCTCTGGGAGCGGGCAGTGCCCGAAAATGAAAAGGAACCGGAAGTCGCCGGCCTCTTTTCGGTCTTCCGCCACTCGAGGGAGCACTACGCTAAGATCACGGCGTCGCTCGTTCCCGCGCTTTCCATGCTCACGTCTGGACCTCTGGGGAAGAGCCTCTCTCCGGATCCCGACGACATTGAGGACGACCGCCCCATCGCGACCGTCGACCGCGTGCTCGATGCCGGGGGCGTGCTTTATCTGGGGCTCGACGCGTTGCCCGACCCGCAGGTCGCGGGGTCGCTCGGCGCATTAATTCTCTCCGACATGGCCGCCTCAGCAGGCCGGCGCTACAACCTCGATCGTTCAGGGGACGAAGCGGCGAGGATCAGCCTTTTCGTCGACGAAACGGCGAACGTGATCAACCGTCCGCTCATTGAGATCCTCAACAAAGGCATGGAAGCAGGGATCCAGACGACGTGCGCTATGCAGACGATCGCCGACCTTGAGGCGCGGCTGGGGAGCAGGGCGGCGGCGAGGATGGCGCTTGGGAACCTCAACAACCTGATCGCCCTCAGAACCAAGGATCAGGAGACGCAGAAATTCGTCGCAGAGGCGTTCGGGCGGACGACGGTCTGGGAAACGTCGGCCTCCTTTGCCTCCACGGCCGACTCAAGCCCGATCCCGAGATTCCGGGCAAGCGTTTCGCGCGGGCTCTCCGGGCGGCGTGAAAGCGTGGTTCCGACGGACGCTTTGGGGATGCTCCCTAATCTTGAATTCTTTGCGTCACTCTCGGGCGGGAAGCTCTGGAAGGGGCGCGTGCCGATTCTGCTCCCTGAAGCTCCGGGGAGAAGGCTCTTCAAAAAAACGGGAGAACGCTGATGATCAGGACCCTTGTTTCGTTATTCACCGCGGTCCTTCTCTTTGAAGTCGCCTTCGGCGCGGCTTACGTGTCGACGGAAGCGCTCCGCGGCATTCTCTACAGAGAATCGATCGAACGGCAGGTGCTTCTTCCGGGGGCGTCCCTCAGGACGGCTCAGTATTTTGAAGACGCGCTTTCCGAGGCTTTCGGGGAAGCTGTGCTCCCGGAGCGCTTCGCGCACTCGAGCGAACGCCAGCCCGGGATGCGTCGATCGGAGCTCCCGGAGGAAGCGGCGTTCGGTCGCGCCCTCTCCGGCATTCTCTCCGCCCCGTGGGTTGAGAACATGCGGCTGATCGGCCTTCTTTTCATGAAGCGCCTTGCACTTCTTTTCACCGTTCTTCTCTTCGGCGCGCTTCCCATGACAGCGCTTGCCGTCGACGGCTGGCACGCGCTTCAGGTTCGAACGCACGTCTTCGGCGCGATGCGCCCAAGCGTTTTCGGGAGCATCGGCCTCCTGATGACCTTCGGCGGTCTCGCAACTGTGCTTCTTCTCGCGTACCCCGCCGATCTTCCTTTCGGGCTCTGGGCGCTGCTGCCGGTGCTTCTCGGGGTTTCGCTGAGAACCCTGATCCGCTCCTGGCATCGCTTTTAAAATGCCTTCGTCTGAGGGGTGCTTGAAGTATTACCTTAGAGCCGCGCGATTTTTCCTTTGAGTGGTGCTCGGGAGAGTCCCGAAGCGGCAATAATCTCTATCCATACGTTTACTTCAGGGGGCGGCAGGATCGCCGCGCCCTCGTTTCAATAGAGAGAAAATCCCATGGCCTGCGTGAATCCCCCGTACCGTGCCGACGTCGTCGGCAGCTTCCTTCGTCCCAAGCGTCTTCTTGAAGCCCGCGAGGCCTTCCATTTGGGAAAGCTTTCCCGTGAGGATCTCACGAAGCTCGAGGACGAATGCATTGCCGACCTCGTCGAAAAGGAAAAGAAGAACGGTCTTCGCGCCGTGACGGACGGCGAATTCCGCCGCGCTTTCTGGCATCTCGACTTTCTCGCGGCTCTGGGCGGCATCCGCCACGTGAAGGCCGAGCACTGGTCGGTTCATTTCGAAGGCCATCAGCCGAAGGCCGAAACGATCGTCATCGAAGACCGCATTCACTTCCCGAAGAATCATCCGTTCCTCGAGGCCTATGACCGCCTGAAGACCATTGCGGGCGACTATCCGATCAAGTACACGATTCCGTCGCCCTCGATGCTGCATCTGATCTGCGCCGTGCGCGAAGCAAACTACAAGCCCACGGCCTTCTATGAAGCCCACCCGGAGAAGCTCTTTGAAGACCTCGCCGACACGTGGGTCGACGCGATGCTCGCGCTCTACGAACGCGGCTGCCGGTATCTCCAGTTCGACGACACGAGCTGGGGCGAATTCTGCTCGCTCGAAAAGCGCGCGGCATATGCCGCCCGCGGCATCGACGTCGACTGGACGGCCCGCCGCTATGTTGAGGTTCTGAACCGCATCCTCGAAAAAAAGCCCGCCGACATGACGGTGACGATCCACATCTGCCGCGGCAACTTCCGCTCGACCTGGTTCTCGTCGGGCGGCTACGAACCCGTGGCTGAAATTCTCTTCGCCCACGCGAAGGTCGACGGCTTCTTCCTCGAATACGACACCGACCGTGCGGGCGGCTTTGAGCCTCTTCGCTTCATCAAGGATCAGACCGTCGTGCTCGGCCTCATCACCTCGAAGTTCCCCGAACTCGAAAAGAAGGAAGAGGTGAAGGCCCGCATTGAGGAGGCTTCGAAGTACGTTCCGCTCGAACAGCTCTGCCTCTCGCCCCAGTGCGGCTTCTCCTCGACCGAAGAAGGCAACATCATGACCGAGGATGAGGAATGGGCCAAGGTAAGGCTCGTTCGCGAAATCGCCGACGAAGTCTGGGGCGACAATTAACCTGACGCAGGGCTGTCTTTAGACGCAAAACTCCTGTGATGAGACGCAGCGTTCCCATGATGCTGCGTCTCAGTTCTATGATGGGCTGCTGCTGTTGCGCGCAGAAATTGAGGCGTGAGGCTGACGATTTGTGATGTGTTTGTCATCTCCGCGCGCTAAAGTATGCGGCTGACGAAAGCGGCATCCCCCCGGGGGATTCCCTTTTGAACGAGACCCCTTTATTTCATTACCTCCCTTAGGGCCGCTTGAAGGCAATGGCAGCTCAATTTCCGCTTCTTCTTCCCGCTTCAAAGCTTCCTCCGAAGCTGGTGGTTTTTGATCTCGACAAAACGCTGATTGCTGGCGACAGCACGATTCTCTGGACGGAATGGCTTTACGAGAAGGGTCTCGTCATGGACCCGATCTGGAGACAGATCGACCGCGAGATGATCCGCGAGTACGATCAGGGGCGTCTCGACATGCATGCCTTCATGCGCAAGCACTCGGGCGCATTCAGGGAAATCCCCGTTGAGATGCTCGGCAAACTCGCTCTGGAATTTGCGAAGAAGAGAATCGCTCCCCTCGCATACCCGGATGCGAAGAAGTGGGTGAAGAATGCCTTTCAGGCGAAGATCCCGATGCTCGTTCTCTCGGCGACGACCACCTTCATCGTTAAGCCGATTGCGAGGACGGTTTTCGGCATCGATGAAGCCATCGGCGTCGACCTCGTGGAGGAAAACGGTTTCTTTACAGGGGAAATCCTCGGCACGCCGTCCTTCCAGGAAGGGAAGGTGGTGAGGCTCAAAGCCATACTTAGCGCCCGGGGGATCGATATTTCGGACGTGCTTTTCTTTACCGACAGCAGAAACGACCTGCCGCTCGCCGAAGCTGCGGGCTTTACCTGCTGCGTCAACCCCGACCCGGTGCTGCTCTCAGAAGCCCGCCGGCGTACGTGGAAGATTCTCCGCTGGGAGCTCCCGCTCAGAACCAAGATTGAGCTCGGGCAGGGCTCAATGCAGAAGGGCTTTTAAGCTGCAGGCCCTTCTGCCAGCGCTCTGCTCTCCAAAAGTAAAGAAACCGGACGTCCGCGAGCGGAATCGTCCGGTTTTCTCTCAGAAAGGCGCTTTACTGAGCGAAGGCCTTGTCAAGGCTGATCGGCATGGCCTGATAGCCCATGGAGTCGATGATCTGGATTTCGACTGACGGATCCTTTTCGCCCCACTTGAATTCCTCAATGAAGGGCGATGCCTGGCCCGCCTTTTCGCCGGGCTTCAGCTCCGACGGACGACGGCCCATGCCCGCCGTTGCCGAATAAACCATGATCGAGTCCTTGTCGGCGAAGTACTTCGTGAGCGAGGTGACGGGACTGTACCACTTGAAGCCGCGGTCCTTGCCGTATTCCCAGACCTGCTCGATGGTCTTCTTGTCCTGGTCGATCCTGTAGATGACGGCGCGCGAATACTTCATTTCAGCGAGCGGCGGCTGATCCATGCCGCGCGCGTCGCCGTTGTCGAACGCCGTGATGTAGATGATGTGCTTGTCGGACTTCTCGTCGATGCGGAAGGCCGTGTGCTGCGTCCAGGTGTAGTCGAAGCCGCCTTCGCAGGTTGATCCCTGGCAGGCGATGGGCTTGCCGTCCTTCACCGGCGTGAGGAGGAGATTCTTCCAGCCGTCGCGCCAGCCTTCGGGCGAGGCGAAGATCCACTTGATCTTCTTGTCGCGGCCGATCTTGACGATGGCGGACTGGTGGCGCGACGAGATGATGATCGAATCATCGGTCGGGTCGTAGTCGACAGAATTGACGTGCGCCCAGTTCCTGCCTTCGCCCGTGCCCACGATGTCGCCGAACTTGTCGCTCGTTTCGAGCTTTGCAAGATCCTCGGCGGAAAGAGTCTTGCCGGACTGCGATGCGTCGATGTTGAGGCAAACCGCACCCTGGTCGAGCACCTTCATGACGTTGTCGCGGTACGGGTCGAGGATTTCCCAGAGACGCCATTCGTCAACGACCTTGCCGTTCTGATCAAGCTCGGCAATCACGTCGCGCACGGTATGGACGCGCTTTCCGTCCGCACGGCGATGATCGGCGCTCGCGACGCGGATGAAGGAATGTCCGTTCTGAGCATTGTCGAGAGAGTGGGAGAAGTCGGAGTAGCCGACCGGCAGGCGGCGGTTGTAGATTTCGCGCCCCATGAGGTCGTACTTCACGTAGCGCTGGCCGTAGCCCCAGGTGATGTTCCCGTCGACATCCTGCTGGAAGCCCATCATGACGCCGGACTGATAAATCGTCTCAACGTTGTAGATGGGTTCAACGTGCATGTACCAGCGGACTTCACCCTTGGTGTCGATGATGGCGTTCTGCGGGTAGAAGTTCCATTCCATCGCGCCGCCCATCGGATTGTTCCAGACCGCGCGCGTCGCCTTGGCGTACTGCTGCATGAGATTGTTGACGAGGTAGAGGCGGTCCTTGAACTTCGGATCAACCTTGACCACCTTCGTTTCGAACATGTTGCTGTGCAGGCCCGGCGCGCCGCTCACCTCGTGGTACACGGGAGCCGCATAGATTTTGTAGGTGTCGGTGAACTTCTCCGTTTTGCCGTAGAACTTCCGGGTGTAGGAAACCTCAACCGTATTCATGTAGTCCGGATAAAGACCGAAGACGGGAACACCGGCATGCGTCAGAAGTTCGGAGCGGCTCACCGAATACTTGATCTCCTGACCATCAGGCTTCGGAACAACGCGCACGGTCGCTTCCGTGAGCTCATAGCCGCCGTTGCGGATGATGGCGGTCAAAGGCGCAATGCCGTATGGGTTCACAATCACTTCGCCGATGTGGCCCTGCGTGGCGAAGGTGACGTGGGGGCCCGAAGAGCCGCCGGAAGCGCGGGCTGCCGTGACGGGGAGGGCGCTGCCGACGGCTGCGGCGACAGCACCGAGAAAGAGCGAGCGGCGGCCGAGCGGGATGTTCTGCATGATCCAATCCTTTTTTTGGTTGAGTTTTCAATGAAGTGAGCGCATTTCCGAGCGCCGCTCATTGACGGGATCAAAGTCTAGAGAGCACCTTCAGGACCGCCAATGCGGACTTTCAATCGTATTTTCGTAGAATGATGCAACAAGTCTTTTGCAGATTCCGCAACGCATGAAAGAGGCAGAACTCATGCTCGACCTCAGGCTCACGCATCTCGCGCTCCTTTCGGAGATTGTTTCAACCGGATCGCTCTCGGAGGCGGCCGAGCATCTTGGGCTCACCGTTGCCTCAGCGAGCCGGATGCTCAAGAAAATGCAGGAGGATTTCGACGACCCGCTCTTCATCCGCGTCTGGCGCGGATTGACGCCGACGGATACGACGAAGCGCATGATGCCTGTGGTGCGGGAGCTTCTCGAGCGCATGGAGGAGCTTGAGTATCAGAAGCATTTTTCGCCGGAAAAACTCAAGGGCACGATTACGATCGGAGCGGCAGACAATGCGCTCGTGAGTCTTCTTCCTCCCGTCATCCGGGCGGTGAGGGAGAAAGCGCCGGGCCTCAGCTTCCGGCTCCAGCCTCTGGACGGCAGACAATTTCAACGGCTTGCTGAAGGAGGACTAGATTTTCTCCTCTATCCGACGCTTAATCTCCCGGAATTGCCTGCTCATTTCTTTGGGATAAACCTCTTTCGGGTCTCCCGCTCGCTCCTCGTCGACAGCAATCACCCGCTTGCAGCCCGCTACGCCGCGGGCGAAGCTCTCACCATCGAATCGATCCGAATGTATCCGAGGATTCTGATCAAGCTTCAGGATTCGTGCCGCGGGCCTGTCTTCGACATCTCGCTCCCGGAATTGAAGTCGAGCCAAACCTTCATTGAGCTGCCGTATTTTCTCGGCGCACCGTATTTCCTCAAAGGCACGGAATACACCTTGCTCATGCCCACCAGGACGGCCCGGTTTTTCGCGCGCCAGATCCCGGGCCTCATTGCAATTCCCTACGAAGGCGAGTACGCGGAAAACTATACGAGGCTCATCTGGCACGAACGGAGCGACAAGAGCATTCCGATGCAGTGGCTGCGCTCAATGTTTGCTATGCATGCCGGAGAGAGCGACGCCGAAGAGCCACCCTGTCAGCAGGAGTCGTGATGACGCTGCCGCAACTTCCTCCGGGATTTCTCTTTCGAGGAGCTTCGAAACGCCTGGATGCATCATGCCGCCAACTTCCGACGATGCTGAGAGTGGAGTTGCCTTAACGGCTTATTCGGAAATGGCCGAGACTGGCGCGCGAAGGTCCGCAGATTTTGCGGCAATCGGTATACACTCGCCTTTCCGATTGAATTCTGGTGCAGAAGTCTGAAGGTTTAGGAATTTCCTCTCATCCCGCAGCTTCTCAGACGGCCTCAAGGCTCATCAGGGAAAATCAGGAATGAGGAATACCCTCCAGGCACTGTGTTGACAGGCATTCGGCGTGAATTGATTCACCCGTTGGGGGTATCCTGTTCCGATGCAGTAGATTTTCTTCACGCGCCCCGCCTGAATTGGGACGGCTGAGGGCTCTCGCCGGTGCACAAAAAACAAACGAAGAGACGTGGTTTGAAATGAAAGAAATCAAAAAGTCCTCAAAGCTTGAGCATGTCCTCTACGACATACGTGGTCCGATCATGGATAAGGCTAAGCAGATGGAGGCAGAAGGCCGTCGTCTCATCAAGCTCAATATCGGCAACCTTGCGGTCTTCGGCTTTGATCCGCCCGAAGAGGTCATGCGCGACATGATCTACAACCTTCCGAATTCGGCGGGCTACTCCGACAGCAAGGGCATCTTTGCGGCACGCAAGGCCGTGATGCACTACACGCAGGATAAGCAGATCGAGGGCGTCACGATCGACGACATCTATCTCGGGAACGGCGCTTCCGACCTGATTGCGCTTGCCACCAACGCGCTGCTCGACGAAGGCGACGAACTTCTTGTTCCGACGCCCGACTATCCGCTCTGGACGGCCGTGACGAGCCTTGCGGGCGCAAAGCCCGTTCACTACCTCTGCGACGAATCGAAGGGGTGGATTCCGAGCATTGAGGACATCCGCGCCAAGGTGACGCCCCGCACGAAGGGCATTGTGGTGATCAACCCCAACAACCCGACGGGCGTTCTCTATCCGAATTCGGTGCTCCTCGACATCATTCAGGTGGCGCGCGAAAACGGCCTCGTCATCCTTGCCGACGAGGTCTACGACAAGATTCTCTACGACGGCATCAAGCACACCTCGATGGCGGCGCTCTCGCACGACGTCCTCACGCTCACCTTCAATTCCCTCTCGAAGGCCTACCGCGCCTGCGGCTACCGCGCGGGCTGGATGGTGATCTCTGGCGACAAGAGCGGCGCGAAGGACTTCATCGACGGCCTCAACATGCTCGCCAACATGAAGCTCTGCGCGAATGTGCCGGGTCAGTGGGCGATCCAGACGGCTCTCGGCGGCTATCAGTCCATCAACGACCTCGTGGGCGAGGGCGGGCGTCTGCGCCGTCAGCGCGACATCGCGTACGAAATGCTTTCCGCCATTCCGGGTGTTTCCGTCGTTCGTCCGACGGCGTCCCTCTACATGTTCCCGAGGCTCGACCCGGACGTTTATCCGATCGAGGATGACCGCGAGTTCTTTAAGGAGCTCCTTGAAGCCACGAACGTCGTGCTCGTTCAGGGCACGGGCTTCAACTGGCCGAAGCCCGACCACTTCCGCATGGTCTTCCTTCCCTATGAATGGGAACTCCGCGACGCGATCAACCGCATCGCCAAGTTCCTCGAGGACTACCGCCGCCGTCATCCCGGGAAGAAGGTGATCCCTGAGGACGGAGCTGCCGCCCCAGAAGCGCAGGGCGCTGAAGACGGAAAGAAGGCGTCGAAAAAGTAATCCGACGTTCTCCTGACAGCCAAAAGCCGCGGAATCCGAAATGTAAAGATTCGGTCCGCGGCTTTTTGGTGCGCCCGGCAGCGCACGTGTGTTTATGTGGTGAAAGTCCACTGGCCGCCCGAGAAGGGGGAAGGTCTGGCGACTCGGCAGAGTCAGAGAGGCAACAAACTGAGGAAGGAAGCCGATAGCAAATCGCCAGTCTGACGAACAGGAAGCGGATGCGAGGCGTCTCGATCGGGAGAGCGAGCACGAAGTTGCTAACCCCATACTTCTACGGACATGGTCGAGACGTAGATCCGACGGATAGGACTAGAAGCGCATGTGTGATACCCGGAGTGCCTATGGCTACCGACGCCGCAAGGCGAAGGGATGCTGGCAGGGAAGTCAGCCGAGGCCGTAGTAGGCAAGAAATCGCCGAAGGGCTGAATTCAAACATTGCAAGTAGAGGATGCGTGTCTCTTCGATAGTGGCGACACTAGCCGCGGGAAACCGTAATCGAAGCAAATCGAGTAGATCTGCCCGGAGGATGGAGGACGGAAGCCGAGATCCAGGAGGCGGGACCGGAGGTCGAACAAGCTGCCGTAAGGATGCACCATTGGACGAAAGCAGGAGGACCAGTGATAACGCTGGAAGAGGTTCTATCACCAAGGAACCTG
>CAKQON010000030.1 GCA_934255515.1 uncultured Sutterella sp.
CGATTCGGGAAACTCAGTTATGGGATGGAGCTACTTCCCTATAGGTATCGTTTGCCCGGTAATTTCCGAAGAGCCGGTTAATCTGAAAGGAAAAGCAGCGACTGGAAGGTGGACATGCTGACCCAAGCGGCAGCCCCAGGTCTATGGCACCCTCCCGCGGAGAAGAACTACTTTTGGTGCCTGTCCGCGGGAGTTTGGGGTTCCCTTGAAAAGCGTCAGCGCTTCAGGGGATTCAACCCCACGCCGTCCTCGCCCATTTCGGGTGCGGCCGACATACCGCCGCCCATCTTGAGCATCTTGTCGAGGTCGCTCTCGGGCTTCTTTCCTGCCGGATCCGGCGGAACGGACTTGAGGCCCCCCGCATCGAGCGTCATCTGGAGCTGCTGCGCCAATGCGTCGTGGACTTCGTTCCCTTCCGGGATCTGCGCGAGCAGGCGGTTGAAGCAGATCGCGGAATTTTTGTAGTCGCCCTCTTCGAAGGCCGCTGCAGCGCCGATCATGAGCGCCTTCTGGTGCCAGGGATCGATTTCAAGCGCTTTTTTGGCAAGTTCCCCCGCCTTCACGAGGCTGGAGGGATCAAGCGCAATCTTGATGTCCGCGAGCTCGGCCCAGGCGTTGGCGTTCTTGGGCGCCAAACGGGTCACGTTTTCGTACGCAAGCTCCGCCTGGGAGAGATTTCCCGTGGCGTTGTACTGCTCGGCCAGAATCTCCCACGCTTCCAGGTTGTCGCGGTTCTTTTCCACGGAGGCTTCAAGCGACGCCACCGTTTCCGTCATATTGCGCTCCGACCTCGCCTGCTCGCGGGTTGTGCGGATCTGCTCGATCGCCTTTTCGTCGAGCGACGAGAAGTCGCCGTACCAGAGGTAGGCGCCGATTGAGGTTGCCGGAATGATGACGGCAAGCGCCGCCGCGGTAACGAGCGGGAAATGCTCGACGTTGCGGTGCTTTTCGGCCGTTTCGGGCGCGGTCTCGTCGATCACGCGGAGCGCCAGCTCGTCCTCGCGGTCGAAGAAGTCCTTGTCGGCAATGCGGCCGGCCTTCCTGAGCTCCACGAGATGATCGTATTCGTCCCTGAGGCTCGCGATGTTTTCGGCCGTTCGCGTCCATTCGCCTTCCTTATTGGACTTCCCTGAAAGGAGCCGCCAGGCGAAGAGACCGATCACGCCCGCCATCAGAAGGATGGCGACAACGCAGAAAATAATTTCGTACTTCATCATGCCCCTCGTCAGATTTCAGGTCGATAGTTCGGGTTGGGCTTTACCTCGCCCTTCTCGAAGATGAGTTCGCCCCGAAGGATTTTCTTCGCGCGCCCGACCGCCTCCGGCGTCGCCTCGCGGCGGCGCTGAAGGGCCTGCGCCCGGCGGGTGACTACGATGCGCGTCATGCCCCAGAGGGCGAGGAGGAAGAAGACGCCGGGCCCGAGCCAGAGGAGCCACGTCTTCGCCTTGAAGGGGGGCTTGAAGAGCACGTAGTCGCCGTAGCGGTCGACCATGAAGTCGATGATCTCGTCGTCGGTCTTTCCGGCCTTCACCTGTTCGGCAACCTCGCGCCTCAGGTCGATGGCGAGCTGCGCGTTCGATTCGGCAATCGTTTCGTTCGCGCAGACGAGGCACCTCAGCTGCGTGCTGATTTCATAAACCCTGGGGTTCGCCTTCGGATCGAATTCGGAGGGCCTCGCCTCGGAGGGCTTCAGGCTCTGAAGATCCACGGAGGAAGCGCCGCCCGAAGCGGCCATCCCGGCCGCTTCCATGAAGGCCTGGGCGGAGCGCGACTTTTCCGTTGCTGTCACCGACCCCATCTGCGGAGCGGAATTTTCCGCTGCCGCCGCCTCAAGCGCCGTCGCTGAAAGGAGCGCGAGCCCGAGGGCGAACAGGCTTCCCTTGAAAGTATTCATGGTCATTTCCTTCAGGCTCCCTTCCTGTCGTCGGTTCTGCGGCGGCGGTCGAACATGGCGAGGATGCCGCCCGCGGCCATAAAGAGCGTGCCGATCCAGATGAAGAGCACGAAAGGCTTCACGTAGGCGCGCACGACCCAGCCGTTCCCGTCCTGCGTCGGAGTTGCAAGCGACACGTAGACGTCTTCATGCGGACGGTGAATGATCGCAGCTTCCGTCATCGACATCGAGGTGACGGAGTCGTAGTTTCTCTTTTCGGGTTCAAGGAGCGCAATTTCCTTCCCCGTGGAAGCGTCGAGCACGGAGATCGAGCCCTTCGCGGCCGTGTAGTTGGGACCGCGGTACTCCACCCAGCCGTTGTACTGGAAGGTGACGTCGCGCACCGTAACCACGTCCTTCGGGTTCATGGTCACATTGCGCTCAACCTGATATTCCGAGACAGCAACCGCGCCGAAGATCAGCATGGCGAGCCCCAGGTGCGCGAGATGCATGCCCCACCACGGGAGCGTCTGTCCGAAGACGCTCCGCTTCTGCGCGCGCGCCGTTCGGGCATAGCGCACCCAGTCGGTGACGGCGCCGAAGAGAATCCAGTAGGCGAGGAAGGCGGCGAGCGCCATGACGGCGTCCCAATTGCCCAGCATGAAGGGTGTCGCAATGCCGAGAATGACGGAAGCCGCAAAGGCGGGCGCAAGCATCCGGCCGAGCTTCCCGGCATCCTGCATGCGCCAGGCGCAGACGGCCCCGATCGGGAGGAGGAGCGACAACGGCACCATGGAGCTTCCGAAGACCGCATCGAAGTACGGGCCGCCCACGGTGATCCTGCCTCCGCCCACAGCATCGAGGAAGAGCGGATAAAGGGTCCCGAGGAGGACGATCGCCATCCCGACCACGAGGAGAAGGTTGTTCCCCATGAGGAGCGACTCGCGCGAGATCCACCCGAAGGTCGAGATGCTCCCCACCGAGCTCGCCTTAGATGCAAAGAGGAGGAACGACACCCCGATCACGATGCAGAGGAAGACGAGAATGAACATGCCGCGGGTCGGATCGGACGCAAAGGCGTGAACCGACGTGAGAACGCCCGAACGGACGAGGAAGGTACCGAGGAGCGACAGCGAAAAGGTGAGGATCGCGAGGAAGACCGTCCAGATCTTGAAGGCGCCGCGCTTTTCCGTCACGGCAAGCGAATGCATGAGCGCCGTGCCGGTAAGCCACGGCATGAAGGACGAATTCTCCACCGGGTCCCAGGCCCACCAGCCGCCCCAGCCGAGCTCGTAGTAGCTCCAGTAGGAGCCGAGGCTGATGCCGAGCGTGAGGAGCACCCAGGAAGCGGTCGCCCAGGGGCGCATCCATCGCGCCCAGGCGATGTCGAGGCGGCCGCCCAAGAGCGCCGCAACCGCGAAGGCGAAGGGAACCGCGAAGCCCACGTACCCTAAGTAGAGGAGCGGCGGATGGAAGATCATCCCCGGGTCCTGCAGGAGCGGATTCAGGTCCGCACCCTGGGGCGCAGGCGGAAAGAGCCTCAGGAACGGGTTCGAGGTCATGAGGATGAAGAGGTAGAGCCCGAACGCGATGAGAAAGAGCGTCCCCAGAATGCGCGCAAGCACCTTCTCGGGGAGCTTTCTCGCCGAGAGCGCCACGGCGAGGATCCACCAGGTGAGCGTCGAAACCCAGAAGAGGATCGAGCCCTCGTGCGAGCCCCAGACGGCGGCGAGCTTGTAGAACCAGGGCAGCGCGTCGTTGGAATTCTTCGCTACGTTGAGGATCGAAAAATCGCTCGTCACGAATGCGTAGGCAAGCGAACCGATCGAAAGGGTTGCGGCAAGGGCGAGCGTAATGGCGGCCGCCGCACCGGTGCGCATCCAGCTTCTGACGTCAAGCTGCGCGCCCGCCAGCGTCAGGAGGCCCCCTACGGCACTGATGACAAGCGCCAGGATAAGGGCAAAATGCCCGATCTCTGCTGTCACGGTGGATCTCCTCTTCTCCGGGGAGTTCTTGGGATTGATCAAACACGAAAACGCCGCCCTGCTCCGCCCCGATCCGTATTCGGGAATGCGGCGCGGACGGCGCTCGAGGCATCTGACTCCGGAGAGGCTTCCGTGGAGCCTCCCCGCTCATCAGACATTACTTGGCGGCAACGTCCTTGACGTCAGCGCGAAGGATCTGTTCATGAATGAACTGCTGGACCTTGCGCTGCATGAGGAGGTGGCGGAGCTCTTCCTTGCGGTCTTCAAACTTCGGGAAGAGCTGGGCGGGACGTTCGTCCTCAACCTTGACGATGTGGAAGCCGGCAGGCGACTGCACGGGCTCCTTCGCCATTTCGCCCTTCTTCAGGCCGCGGATCGCTTCGGCGAGCTGGCCCGTGTAGACCGAGGGAGACTGCCAGTCGAGGATGCCGCCCACGTCCTTGGAGCCGTCGTCGAGGGACTTCTCGGCGGCGATCTTCGCAAAGGAAGCGCCCTTGTTGATTTCAGCGATGAGCTTCTTCGCTTCGTCGGCCGACTTCACGAGGATGTGGCGGACGCGGACTTCCTTATCGCCCCAGCGGTCGGCTTCCTGCTTGTACTGAGCCTCGATTTCCTTTTCGGTGACCGGGTTCTTCTTCAGGAATTCGCGCACGGCATGGTTTTCAAGAACCATGTTGGTCGCGCGGGCAACGTCGGCCTGCACTTCGGGGAGCTTGTCGATGCCCTGCTTGCGGGCATATTCGCCCATGACGACCTGCTCGATCATCATCTGGCGGACCTGATCCTCGATCTGCGGGTTCGAGATCATTTCATGCGGGTTGGGATTGCTCGAGATGGCTTCGCTCGCAAGCGCTTCCTGCTGGGCCTTGGTGACGAGCTGGCCGTTGACCGTGAAGTCCTTGAATTCGGCCATGGCGGCGCCGGAGGCAAGAGCGAGGGCGAGCGCAGCGGCGATCGTAGTCTTCATCATTTTGTGTCTGATCCTTCTGGTGAACATCCCTTATGAAGTTCCCGCGGGTCTCTTGAATTTAGAACGGCCTCTCTGAGAAGCCGCTCCGGACGGGAACCCTGAATGGAAGGATTTATACGCGGAGAAGATTTAGCCAACCTTACAGACTAATTCAAAAGAAGAATCCGGCGGCTTTTCGCTTCCGAGCCGCCGCTTCTCCGCCAGACTATGAGGAACTTCAGCGCCAGTTGCCGAGGAGCGCCACGATGAGATTGGACCACGTGTCGTAGAGGGTCACAAGCGCGCGTTCATCAAAATCAACTGCGGGCTTGACGGCATTTCCCGCAAAGGCGCCGCCCACGATGAAGTATCCGGCCTTCCCGCCCGCATCCTGGACGGAACGCATGAGTAGCGTCCCGTCGTCGGAACTGTTGACGGCCCAGTAGGGAACGACCTTCACGCAGCCTCTCGCTCGTCTTGCGCAGACGGTGATGAGCTGGGAAATCGCCGCGTCGGGGACGAAATCGATCGCCTCGCCCACGATCTTCTGCCAGCATTCAACGCCGTAGCTCATTGCCGCGCCCTGCGCGCGCAGAAGCGCGTCGGCCGCAAGGTCACGGTTGACGGCGGCGTTTTCGCCGCGCACCTCGACCTCCATCCAGGCATGCGATGGAACGATGTTCCTGCCTTCGCCCGCATGGAGCTGGCCGACGTTCACGCGCGTCATGCCGTCCTCGTGACGCGGGAGCGCCATGATGTTGATGGCGGCATTGGCCGCCGCGAGAAGCGCATTGCGGCCGGCCTGCGGGTGCGCGCCCGCGTGAGCCGCGCGCCCCGTGAATTCAAAGTCGATCTTCGTGGTCGAAAGGAGCTTCGTGGGCTCGGCCACCACGTCCCCGACCTCAAGCTCCGGGGCAATATGGCCGCAGAAAATCGTGTCGACGCCGTGAAGCACTCCGGACTGCAGAATCGGATAAGCGCCGCGGGAGCCTTCCTCTGCGGGCTGGCAGATGAAGATGATTTTTCCGGCAAGGCGCTCAGCATTGGCGCCGATGAAGCGCGCGAGCGCCATCGCCACGGCCTGATGGCCGTCGTGGCCGCAGGCATGCATGACGCCGTGCCTGACGGACGCAAAGCCTTCCCTGAAGGGCAGATGCGCCGGGCTTTCAGGTTCCTCAACGGTAAGAGCGTCCAATTCGATGCGGATCGCGATCGTGCGGCCCGGCCGACCGGTGTCCCAGGCGGCAAGAAGCCCCGGATAGTCGCCGATGCGGCGGATTTCCTCGGGCGGCACGCCCACCTCGAGCGCGAAGCGCCGTCCCTTTTCGACCTCATCCGGATCGCGCCCCCGCACGAACTGGGGCGCGATGAACTGCGGACCATAGGTCACCGAAAAGCCCGCGCTCCGGAAGGCCTCTGCAAGCCTTGCCGTCGCGATGAATTCGCTCCAGCCGGGTTCGGGCGTCCTGTGAATGTCGCGCCGGGCGGCGACGAGATCCTCAAACGTTACCGGATCGACCCAGCCGGGAAGGAGGTGCGGACGATTCATCAGATCGGAAACGGCCGCGGCCGGCTTTTCCTCAGTTGTCTTCGGTTCAGCCGGAGGCGCCGGCGGCTGTGCTTTCTGAGCGCGCCGGGACCGCGTGCGCACCGGTGCGGGCTCCGGATCGGCGTAAGGTTCTGTTGTCTGAATTCGGGCTGGGGACATTGGGGAGACTCCAAATCATCCGCGCCCAAAGGTACCGCGTGGATGCATTAAGGGGATTTGCTTATTTTTATACCCTGCATTCTAACATTGCGCAAAATACCCTGAACACCGACAAAACCGCAGATCTTCAATACCCGTTTGATTTTTCAATGCTTTTTCAAGCTACCCCGGATTAGTCTCTACAGAGGAGACTTCGGAAATTGCGTATGCCGCCGCTTGAATGATCAGGGCGCCGCGGTGCCGGACCGTTCAGCGCGGTAATACCACACACCTCTTTCCTGTGAGGGCTCCATCAGCGATTTGAGGGAAAGGCTGCGCATATCGTGCCGTGCCCCGTGAAGAATGACTTCGGCGAGGTCGACGAGAGACTCGGGCGCATTGACGGAGAACTTCCAGTCGAGATCAGCCGCTTGCTCATCGGATGCGAACGTCCCGTCCGTTGCGACGAGCGGCATTGCGCGAAGGGCGGACGGCTTCTGAGATTGAAGGGGTTCGCGGGCGGTGAGGTCGGCCGTGAACTTCGCGCCGCCTTCCTTTCCGATGGAGCGCATCGCGAATTCATCAATTCTGAGGTGCATCGGTCCCGACTCCGTAAGAAGCCTCCCGATACGGTATTCGTCAAGCGACGCGAAGAGCTCCGAAGGAACCCGGTCGGCCGTGAATCTCAGAATAAAGCCTTCTCCGGCCACATGCTTGTCGAGGCCCGGATGCGAGGAATCAACGCCGACGTCGAAGGTTCCTGCCCGCAGGTCATAGCTGCCTGAAAGACGCCCATCCTGCAGCTCGGCAGGATTTTCCTCGATCGAGGTAGTCATTGCGGTGAACTTTCCCGTGAGCGCGCCGCGCCAGTCGCCGGCAACGAAGCCGCCCTTCCGGGCCGTCCCGCGAAGCGTTCTGATGTACCAGTCGCCCGGCGTTTTTCCGGCAAGCTGGAGGCTCGCCGAGACCTTCACATTTTCTGCGCTCCCTTTAAGGATATTGGCGGCAGGATCTGTGAAGCTTCCCGAAACCTCAGGCGCTTCCATATCGGCTTTGAGGCCGTCGTTTTTCGTGAAGGCGAGTCTCAGCGCAACGGGCTTTCTCGCCGCAAGGTTCCAGGAAACGGGACCGACCCCGCGTTCGACGGCATCGAGCTGCATGTCGAAGGGCGTGGCCGTTGCAGTAATGCGAAGCTCCTGCGCGAAGACCGCGTAGTGATAGCGGATCGCGAGCCGCGGGTGCGCGCCCGCAAGCTTCACGAGGAGCTCCGCCGTGCTCGCCGTGGAATTAAGCGGATAGATGTCGCCGTTGAGCCCGAAGGGACCGAAATGCGCCACGACGTCGAAGTCGAGCGTCAGGGGCGCCGCTGAGGAATCCGACGAAAAGACGCTCGAGGCGACGATGACGTGAAGGCGGTCGCGCCTTACGAAGAGGCTCTCCTCCACCGGCGTAGACGTTATCAGCACCTCGGGCGGGAGGTCGTCCCCTTCAACGATTCGATTAATGAATTCCGCCTGCACGGACCGCTGCCAGCAGACGAAGCCTGCCTCAGCCGCCAGCGCTGCCACGAGGACAACCAGAACGGCACCGGAGTGCGCCCGAATGAATCCATAGAGCCGATGCATGCGAAAAGCCACCTTCATTAAGCCTCAGGCTTCGGGAAGAACATTTCGCCCGAACCCTGAAAAACGGCCTCAATCTTACGCGAGGGCCGCGCTCTGCGGGCGCCTCTAATGCGCCCGCAGAAGGAAAAAGCGTTAAAAGGCGTTTCCTCAAAGGCTCAGAGCGCGCCCGGAGCATCCGTCAGCGGATTCCGGCCGCCCGGCAGGCGTCAGTCACGAAATGGTTTTCGTTCCCCTGAATGCGCTCGATGCGCTTCGCGCGCAGGCATTCCCACTCGTCGGGCTTGTACATGCGGTTCCAGGCTTCCATGAGCTGGCGCTGCTGATTCGAGAGCCGGTATTTCGGATAGCTCTCCGCCATGTAGAGCGTTGTGCGGGCAATGACGCCGCGCGTATATTCCGGCGGTTCCGCGCGGTTGCCGGAAATCTTCATCGGGCAGGAACCGAAGGTGGCCGGCACGTCCGGCAGGAGCGCGTAATTGTAGTTGGAGCGGAGCGCATTCACGGCCCCGATCGCCGGATAGAGGTTGTAGAGGTCGCTCTGCATCAAGCGGTATTCGCGGCTCGCCTTTTCAGCGCACTTTCTGCCCTTGAAGTTCCGGCCCTTGTTGTCGACGCAGACGTCAGCGCCGTCGCGCCACTCGCTGAAGGCGCGCCCGAAGTTTTCCGCCGGAACCACGTGCTCCCACTCAATGCGGTGCGCGCGCTTCTCGTGCTTCGGAGTCGTGAAGCCAGGAGGAAGCGTAATGTTCTTTTTGCTGTCAAAGGGTGCCTGGCAGTAGAACGTGATGCGGTGGTCCTGATAGACCTCGCGCTCGAGCGTCTTTTTCGCCTGATTGAAGGATTCGATCTGCGTATTCCCGGCTGCGGCGGCAAGTCCCGCAGCAAAGGCGAGAAGAAGGCCGAAAGCGGTTTTCTTTAAAAGCGGCATTTGGATATCTGTCCCGGAAGCTAAACTCTTGGGGAGACGGCGGACAGAAGCCTCACGCTTCCGTCTGTTCTCCCGTTCAGGGAGCGAATATTAGAGCGCCAGCGGCGCAAAGCGCGTAACAAATTTCGAGCGGCCTTTCTTACGATCCTTCGAGCATGCAGTCATCACTTCCCCACGGCATTTCCCCCGCTACGACTGAAGCGCTTCTCCGCTTTAGAGACTCCCGAGGCTGGGCGCGGCACCATAGTCCGAAAAACCTTGCGGAATCCGTCGTCATTGAAGCCGCCGAGCTTCTCGAATGCTTTCAGTGGAAGGCGCCTGAAGCCGAACTCACGCCGCGCGAAAAGGCGGCGGCCGCTTCCGAAATCGCCGACGTCGCTTCCTATCTCATCCTGATTGCCGACCGTCTCGGCGTGAACCTTGACGCGGCAATTTCAGCGAAGCTTGCCGTTCTGGAATCACGCTACCCCAGGGAGGCGCTCGGAACCGGCGGATCGATCGACGCCTATGAGGCGCTGCGGAATAAGGCCCGCCGGCGCGAAGCGCTCACTGAGGCTCCTCAAATGAAGGCACTCCTCGGGTTCCGGTCGTTTCTCGCCAAAACCCGAGCGGGCGAATGGGCGGCGGCTTCCGACAACCGGATCTATTTCGTGCGCTACGCCCGCGAAACCATCGACTTCTGGCGGAACGCGGAAGCGCTGGAGAAGAACCTCGCCGCGCACTTTGCCCCGGAAGAAATCGCAGAGGCGCTCCCCGGAGACTTCCCCGAGCGGCCGGACCGGGCTCAGCTCGAGACTCTCGGCCTTCCCGGCCTCCTTCTTTTTCTCGGCCGCCTCGCGCGCCTCGAACACATCCGCGACGGCGTCATTCTCGCGGCGGCTGATTCGGGGGTTCTTGCGGCTGCGCTCGAGATTCTTGCCCGCAAGGCCGGCGCACCTGCGTAGCAACGAGGCATCCGATCCGTCGCTTTCTATAATTCTCTTTTCGTACGATTCTCTGCTTTCCTGATGCCCATGCCTTCCGGCTCGAATCCGACCATACTGATTCCCGCTTCGACGATGCTCTCCGTCCTCGGCGACGATCCCGAGAAGTTCCTCGATCGCCTCGCATCGCCCAAACCTTTCCCTGAAGCGCCGGAGGGCTGCGCGCCCGAAGCGGTTCTTCAGAAAGGCCGCCGCATTGCCCGGCACCTCGGCATTGAGGAAGAAGAGGAATCCCGGGAACTCCTTCTCGCACTTGCCCTCACGGCGCCGCTTTTCGAACGCGCGCGTTCCGCCGGGGTCGACCTTTCCGGGATCGGCTTCATCTTCGGCGCCACCACGGCGGGGACGCCCGAGTCCGCGGAACGCATCCGGGAAAACGAAGCTTCCCCCCTGAAGCGCTGGCGCATGACGGAAATCGGCCGCACGGCGCCCGTGATCGCCCGCGCGTTCGGCATTGCCGGCCCGGTCTTTACCGTTTCAACGGCCTGCACTGCAGGCGCCAAAGCCATTGCGGAGGGCGCGAGGATGCTCGCGCGCGGCCGCGTGAAGACGGTGATCGCAGGGGGCCTCGACGTGCTCTCGCCCATGACCCTGGCGGGCTTCTCCGCGCTAGGCGCGCGAAGCCCGGAACGCGCGAAGCCCTTCCGCAGCGACCGCACGGGCCTTCACCTCGCGGAAGGCGGCGGCTTCCTCCTCATGACGACCGAGGCAAAGAAGTTCCCCGATGCTTCCGTGATGCTTCGCGGCTTCGGCGAATCCTCGGACGCGCACCACATCTGCGCCCCGGACCCGACGGGCGACGGCGCGAAGCGCGCGATCCTGGAAACCCTCTGCGGTCTTGCACCCTCAGAAACTGGCTTTGCGCTCCTTCACGGGACGGCGACGGAGCAGAACGACGCCATGGAAGCGCGCGTGATGGCGGAGCTCCTCCCCGGCGTTCCGGCAGCGTCCCTCAAGCGCGCCGTCGGGCACCAGCTCGCGGGCGCGGGCGCCATGAATGCGGCAGCTGCCTGCGCGCTCCTTGAAAAAGGCGGAAAGCTCCCCTTCAATTTCTTTGCGGGCGAGCGCGAATTCGCCGACGGGAAGATGCCGGAAGCGTTCCTCCGATCGCTCACGGGTGCCGACAACCCCCGCGAACTCGCCGTTCCCCGGATCCTCGTCTCCGCCTTTGCCTTCGGCGGCAGCAACGCCGCACTCCTTTTTGAAAAATGCCAGTGACCGATACCCGAACTGATGCCCGATTCTCCTACCCGGCGCCTGCAGGCGACTTTATTGCCCAGGAGCCCCCGATGCGCTTCATTGATGAGGTGCTCTCGGCGGACGACCAGGGCGCCAGGTCCCGCACGGTTGTGCGTTCCGACACCATTGCGGTCGACGACGAGGGGCGCTTTCCGGCCCTTGCGCTCATTGAAGTCATGGCCCAAACCATCGGCATCTACGCCGGCCGCATCGAGCGCTTGAACGGCAGGGACATCGGCGCTGGGCTTCTTCTCGGCACCCGCAGAATGGAGTTCGACCGCCCCTCTTTTCTCCCGGGCGACGTGCTCCTCTGCAGCGTGGTGAAGAGCTTCGAGAGCGACGAGGGTCTCTGGCAGTTCGACTGCCGCGTGACGGTCTTCCCCCAGGGCGACGAATCGCGGGAGGAGCCGGCCGGCCGGGCGCTCCTCAACGTCTTCAATCCTCCGGAAGGCTATTTCGACCACCTTAAATAGAGAATCCGGAGCCCGGGATTCCCTGCGCGGAGGCGCGCTCCCGAAATAGAATTTTCACCTTCACTCCTTTTTTCAGATTCCTGCACTATGTCTCCTTCTTCCCCGGCAGCCGCAACCGGCGTGATCCGCCAGAGGAAAGCTGAAGCTGAAGCCGGCCCGCGCCGCGTTCTGATCACCGGCGCCACGCGCGGCATCGGACGCGCCATGGCGCTTCGCATCGCGCGCGAGGGCTATGAAGTCGTGATTACCGGGAGAAAGCCCTCGCCCCAGGCTGACGAGGTGCTCAATGCCCTGAAAGAGCTGGGCGTCAGGGCCCATGCGATCTTCTTCGACGTTACCGACCGTGCGGCGGCGCAGACGGCGCTTGCCGGCTTCACGGCCGAAAACGGCCCCTTCTGGGGCGTGATCCTCAATGCCGGCATCAACCGCGACGGGCCGCTTGCCGGCATGAGCGAGGAAGACTGGGATCTCGTGCTCGAAACCGACCTCGGGGGCTTCTACAACGTCTTGAAGCCCCTGATTCTCCCGATGGCAAGAAGGCGTGCGGGCCGCATCATCGTGATGAGCTCGGTTTCGGGCATCACCGGCACGCGCGGCCAGACCAACTATTCCGCCGCCAAGGCGGGCCTCATCGGCGCGGCCAAGGCCCTTTCGGCCGAGCTTGCCTCACGCGGCATCACGGTCAACGTCATCGCGCCCGGCGTCATCGACACCGACATGGTGACGGCGGAGGACCGCGAGCGGATTCTTCCCTACGTCCCCATGCGGCGCCTCGGGAAGCCCGAGGAAGTCGCCGGCCTCGCCGCCTTTCTCCTTTCCGACGAAGCGGGCTACATCACCCGCGCCGTCATTCCGGTTTCGGGAGGCATTTTCTGATGAAGCTCCCCAGTACTCCCCGCCGCGTGGTCGTCACCGGCATGGCCGCCATCTCCCCGATCGGCTCGACCTGGGAAGAGGTGCGCGCGTCCCTCAGGGCCAACAAAAGCGGCATCCGCCACATGCCGGAATGGGAAAAGCTCGAGGACCTCAATACGCGCGTTGCCGCGCCGGCCGCGCCTTTCGAGCTCGATCCGGCAGTCTTCACGCGAAAGCGCACGCGCTCGATGGGCCGGGTCGCCCTGATGGCGGTCAAAACCGCACGCGACGCGCTCATTGATGCAGGGCTCCTCGACGACCCCGTCATCGCTTCGCCCAGGACGGGCGTCGCCTTCGGGTCCTCCGCCGGGCAGCCCGCCGCCGTCGCCGAACTTGCGCACTTGATTATGTCGTCAAGCTGCCGCGGCATCACGGCCACCACGTACGTGCGCATGATGGCGCACACGGCTCCCGTCAACATCAGCGTTTTCTTCGGCTGCAAGGGCCGGATCTGCACGACCTCCTCGGCCTGCACGTCGGGCTCCCAGGGAATCGGATCCGCCTACGAAGCCATTGCCACCGGCCGCGCGGACGTGATGATCGCGGGCGGGTGCGAAGAGCTTGACGCTACGGACGCCGCCATTTTCGACACGCTCTTTGCGACGAGCGTGCGCTGGAACGATGATCCCTCGCATACGCCGCGGCCCTTCGACCGGGACCGCGACGGCCTCGTCGTGGGCGAAGGCTCCGGAGCCCTCATTCTCGAGGAATACGAGCACGCCAAAGCGCGGGGCGCAAGGATCTACGCCGAGGTGGCGGGCTACGGCACCAATGCCGACGGCGCCCACATCACGAGCCCCGAGTCCGCCCAGATGGCCGCCGCCATGCGGCTCGCGCTTGAGGATGTCGGAATGGAGCCCGCCGACATCGACCTCGTGAACGGTCACGGCACGGCGACCGATCGCGGCGACGTCGCGGAAAGCCATGCGACCTTTGAAGTTTTCGGCGGCAATACGCCCTACACTACCTACAAGGGACATATGGGCCACACGCTCGGCGCCTGCGGCGCGCTCGAAGCAATCTTCGCGATCCGCGGCATGCTCGAAGGCTTCGTCTCGCCGGTTCTCAACCTCGAAAATCCGGATCCCGCCTGCGCGCCGCTCGCCTATGTCCGCGACCATGTGCGCGAACTCCCGCAGCGGGCCGTGATGAGCAACAACTTTGCCTTCGGCGGCATCAATACAAGCCTCATCTTCCGCAGGCTCGGGGACTGACTCGTCATGCCAACGCCAATCGACCTCAGCGGCCTCAGATTTCTGAAGCCGGCAGCCTTTTCCGACGGCGACCGTTCAAGGGCGGTTCTCGTCGACCTTTTCGCCCCCGACTTCGACGACCCCGAGGAGCTTCTTGCCGACATCGACGACGAAGCCTGGGAGCCCGAACCCCCGGAAGGGGGCGTCGTTCTCGTGACGAAGCTCCCGGAGGAAATCGACCCCGCGCTTGAGGGCGAGCTCGAAGCGATGCTTCCCGCCCAGACGCGCTCGCGCCTCTCGCGCTTTCAGAATCCACGCCGCCGCCGTCAGAGCCTCTACGGAAGGCTCCTCGCGCAGCGGCTCGCCAATATTGCCTCGGAAGTGTCCTCGGGCTCCTACTTTCTGCGCGAGCAGCCCCCGGAAGGGCCGCTCCTTGCCGACTATGAGGGCCGTCCCTTCGGGCGCATTGCCATTGCGCACACGGAGGAAGGCGTGGCCGCGAGCCTCTCGCGCCGCCGCGCCGGGATCGACCTCGAGATTCTGAAGACCCACGAACGGCTCTCCGGTCTCGCGGAATTCGCCCTCGGCGAAGACTTTGCAGACGCCATCCGGGAACTGCAGAAGGCCGACGCCCGCCGTGCCGATGAGGCCTTCCTCGCCGCCTGGGGCGCGATCGAATGCGCGCAGAAATTCAACGGCGAGGACAGGAAGTCCGCTGCCGCCTCCCCTGCGCACGAGGAGCTTCTTTCCAAATACGCCCGTCCCCCCGAGGTCGAGGTGCTCTGGAATAAGGGCCTCATCGCCCGTGATCCCGCCGGCAAGGCCGTCCCGATCGAGTTCCTCGAAACCCCTGCCGGACATCTCACGCTCCTCGGCTTCCCGGCCGGACGGTCGGTAGAGATCCTCACGCTTGCCCCTGAGGCGCTCCTCGAGGAATTCCGCTCCCACGTCCGCGCCTTTCTCTGACTTTTCCCTGATCGATCGTCATGCTTCGCAAAAACCGTCCGAACTACCTTGAGACCCTTGAAAGCGCGCAGCGCCTTGCCTTTGCGCCTCTGATCTTTCAGGCCGCCGCGGCGGCGCTTCGCTTCGGACTCCTCAGGGTCATCGCCGAAAATCCCGGCATTTCTTCCGACGCTGCGGCGAAGAAAGCCGGCATGACGGCTTATGCGGCCGAGGTCGTGACCGACATGCTCGTTCCCGCCGGGATTCTCGAGCGGACGGCCCTGAATGAAGATGATGAGAACGGAAAATCCGGACGGGGTCTCAAAACCACTCCGACGGGCGACCTCCTCGTCTACGACGAGATGACGCGGGCGAACTTCTTCTTCGCCGAATCCGTCTGCTATGCGGGGCTTGCCTTTACGCGGGAAGCCCTCGCAGAAGGGAAGCCCGCGGGCCTCAAAGCCTTCAACCCCGGATGGAAGACCATCTATCCGCATCTGCCGGAACTCCCAGAGGAAGCCAAAAGCGCCTGGTTCGGGTTTGACCACTGGCACAGCGACCAGGCCTACGGGGGAGCGCTCAATATTCTTGCCCGGATGTTCCCGGAGAAGTGTCCCGGAAAGCTCGTCGACATCGGCGGCAATACCGGACGCTTCTCGAAGGCCTTCCTCCTGCGCTTCCCCGATGCGAAAGCCGTCATTGCGGATCTCCCGGTCGAGGTCGACGCGCTTCCCCAGAGACCCGAGCTCGCCCAAGTGCGAGAAAGGCTCTCGGGTGTTGCCATCGACTGGCTCACGCCCGACGAACTTGCCGACCGTCCGCAGGCGCTCGGAGCGGATCTTTACTGGATGAGCCAGTTCCTCGACTGCTTCTCTGAACCGGAAGCCGTAAGCATCCTCACGCGCACGCGGCGCGCGATGGCCGGAAATTCGCGCCTTGCCGTGCTCGAGCCCCTCGTCGACGAGCAGCGCCACCGGGCTGCGGAATTGTCGCTTGCCGCAACGAGCCTCTACTTCACCGTGCTCGCGAACGGCAACAGCAAATTCTTCAACGGCGCAGAACTAAGGCGCATCTTTGGCGCCGCGGGCTTCGTCATCGAGTCCGAGCACCCGGACCTCGGCGTATCGCATACGCTCTTCATTCTCAGGCCCCGGGACGCTTCCTGACGGCTTTGCCGGCGCCTTTCCCGAAAGCGCCGGCCCGCCCAGAGCCTTCCCTGAGCCTTCCTCGACCCCCTATCGGCTCGATAGGAATGCATTGACTTGCCTGTAAATATTTGTGCTCCCTTCTCGAAGAAGGCGATCCGGCCGAAGACACGTCTTTTTGACGCGGCCCGGGTTTCTTCTTCGGTCTGAAGGACTAGTGCCAGAAAAGCGGAATCCCCTTCCTCCGGCTGATTCCAATTGAATCCGCGCGCTCCTAATCTTTTCTCAACAAGAGAAGCTAAATCGGACGAATCCTCCCGGATTTCTCCCCTTTTGCAATGTTATTTCAGGAAAAGTTTTCAGGAGCATTTCCATGACTCAGTACATCAAGGAACGCTACGGTCTTCTCATCAACGGCGAATGGGTCGAGGCCGAAGGCGGCCGCACGTTCGATACGTTCAACCCCGCCACGGGCGAAAAGCTTGCAACCTGCGCCGACGCCTCCGCCGCCGACGTGGAGCGCGCCGTGAGGGCCGCGCGCGCCGCTCAGCCCGCCTGGGCCGCGAAGTCCGTTCAGGAACGCGCCGCGCTTCTTCTGAAGATTGCCGACAAGATCGACGAACGCGCGAAGGAGCTCGCCACGGTTGAAACGCTCGACAACGGCAAGCCCATCCGCGAGACCACGCTCGTCGACGTGCCGCTCTCCTCGGACCACTTCCGCTACTTCGCGGGCTGCATCCGCGCCGATGAAGGCGAAGCCACGATGATCGACGAAAACACGCTCTCGATCATTCTGCGCGAGCCGATCGGCGTGGTCGGCCAGATTGTTCCGTGGAACTTCCCGCTTCTGATGGGCGCCTGGAAAATTGCCCCGGCGATCGCTGCCGGCAACACCGTAGTCATCAAGTCCTCATCGACGACGCCGCTTTCGCTCAACGTCCTCGGCGAAATCCTCAATGAAATTCTCCCTCCGGGCGTCGTCAACGTGATTACCGGCCGCGGCTCCGTTTCGGGTCAGGCAATGCTCGAGAACCCCGGCTTCGACAAGCTCGCCTTCACGGGCTCGACCGAAGTCGGCCGCGACGTAGGCCTCGCCGCCGCGAAGCAGATCATTCCGGCTACGCTCGAGCTCGGCGGCAAGTCCGCCAACATCTACTTCAACGACTGCCAGATGGACAAGGCGATTGAAGGCGCCCAGATCGGCATCCTCTTCAACCAGGGCCAGGTCTGCTGCGCGGGCTCGCGCATCTTCGTTCAGGAAGGGATCTACGACGAATTCGTCGTGAAGCTCGCCGAAGCCTTCAGCAAGGTGAAGGTCGGCAACCCCATGTCGATGGATACCCAGATGGGCTCCCAGGTGAATGAACGCCAGCTCGAGAAGATCCTCGGCTGGGTCGAGGAGGCGAAGAAGGAAGGCGCACGCGTCCTCACGGGCGGCGAACGCGCTCAGGTTCCGGGCATGAAGGGCGCCTTCATGCGCCCGACCCTTCTCGTCGACTGCGAGAACTCGATGAAGGTCTGTCAGGAGGAAATCTTCGGGCCGGTCGCCTGCGTCGTGAAGTTCAGGACCGAGGAAGAAGTCCTCGCCATGGCGAACGACTCCGAGTACGGTCTGGGCGGCGCCGTCTGGACGCGCGACATCAACCGCGCCTTCCGCGTTGCCCGCGGCGTGCGCACGGGCCGCATGTGGGTCAACACCTACAACGAACTTCCGGCCCACACGCCCTTCGGCGGCTACAAGAAGTCCGGCATCGGCCGCGAGACGCACAAGGTGATCCTTGAGCACTACAGCCAGATGAAGAACATCTACGTGAGCCTCTCGGAAAAGAAGCGCGGCTTCTTCTGATGAATGACGGCTCATCCCGGAATCCGGGGTGAGTTGCCGCAGATGCTGAGAGCGGGAAGGACGGTTTGCGCCGTGCCTTCCCGTTTTTGTCTTGAAAGACGCATTGAGCGCTCAGAACTTCAGCTCTCCCACTGGCGATGACCGACTTTCCAGTTTGTCTTCATTTCTGAAAAAATCAACAGAGACAAAAATTCAGAAAAGGCAAGTCGTGGCTTATCTCCATCGGACGCTAGAAAACGTTATTCCTCAGCTTTCAGAAAGCTCCAAAGGCATTCTTCTCTCCGGCATGCGGCAGACGGGAAAGACCGAGCTCATGAAGCAACTGGGCGGCAAAAGACCGTACGTAACGCTCGCCGAGCACGAAACCCGCGACACCGCAATGCATGCGCCCGACCAGCTGATTGCCGATTGTCCGCCTCACGCCATCATCCTTAGTTCCCGCCCTCTTGTTATGTCTACGGTATACAGTCGGCGGGAACCGCGTGCTCTTTCCGCTGCTTAATC
>CAKQON010000031.1 GCA_934255515.1 uncultured Sutterella sp.
GGAGCGGGAGACGAGTCTCGAACTCGCGACCTCAACCTTGGCAAGGTTGCGCTCTACCAACTGAGCTACTCCCGCAGGAATTCTGTGCCTGGAGGCGCGAGGCGGAATCGAACCGCCGTAAACGGATTTGCAATCCGGTGCATGGCCACTTTGCTATCGCGCCGTCAGTGGAGCGGGAGACGAGTCTCGAACTCGCGACCTCAACCTTGGCAAGGTTGCGCTCTACCAACTGAGCTACTCCCGCATTGAGAAGAGAAATTTTACTGATTTCAAAAAATATGTCAAGTCCCTTGCGCTCAAACATTAGAGCTCAGAAATAACGCTTGCCCGGGGCGCAAAAAAAGGGACCATCCGAAGACAGTCCCTTGCATTTTTTACTTCATCAGGGAAGCACCGCTGAGGATGCCTCCCCTCGCGAGTCAGGTATTAGAAGACCATGCAGGCGACGAAGCCGAGGCACACCGAGAAGACGATGGCGAGAAGGCCCGGGATGAAGAAGGCGTGGTTGAACACGTACTTGCCGATGCGGGTCGTACCGGTGTCGTCCATCTGGACCGCGCCGAGGAGGGTCGGGTAGGTCGGGAGCACGAAGAGGGCGGACACAGCAGCGAACGAGGCCACGAGCATGTAGGAGTCGCCAGGATTGGCGGCGCTGATGCCGAGAGCAGCGACGATGGCCGGGGTGATGGCCTTCGCGGTAGCAGCCTGCGAGTAAAGGAGCATGGCGGCGAAGAAGAACACGACGGCGAGGAGAGCCGGGTAGGCAACCACAGCGTCAGCAGCGAACGACTTGATCTCGTTCACATGGCCGGACACGAACGTGTCGCCGAGCCAGGCAACGCCGAGCACGCAGACGCAGGCAACCATACCGGACTTGAAGACGGAGGTCGAAGCGACATTGCCGAGCTCAACCTTGCAGAAGATCGTCGTCAGGGTGGCGACCGTCAGCATGAGGCTCATAATGGCGGCGTCACGCGGAACGATAACGTTCTTGATGAGGCCGACAGCAGGCGAAATCGCGGAAGCGTAAAGAACAACGCAGATAACGCCGAGGAGGAAGATCAGCACGGAGCGCTTGGCATAGGGCTTGAGCTCCATCTGGGCGACGCCGGAGGAGGCCTTCACGAGGCCCTTGGCGAGACGTTCCTTGTAGACCGGATCGGAGTCGAGATCCATGTTCTGGATCTTCGTCATCACGAAGGCGGTGAGCATGCAACCGACGAAGGTCGTCAGGAGCCAAATGCCGAGCAGAGCCGGATAGGACCAGCCGAACGGTTCAAGAACGCCGGACATGTAGATCACGGCGGCGGAAACCGGGGAAGCCGTAATGGCGATCTGGGAGGCGACGACGGCGATCGAAAGCGGGCAACAGGGACGAATCTTCTGTTCCTTGGCAACTTCGACGATAACCGGGATCATCGAGAAGGCGGTGTGGCCCGTACCAGCGAAAATCGTCAGGACGTAGGTCACGACAGGAGCGAGATAGTTGATCTGCTTCGGGTTCGAACGAAGGACGCGTTCAGCAATCTGAACGAGGTAGTCAAGGCCGCCGGCGAGCTGCATGCAGGAAATGGCAGCGATCACCGAGGCGATGATGAGGATCACGTCCCAGGGAATATTGCCCGGCTTCATGCCGAGAAGAAGACCGAGGACGAGCACGCCGAGACCGCCGGCGTAGCCAATACCGATGCCGCCGAGACGGACACCGAGGAAGATCGCGCCGAGCAGGACAACGATCTGAAGAATAAGCATGAAATCCATAATGCCTCCAGGCATGTTGAGATCTCCTCCTCCCGATTTGCTTTTGCCCAGTATGGGAATGCTCTAAAGCCAATCAGGCGAGGGCGGTGCTCGCTCTGGTAACTGATCCTGCATGCAGCTTCTCCGGACGCCTGCGGCATGAAAATTTCTTTTCATGCCCCAGGTGTTTGATCAGCAGCTGCAGTTCGGGAAATCAGGCGACCCCGCTTTGGTGGTTGATCGCAGAGCCTCTCTTTTTCGAGAGGCTCTGTCGGTCTGCTCTTCCCGGATCTATTTGTTTAATTTGTCCGGGTCAGAGCGTAGCGAGTTCGAATTACTGCTCGAACTTCGGGTTGATGAGGTTGTCGTACGTGAAGACCTTGTCCCACTCTTCCTGGGTCAGCATCTTCTTTTCTTCGACGACGAGCTGGTGCAGCGACTTGCCGGTGAGGAAGCCTTCGCGGGCAACGGCGGCGCAGGGCTTGTAGCCGAAGTGCGGCTTCAGAACCGTAACGATGCCGAGGGAGCCCATGACGAGGTCTTCGCAGTGCTTGGCGTTGACGACGATGCCGTCGACGCACTTCTCACGCAGCGCGATGCAGGCGTTCGTGAGGACCTTCATCTGCATGTAGAGCGCGAAGGAGATGACCGGTTCCATCACGTTCAGTTCGAGCTGGCCGGCGGAAGCGGCGAGCATGACGGACGTGTCGAGACCGATGGCGAGGAACGAAGCCTGGTTCGTCACTTCCGGGATGACCGGATTGACCTTGCCCGGCATGATCGAGCTGCCCGGCTGGAGCTGCGGCAGGACGAGTTCGGAAAGGCCGGTGCGCGGGCCGGAAGCGAGGAGACGGAGGTCGTTGCAGACCTTCGTGAGCTTGACGGCGAGGCTCTTGCAGGCGGAGGAGAGGCCAACGTAGGCGCCGCAGTCGGACGTGGCGGCGATCAGGTCGTCGCTGTTGACGAAGTCGATGCCGGTGATCTCAGCGAGGTGCTTGACGGCGAGGGCCGGATAGTCCGGGTGAGCCGTAACGGTCGTGCCGATGGCGGTGGCGCCGAGGTTGACGACCTTCAGGTGAGCTTGGGCTTCCTTGATGACCTTGATTTCGTCAGCAATCGTCGTGCCCCAGCCATGGAATTCCTGGCCAAAGGACATCGGGACGGCGTCCTGCAGGTGGGTGCGGCCCATCTTCAGAACGTTCTTGTTCTTTTCAGCCTGAGCGTAGAAGCTGCCGACGAGCTCTTCAACGGCCTTCAGGAGGACGTTCGAGCGAAGGAGCAGCGAGAGGTGCAGAGCGGTCGGATAGGTGTCGTTAGTCGACTGGCCGAAGTTGGCGTGGTCGTTCGGGGAAACCTTCTTGTCGCCCTTGGCGAGGCCGAGGTGTTCGCAGGCGAGGTTGGAGATGACCTCGTTGCAGTTCATGTTCGTGGACGTGCCGGCACCGCCCTGGAGCCAGTCAGTAACGAACTGATCGTTGTACTTGCCGGCGATGAGCTGGTCGCAGGCCCAGATCAGGGCGTCAGCAACGTCGGCCGGGATCGTGCCGAGTTCCTTGTTCGCCATGGCGGCAGCCTTCTTGACATAACCGAAGGCCTGAGCAAAGAACGGTTCCTGGCTCATCGGCATTTCGGTGATGTGGAAGTTCTGCTTGCCGCGCATCGTCTGCACGCCATAGTAATCCTCATCAGGGATCTCGAGAGAACCAAGGAAATCGCTTTCAATACGGGACATTTATTGCTCCTCAAATATGTCCGATGCGGTTTATTTCATAAGAGCGGTATTTGCTCTCTAAAAACCGCATTTGCAGTTGACTCACTCCCAGCAGCCAGTTATCCGAGGATCAGCTGTGGTCCGCTGCTGTCTGAGTGAAGCAGTTCGCTTGAACTACTCTTTAATACGTGTAAATACGTATATTTAAAGAGTATTTCTTGCGTTGAGTAAATATTACTGCTTATCTCGCTCAATGTGAATAGCTCATTTTCCTTTTAAATATCGGAATAACCCTTACTTGTAAGAACGGATGGCTTGTTTAAGAGAAAACGCCGCACCGGTTTGGTGCGCCTATATATCCGAAGCGTAAAAAAGACTGATCTTAATTAAGGTATAACTTTGAAATTTACTTTTCTCAAAAAATATCGAACCAATAAAAAAGGCTGATACCCAAAATGGATACCAGCCTCTTTCAGACAGAGTCAGACTCTGCGGTCAAGCTTACTTAATGGGCTTGATCGGAATAGCCTTCTTGCCGTTCTGCGTCGGCAGGACCTTGTCGTAGTTGCCCATGCCCTGTTCAGCCATCTTGCGGCGGATGAAGGCGATCTGGGTCTTGAGCGGAAGATCCTTCGGGCAGAAGTCGTGGCAGGCGAGCAGCGACATGCAGCCGAACACGCCGGATTCGTCGCCGACGACTTCGTAGTAGTCGGCGTCGTTGCGCTCGTCGCGCGGATCAAGGCGGAAGCGGGCGATCTTGTTGATGCCCACAGCGCCCACGAAGTCCGGGCGGATGCGGACGGTGCCGCAGCCGGCGATGCAGCAGCCGCATTCGACGCAGCGGTCGAGAACGTAGATGTCCTCGGCGAGCTGCGGGTCCATCGGCGCTTCCTGCTTGCGCAGGTCGACTTCGTCGATCTTCGCGTGAACCCACGTTTCCATGCGTTCGGACATGTTGCGCATCCACTTGCCGGTGTTGACCGAAAGGTCGCCGATAAGTTCGAAGGCAGGCAGCGGGGCGAGCGTGAACTCGTCGGGCAGATCCTTCGTCAGGGTGCGGCAGGCGAGGCCCGGCTTGCCGTTGATGAGCATCGCGCACGAACCGCAGATGCCGGCGCGGCAGACGAAGTCGAACTGCAGCGTGGGATCCTGTTCGTTGCGAAGGTCATTCAGGGCAATGAAGAGCGTCATCGAGTCCGATTCCTGGAGCTCGTACGTCTGCATGTGCGGAACGCTGTCCGGATCCTGCGGGTTGTAGCGCAGAATGCTGATCTTCAGAAGACGATGCTTCTTGGCGGGAGCATCCGCGGCCTTGGCGGCCGGAGCCGCCGTCTGGGTCTTTTCCTGGGTCATTTTCTATCAAAGCTCCCAAATTAGTCTTTCAGCGGTTCATCGATGCGCTCGTTGCGGCCCTGGAGGCGCTTCGGCAGCAGATGCTGGTACGGCATGATCGCATCCTGAATGGCCCAGCGATCCTTGCCTTCGGCTTCCATCTTCTGACGGATGGCGTCGACTTCGGCCTGACGCTTGGCGGATTCGGGATTTTCGATGTAGTTCTTGACGCCGTAGCCGCGGAATCCCGGGGGAAGTTCCATCTTGCTGATGTCAAGATCCTTGTAGGAGAGGGTCGGCAGCGTATCGCCTTCCTTCCACGTGGCGATCGTGCGCTTGAGCCACTTGACGTCGTCGCGGACCGAGTAGTCTTCGCGGTAGTGAGCGCCGCGCGATTCCTGACGGCAGGAAGCGCCGAGAGCAACCGTAAGCGCGACGCGAAGCATCGAGCGGGTGCGGTATGCGTAGACGAGTTCGGGGTTGTTGCCGGCGACGTCCTTCACGGGGATGTTGAAGGAGCGCTTGTAGAGCTCCTCGAGTTCCGTGACGGCTTCTTCCATGTCCTTGCCCTTGCGGAAGATGCCGATCTTGGTCGTCATGATTTCCTGCATGCGGGTGCGGAGCGCCACTGCGTCTTCATTGCCGGTGTTCTTCAGGTAGCCGTTCAGTTCGGCCTGTTCCTTGGCGAGAGCATCGTAAATGAGGGACGTCGGGATGTCGATGCCGTTTTCGGCCTTGTCGCAGAAGTCGGCGATGTATTCGCCGACGATCATGCCGGCAACGACGGTTTCAGCAACGGAGTTGCCGCCGAGGCGGTTGAAGCCGTGCATATCCCAGCAGGCGGCTTCGCCGGCCGCGAAGAGGCCCTTCAGGGTCTCGGATTCACCGCTCGGCTTCGTGCGCACGCCGCCCATCGTGTAGTGCTGCGCCGGACGGACCGGAACCCATTCCTTCGTCGGGTCAACGCCGAGGAAGTAGTGGCAGATTTCATAGACTTCACGGAGCTTGTGCTTGATGTGGTGTTCGCCGAGGAGCGTGATGTCGAGCCAGAGGTGTTCGCCGTACTTGGTCTTGACGCCCTTGCCCATGGCAATGCGTTCTTCCATGCGGCGCGAAACCACGTCGCGGGAGGCGAGTTCCTTCTTTTCCGGTTCAACGTCCGGCATGAAGCGGTAGCCGTCGACGTCGCGCAGCAGACCGCCGTCACCGCGGCAGCCTTCCGTCACCAGAATGCCGGCCGGGAAGATGCCGGTCGGGTGGAACTGAATGGCTTCCATGTTGGAGAGGGTGGCGACGCCCGTCTTGAGGGCGAGGTCGTAGCCCGTGCCGTCGCAGATCACGGCGTTCGTCGTGACGCGGTAGATACGGCCGGCACCGCCCGTGGCGATGGCGGTCGCCTTGGCGACGTAAGCCATGAGTTCGCCTGTGATGAGGTCGCGGACGATCGCGCCGTAGCAGCGCTTGCCGTCGGAAATGAGCGAGAGCGCCTCAACGCGTTCAATCACCGGAACCTTTTCGGCGATGATGCGGTCGGAAACGGTATTGAGCATGGCGTGGCCCGTGCAGTCGGACACGTAGCAGGTACGCCACTTCTTGGTGCCGCCGAAGTCGCGCTGGTTCATCATGCCCTGCGCTTCCTTGCGTTCCGTAATCGTCACCTTCTCGCCGTTGATGATCACCTGACGGTCACCGGCGGTGATTCGCGACCAGGGGCAGCCCCAGGCGGCGAGCTCACGCACGGCCTTGGGCGAGGTGTTCACGAACATGCGGACGACTTCCTGGTCCGCACCCCAGTCGGAGCCGCGGACGGTGTCGCCGAAGTGAACGTCCTCGTTGTCGCCCACGCCCTTGATCACGTTGCCGAGAGAGGCCTGCATGCCGCCCTGAGCAGCCTTCGAGTGGCTGCGCTTCGGCGGAACGAGAGAAAGGACGATCGAGTCGTGGCCGCGGCGCTTGGCAGCAACGGCCATGCGGAGTCCGGCAAGGCCACCGCCGATAACCAGCACGTCGGTGTAAATGATTTTCATGAGTTTTTCCTCGGAAATCCCGCCCTTGGGCGGGAGGATCGGCGCACAGCTCCTGACTATGCGTCCGTCCAGTCTTTGCAAATAGTCCGCTTTGCCTGATTCAGGCGCCGCGGGCTGTTGCGACCTTTCGGCCGATTCCCATTAGTCGCAGACTTCATCCGCACATGCTCCCCCCTGAGGAGCTTCCGCCTCCGGAACGGGGAATGTTCCGACGCGGGTCTTTTGCGCTTCTTCCTGCGGGTCCTCTTTCTGGGACTCTCACCCAAGGCGGACCGCACGAAGGACAAGACTCCCTGCCCTGGGAATCTTTTCCTCAACCCGGAAAGCCCGAAGGGGACATCTGCCTAGGCAGCCGTCCCCGCACGCGCTTGCCGTCCGAATTCACCTGCGTTGCTGTTCTCCTTGTAGCGACGCAGTCAAACTAAGACGTAGAGCAACTTCGCTCTTCTGCGGTTTCTGCTTATATCGATGAGCCGATTGCTGCTGCATTCAAGACTTCCGAAGCTTTGTTCCACCCTGCCGGCTGGCGGCCGGCTGAGCAGGAATACGTAGATCCGCTCGTTCTTCCGCCGAGGCCAAAGCCCGAGCGAAAAACCGCGTTCCAAGTGCTCCGGAACCCTACAGTAGCGGGCTCAAACGAACTAAGTAGAAAACGCAGGGAGTTTAACTGTCACCCTCCCTACTACTATATCAGCAGTAACCCTTGATTACATCTTGAAATTTGACTTGAGTTAGGGCTTTCGGAGTATCTGTACATTTCCTTTTTCACAATAAAATTTTTCAATATTTCAACTAAATACAAATTTCTTATTCAAGAATCAGCTTACGTATTAAGCATATTTATTGATACCTATTAGAAAGTACGATCAAACCCTTACTTCATAAATTACGAGTTTACTTAACGGATTGTTCGGATTTAAAAATCAATTTATACGTATAGATGCGTACAAATAAGGCATCGCCTCCAGCCGAATCGTTTTGTCTCAATTTCAGGTATCACTTTGATAGATCGCAACACTATTGACCAATAGAAATCGATAGAATCTTTTGAAGCCATCTTTCTATGATTCCGGAGGTGTCAATCATGGCCAAACGCATTATTTCCACTCAGGAAGCTCCTGCCGCACTCGGCTACTACAGTCAGGCGACCGCAACGGATGCGACGCTCTACTGTTCCGGTCAGATCGGCATTCGCCCGGATACGGGAGAACTTGAGCACGGCGTTGAGGCTCAGGCCCGTCAGGCCTTCCGCAATCTTGAAGCCGTCATTGCCGAAGCCGGCCGTTCGACCGCGCAGGTCATGAAGCTCACCATCTTCCTAGCCTCGATCAACGACTTTGCCGTCGTCAACCGCGTCATGGGCGAATTCTTTGAAGCTCCCTATCCCGCCCGTTCGTGCCTTGCTGTCGCCGCGCTCCCGAAGGGCGCCCTCGTTGAGGTCGAGGCGATCGTTGATCTTGCCCCCTGACCACCGGGTTTTAGGACAATGAACCAGGTTCAGCGCCCTCCCCAGAAAGCTTCCGGCGTCATCCGCTCCGGAAAGCTGGCACCTTTGAACGAACGGCTTAAAAAGCTCGGACTCGTCACCGACTGGGACTTCATTCTTCATCTTCCTCTGCGCTATGAGGACGAAACGAAGATCGACCCCGTCGGGATGCTCATCCCTGGCGAACCCGCACAGGTGCAGGGTGAAGTCGTTCGCTCTCAGATGACTGCGACGCCCCGGGGACAGCAGCTGATTGCGCTTCTCAAGGATGAAACGGGCGTACTTGCGCTCCGCTTCATTCACTACTTCCCCGGGACGCAGGCCGCCCTGCGCCCCGGTGCAATCGTGCGCGTCTACGGCGAACCGCGCCCCGCCTTCGGGGGCGGGCTTGAGATGATTCATCCCAAAATCCGCCAGCCCGTTGCGAGCGGCGTTACGCTTCCGAAAGCGCTCACCCCCGTCTACCCCCTGGGCGAAGGCATTCAGCAGAAGTGGCTGAGAAAGCGCATCGCCAGAGCGCTTCTCGATATGCAGGGGATGGAGGATCCTATTCCCGCCTCGCTCACGGATGAGCTTCACCTCCCCGGCCTCAGAGCCTCGCTCGAATACCTCCATAATCCGCCGCCCGACGCCGACTCTGAAGCGCTCATCAACCGCACGGATCCGCATTGGCAGCGGCTCAAGTTCGACGAACTCATTGCGCAGCAGATCACGCTTCGCGAAATGCGTGCGCTCGCAAAGAGTGACAAGGCCAAGAGGCTTCTGGTGCCGCAGTCGGGCGGACTCATTCAGCCTTTCATGGAAGGACTTCCCTTCAGGCTCACCCGTGCGCAAATAAAGGTCTGGGGCGAAATTGAAAGGGATCTGGCAGAGCCTCATCCGATGCACCGCCTTGTTCAGGGCGATGTGGGAAGCGGCAAAACGGTTGTTGCGGCGCTCGCCGCCCTTCGGGCCATTGAAGCCGGCAAGCAGGCGGCACTCATGGCGCCGACAGAGATTCTTGCCGAACAGCATTTTCAGAAAATCGTCTCCTGGCTCGAACCCCTCGGCATTCGCACCGCCTGGCTCACCGGAAGGCAGAAGGCTGCCGAGCGCGAGGCGTCTCTCGCGAGCATTCGTTCGGGAGAGGCAAAGCTTGCCGTCGGAACGCATGCGCTTATTCAGGAGGGCGTCACCTTTCACGATCTCGGACTCGCGATTGTGGACGAACAGCACCGCTTCGGCGTCGCGCAGCGCCTTGAACTCGCCCGCGCCACGGAAAACGGCCTGAAGCCGCATCTTCTCATGCTCTCCGCCACGCCCATCCCGCGCACGCTCGCCATGAGCTACCTCGCCGACATTGACGTGTCGATCATCGACGAGCTCCCGCCCGGGCGCACTCCGGTCGAAACGAAGCTTGTCCGCATGGACAGGAAGGACGCCGTCGTCGGCGTGCTCCGCCACACGGTCGGCGAAGGCCATCAGGTCTATTGGGTGTGCCCTCTCATTGATGAGTCGGAAGCGCTCGACCTCACGCCCGCCGTGAGATGCGCCGAGGAGCTGCGCGCGATGCTCCCGGACCTCACGATCGGCCTCCTTCACGGCGGCATGCCAGCCGCTGAAAAGGAAGCCGTCATGAACGACTTTTCCGCAGGCCGGATCCAGGTGCTTGTTTCCACCACGGTGATCGAAGTGGGGGTCGATGTCCCCAACGCAACCCTGATGGTGATCGAGCATGCCGAACGCTTCGGCCTCGCGCAGCTTCATCAGCTCCGGGGCCGCGTCGGACGCGGCGGCGGCAGAAGCGCCTGCGTGCTTCTCTTTGACGTGCGTCTTTCCGACATCGGCCGGGAGCGCCTCAAAATCATCCGCGAAACGACCGACGGCTTTGAAATTGCCCGCCGAGACCTGCAGCTGCGCGGACCCGGCGATTTTTTGGGCGAACAGCAGTCCGGCATGCCGATGCTTCGGTTCTGCGATCTCGAAAAGGATGCTGCCCTGGTTGAAAAGGCGCGCGATGCCACCGACCGGATGCTCCTTGAGCACCATGAACTTGCGCTCAAGCACGCTTCGCGCTGGTTCCAGGGAAAGGCTGAACTCCTCACGGCCTGATCACACCCAATGCTTCTTATCCAACCGATTTTTCATCATCACTTGTTCATTACCTCGTCATGACTCTTACTGAACTTAAGTACGTCATTGCAGTTGCCCGGGAACGGCACTTCGGCCGGGCAGCAGAAAGCTGCTTTGTGAGCCAGCCGTCGCTTTCCGTTGCCGTGAAGAAGCTCGAGGAGGAGCTCGGCGTTTCGATTTTCGAGCGCCGCTCCAACGACATCGCCGTCACGCCCGTCGGCAGCCTCATCATCGATCAGGCCCGCAAAGTCATTGAAGAAGCTCACCGGATCACGGAAATCGCCCACCAGGGCCAGGATCCGCTCTCGGGTCCCGTGCGCCTCGGCGTCATCTATACGATCGGGCCCTATCTGCTTCCGGACCTCATCAGCCGCATGACGGAAACGACGCCGCAGATGCCTCTGATTCTTGAGGAAGGCTTCACGTCCGAGCTCCTGCAGAAGCTCCGCAACGGCCAGATCGACGTGGCCATCACGGCTGACACGCTCGTCGATACGGGCTTCATGACCGAAGAGCTCTACGAGGAAAACTTCGTTGTTGCCGTGCCCTCCCACCACCCCTGGGTCAACCGCAGCTACATCGGTACGGATGAACTGAAGGACCAGACGATGCTTCTTCTCGGCGCCGGTCACTGCTTCCGCGATCAGATTCTCGGCGTCTGCCCGGACCTCGCGCGCTTCAACCTCAACGCAACCGACGTTCAGAAGACGGTTGAGGGCTCGAGCCTTCAGACGATCTTCCATATGGTTGCTCAGGGTCTCGGCATCACGGTGCTGCCCGCCTCGGCCATTCCTTATCTCACGGGACTCTCGAACGCCATCAAGATTCTCCCCTTCAAGAATCCGCCGCCCACCCGCAAGGCGATGCTCGTCTGGAGAAAGAGCTTCACGAGGATGGCCGCAATCGAAGCCATCCGCGAGGCGACGCTTTCACTTAAGCTCAACGGCTGCGCGCCGCTTCCTGAAAGCCACCCCGAGATGCGCTAACCCGCAGTCTGATACCTGAGACACCGTCAATCTACCCTCGGCTGAAGCCGAAGGCTTGTAAAAACAAGTCTTGGTTGACTAGTCCCAGTAATCCGAACGGATAAAACCGCAAGGAGAACTACGTTGGTTGGGAATCCATAGGCACCGCGGGATGTACATCCTAGTCCCGCGCTCTGCGGCAGGTGATTAAAAGCTCTGAGGGAAAGGAGCGGTGTCCCCTGCATCAAACCCCTTCCAACATCGACGAAGGATGCTTACTGCCCGAAAGGGCATGGGGACAAAACTTGAGAGTATTTGTTACCAACCAGCGTGGCAAACCCTTAATGCCATGCTCTCCTGCAAAGGCACGCGTGCTTCTGCGGGAAAAGAAGGCACGCGTGAAGCGCCGCACTCCCTTTACGATTCAGCTCACGACGGCAACGGGCGAAGCCAGGCAGGACGTCTCTCTTGGAGTTGACGCCGGCTACAGGCACGTAGGTCTCTCGGCTTCCACCGAAAAGGCCGAACTCTATGCCAGTGAAGCAGTACTGCGCGACGACATCACGGATCTCCTGTCAGCGCGTCTGGCGCTGCGGCGAGCTCGCCGCAATCGCAAGACCCGTTATCGGGCTCCAAGGTTCAGCAATCGAGTTCACAGCAAGAACAAGGGCTCGCTTGCGCCATCGGTCGGGCACAAAATAGCCTCGCACCTGAAGCTTGTCGAAAATGTCTGCCGGCTACTGCCTGTGACGAAGATCACGGTGGAAACCGCGAGCTTCGATATGCAGGCTATTAAGAACCCGGACATTAAGGGCGCAGAGTATCAGCAGGGCGAACAGCTCGGCTTCTGGAACGTGCGCGAGTACGTTCTTTGGCGTGATGGTCATCAGTGCCGGCACTGCAGAGGGAAGTCCGGAGACCCGATACTGAACGTGCATCATCTCGAAAGCCGGCGCACCAGGGGCGACGCCCCCAATAACCTCGTGACGCTCTGCGAGACGTGCCACAAGGCATATCACGCAGGTCGGATCGACCTGAAGCTGAAGCGCGGCAGATCCATGAGGGCAGAAGCCTTTATGGGCATCATGCGGTGGACGTTCTTCAACCTGCTGAAGGAGAGTCACTCTGACAAAACAGTTGAGAACACGTACGGCTATTTGACGAAGAACACGCGCATCACGCACGGGATTGAGAAATCCCACTGCGCCGATGCGTACTGCATTGCCGGCAACCTGCGCGCCGAGCGTCTTCCTGAATTTCTGTTTCAAAAACAGGTACGAAAGCACAATCGTCAGATACACAAAATGACGATCGGCAGGGGCGGCATTCGCAAGCGGCAGCAAACGCCGTTCGAGGTGAAGGGCTTCCGTCTGTTTGACAAGGCGCGCCTTGGCAGCGAGGAGGGCTTCATTTTCGGAAGAAGAAGCAGCGGTTATTTTGACGTTCGTCGGCTTGACGGACAAAAACTCTCGGCCGGCGTCAGTTTTAAGAAACTGCATCTGCTCGAAAAACCAACCACTTACCTGAAGGCGCTCCTCCCTCGTCTCAAGACGAAGGTTTCCGCACCTTAATGAATCTATGAAAGAGCAGACGACAGAAACGCACAAGCCCGCAACCAGTCCTCTGACGGGCGCCCGCAAGCGCCTCTCAAGGATTGCCTCCGGGCGAGGCATCGGGTTCGGCGAACGCATCGACCTGATCGTTCGCATTGCGCTTATGGCTGTAGTGGCGATCGGTTGCTTCATGGTGCTTCAACCCTTTCTCACTGCGATTCTTCTTGCCGCCGTCATCGCCGTCGTCACGTGGCCGCTCTTCAGGCGGCTGCGCGCGTCCCTCCGGCAGTCCTCGGGCGCTGCGGCAACCCTGATGGTGCTCCTCATCGTGGTCGGCTTCCTGATCCCGATGTCGTTTCTTCTCGTCGCGCTCGCCCAGCAGATTCCTTCCTGGGTGACGAAGACCGCCGCCTGGCTCAAGGACCCGACCCCGGTGCTTCAGGCCGTCGCCGACATTCCCTATGCAGGCTCGTGGCTCCATGAGCAGCTCGCGCTCGCGATCGACCCGGCGACTTTCGGTCATACCGTCCAGCGCATCCTCGATCCGCTCTCAAGCTGGATCGTCAATGCCGCCGTCAATGTCGGCAACGGTCTGGTTCAGCTCGCGCTCGTCACCTTCATTGTCTTTTTCTTCTACCGCGACGGCGCATGGTTTGCCGACCGGATTTCCGAACTTGTCGAACGCGTATCGGGCGGTATTGCGAGAGAAATTACCGGGATTCTCGTCAACACCACGCGCTCGGTCGTCTTCGGCATCGTCGGCACTGCCATCGGGCAGGGGCTTGTTGCCGGCATCGGCTTCTGGATCGCCGACGTGCCCGGCCTTCTCGTCCTCTCCTTTGCCGTCTGCGTCCTCTCCGTCATTCCGATCGGGCCCCCGCTCATCTGGGGGCCGGCCGCCATATGGCTCTATACCCAGGGCGAACTCGGGATGGCCGTCTTTCTCGTTCTCTGGGGAACGCTCGCAGTTTCGAGCGTCGACAATTTCATCAAGCCGATCCTGATTTCCCGGGGAACGTCGATGCCCATTGCGCTCATCTTCCTCGGCGTTTTCGGCGGCGTCCTCGCCTTCGGATTCCTCGGCCTCATCCTCGGGCCGCTCCTTCTTGCCATCGGCCTTGCACTATTCACCGCCTGGCTGAAGCGCCCAGTCATTCGGCTTGCTGAAGCTGCCGTCTCCCGCACTGACAAAGAAGCCCCAAACGTCGCCGAGGCCGCGGACGCATCCGAATCGAAGATTCAATAGGCGGGCTAATGTCGTCATGATCAGCCCGAGATGTCCGGCGGAAGTTGGGCGTACGGAGAATGCTGACCAAGCTCCCGATCGAGACAAGAATAGCAATACGGTCTGGACAATTCTTGCACTAGAGGTCGGACAAAAATAGCATTAGCTCATGGACAATTCTGGTATTAGATCTTAGACAAAATTGGCATTAGGCCGTTAAATTTCATATACATCAAATAGTTGATTTTTTTCAAAGATTGACTCATTCAGTGTCCGAATTCGTCCTTGCCTCGATAGGATTCCCGACTGCCAGAAGCCTCCTACCTCAGCCTCAGGCGAGCTCACAACCCGCAGCCGGGGCCTCTTGCTAAATCTTGCATTTCAAATATAATATTTCGAAAACATCCTGAGGGCGCGTGGATTACCGCATGCGCTCCCCGAACCTGAAGATTTTTTTATTGCAGGAGATCCCTGACCATGCTTACGCCCCGCCAGATTGAGCTCATCAAAGCTACCGTTCCCGTGCTTCGCGAGCACGGCGTTGCGCTTACCTCTCACTTCTATAAGCGCATGCTGAACGGCAACCCCGAACTGAAGAATGTCTTCAACCAGTCCCATCAGGCGCTCGGCCGCCAGCAGAAGGCGCTCGCCGGCGCGGTACTCGCCTACGCGGAAAACATTGAAAACCCAGGCGTTCTCATCGGCGCTGTGAAGCACATCGCCGCCAAGCACTGCACGGTCGGCATCCGCGCTGAACACTACCCGATCGTCGGCAAGCACCTTCTTGCCTCGATCCGCGAAGTCCTCGGCGAAGCCGCTACCGATGAACTCATCGACGCCTGGGCCGCGGCCTACGGCATGCTGGCCGACCTTCTGATTCAGGTCGAGAGCGGCATCTACACGGAACAGAGCACCGCTGAAGGCGGCTGGTCCGGCTGGCGTCCCTTCGTTGTCGAAAAGCGCGTTGAGGAAACGCCCGAGGTTGCGAGCTTCTACCTCCGTCCCGCCGACGGCGGCACCGTGCCGTCCTTCAAGCCCGGTCAGTTCGTTTCCGTCCGTGCGTATCTCCCGGAACTCGGCGTTGATCAGCCGCGTCAGTATTCGCTCTCGCACGCTCCCGTCTGCGACAAGGGCCTGCGCATCTCCGTGAAGCGCATCGACGCTCATGACGGCGCTCCTCAGGGCCGCATGTCGACGCACCTCCATCAGACGCTGAAGGAAGGAAGCATCATTGAGCTCTCCGCTCCGGCCGGCGAATTCTTCCTGAAGGAAAGCGATAATCCTGTCGTTCTCGTGAGCGCCGGCATCGGCATCACGCCGCTCTTTGCCATGCTGCAGTCGATCGCCTCGAAGACGCCGAATCGCCCCGTGGTATTCATGCACACGACGCGCACCAAGGAAAGCTTCGCGCTGCGCGAAGCCGTGAAGAAGGAGCTCGCCAAGCTCGAGAACAAGAAGGCTCACGTCTTCTTCACGGCGGCTGATGCTGCCGACGTTCCCTGCTGCTGCGGCTGCGCCTTCGAAAAGCATCACGGCCGTCCGGGCGCCAAGGACGTTCTCGCGCTCAATCCGCCCAAGGACGCCGACGTCTACATCTGCGGCCCGACCGCCTTCATGGCAAGCATGAAGGAAGCCTTCCTCAATGCAGGCGTTCCGGCCGGCAGCATTCATTCGGAAGTCTTCGGCACGGGTTCTGAAAGCTAAGTCCACGCGGGCTCGCAAAGCTCCCTGCTATCATCAAAGGCCTGCCGGATATTTTCCGACAGGCCTTTCGTCTTCCAGGTCCCTCATGCATCTCAAGCTCTATACCGATCTCGGACTGCGCGTCCTCATGGTTGTCGCCCGGCTCAAGCCCGAAGAGCGCATGACGCTCCCGGAGCTCGCCCCGCGCCTCAATTGCTCGCAGAATCACGTGACCAAGGTCGCCAACTATATGGTGCGCCTCGGCTGGCTGACGACGGTCCGCGGCAGAAACGGCGGCATGCAGCTTACCATGCCTGCCGATCAGTACCGCATCGGAGATGTCGTGCGCACGCTCGAAGGGAGCGACCCGCTCATCGACTGCAGTGATCCGCCCTGCCCCTTCTGCGGCAGATGCTCGCTTTCAGGGCTCCTCGATGAAGCGAGGGAAGCTTTCTACAGGACGCTCAATCAGGAAACTCTCGCCTCCATACTGAGCGCTCCCCGGCCGATTTCAATGTCTTCATTCATCCGGTCTCCGAAAGAACCCGTCCGGGAAACTGAAAAAAGCGCATCCTGACCGCAGATCCTTCTGCGGCGCTTCAGAATAAAAAAACGGGCGGAGAAAGAAGTTCCTCTGGCCCGTCCGCTTCCAATCAATCGCAGTGGAGCACACGTATTGCGAGCCCGCCCTGGCTTGTTTCACGATACTTGGCGTTCATGTCCTTACCGGTTTCGTACATGGTGACGATCACCTTGTCGAGGCTCACGGTCGGCGCAGACGTGCGCCTCAGCGCCATGCGGGCCGCATTGACGGCCTTCACCGCGAAGATCGCATTTCTTTCAATGCAGGGCACCTGAACCTGACCGTTCACCGGATCGCAGGTAAGCCCGAGCGAATGCTCCATGCCGATCTCGGCGGCCGTGCAGACCTGCTCGGGGCTTCCGCCCATGACTTCGGCAAGACCCGCCGCCGCCATCGAGCAGGCAACGCCCACTTCGCCCTGGCAGCCCACTTCCGCACCGGAAATCGAGGCATTCATCTTGAAGAGTTCGCCCACTACGGAAGCCGCAAGGAAAAAGCGCAGGCGGTCGTCGGGTGACGGGTCAGCGATGATTTTTTCCCAGTAGGCGAGCACCGCCGGAATCACGCCGCAGGCGCCGTTCGTAGGAGCCGTAACGACGCGTCCGCCCGCTGCATTCTCTTCGGAAACGGCGAGCGCGAACATGTTGATCCAGTCGATGACGGCAAGGGGATCCACGCTCGTGCGGCCCATCGAAAGAAGCTGGCGGCGAAGCGCCGGCGCGCGGCGCGGCACGCGCAGCGGCCCCGGAAGAACGCCTTCCGTGCGGGTGCCGCGTTCAATGCCTTCCTGCATCACCTCATGCACATGCGCAAAATGCGCGAGGATTTCCTTCATCGGACGGCGCGCCTTTTCGTTTTCAAGCGCGAGACCTGAAATCGAAAGTCCGGACTCCCGGCAGTGCGCAATGAGCTCGGCCGCCGTGCTGTAGGGATACGGCACGCGAACCTCTTCCTTCGGCTGATCGTGAAAGTGCTCTTCATCCACGATGAAGCCGCCGCCGATCGAATAGTAGGTGCGCTCAAAAAGAAGCTTTTCACCCTCCCAGGCGTGAAGCGTCATTCCGTTCTCGTGGAGCGGAAGAAACTCCGAATGAAAGACCATGCCGGAATCCTTCGGAAATTCCACTTCCCTTTGACCATTGAGGAGAAGCTTTCCAGTCCTGCCGATCCCTTCAATGATGGAGGGAATCCTTTCGAGGGGCACCGTGTCGGGAAGAAATCCCTCGAGCCCGAGGAGAATGGCCTGATCGGTATGGTGGCCGTGTCCCGTGAGGGAAAGAGAGCCGTAGACATCCGCCCCCACGCGGGTTGTGCGTTCGAGCAGACCCTTTTGAACAAGATCTTCGCAGAAGGTTTTTCCCGCCCGCATCGGACCGACGGTATGGGAACTCGACGGGCCGATGCCGATTTTGAAGATGTCGAAGGCGCTGATCATGGAAATTGCCTGAATGGATATCAGAGAGAACTGAATCATGCCTCAAAAGAAGCATGAGCGGGACAAAGGACTTTCCTTGACCGTCACTTGAAGTCCCGCGGATCAAGGAAAAAAATAAAGCCCCCGCGGCGCATTCCGTGAGGGCTTGAATTTTTTGGTTCTTCGGAAATTAGCGGGCAACCTCTACTAAAGAAGTAGAAACTTTCAAGCGATTACTGAGGAGCGTTTCCGG
>CAKQON010000032.1 GCA_934255515.1 uncultured Sutterella sp.
CGGTCGGCCCACCGTCTCTTTCATCATAAGGGGTGACGGGTCTCGAGCAGGAAAGCGCACCCCTCATATGTTTTTTTCTCCGGAACTCATCTTTTTCTCGTGAAAAAGATTTGGTTTTTTCTGTATGCCGGCGGGCAGAAGCTAAACTGTCAGTATCAGATACAGACAGCCTACGGAGGCTAAGGCATGATTATCGAGTCGCTCCTCGACACGGATCTCTACAAGTTCACGATGCAGCAGTGCGTGCTGCATCAGTTTCCGGCTGCAGCAGTGCAGTACCGATTCAAGTGCCGCACGCCGGGAGTCGACCTCACGCCCTTCGTGGATGAGATCAATGCGGAGATCGACTATCTCTGCGGCCTTTACTTCACCGAAGACGAGCTCTCGTATCTCGGAAGCCTCCGATTCATGAAGCCCGACTTCATTGAATTCCTGAGTCTCTTTCACCTGAAGAGAAAATATATTGAGGTGAAGGCTGACCCGGCGCGTCCCGGCGGAATCGACATTCACGTCCGGGGGCCGTGGCTTCATACCATTCTCTTTGAGATCCCGGTGCTCGCCATCGTGAACGAGGTCTACTTCCGCAGAACCTTCCCCGGCCTCTCCGAAGCGGAGGGCTGGAGAAGGCTCAATGAGAAGATTCATCTGCTTGTGAACGAACCCGACGCCGAAGGGCTTCGCATTTCAGACTACGGCACGCGCCGGCGCTTTTCACGCGCCTGGCAGAGAAAAGTGGTCGAGACGCTCAAGGACCGGCTCGGAAGCAGGCTTTCAGGCACATCGAACGTGCTCTTTGCGAAGGAGCTCGGCCTCACGCCCCTCGGCACCATGGCGCACGAATACCTTCAGGCCTGCCAGGCGCTGGGTCCGAGGCTTCGCGACAGCCAGGTCTTCGGGTTCGAGCAGTGGGCGAAGGAATACCGCGGCGACCTCGGGATAGCGCTCTCGGACGTGTACGGCATGAAGCCCTTCCTCGAGGACTTCGACATGTACTTCTGCAAGCTCTTTGACGGCGCCCGCCATGATTCAGGCGATCCCTTCGTCTGGGGTGAGTGCATGATCGAGCACTGGGCGGCCAACAAGTGCGACCCGAGAACGAAGTGCCTCATTTTTTCCGACGGCCTCACGGTGCCGCGCATTCTTGAGCTCTGGCGGCGCTTCAACGGCCGCGTGGGCTTAGGCTTCGGCATCGGCACCAATCTCATGAACGACCGCGGCCCGCAGGCCCTGAACGTCGTCATCAAGATGATCGAATGCAACGGCCAGCCCGTCGCCAAGATTTCCGATTCGCCCGAAAAGGGCATGTGCGAGGACGAAAGCTATCTCAAATATCTCCGGCAGGTTTTCCGGCTCGACGAACCCCAACAAAAGAGATAGTCCCAAAGCATTAGATGGATGGTTTTCAACCATATAAACCGGGCGAAGGGAAGCCTTGCGCCCGGTTTTCGGTGTAAGGTTAAGCGCGGTATATGTTGCAATCGTGAGGCTCTTCGCGCGCTTTACATATTTCGGCAATGCCCTTCGACTGGCCTTCTTTTCCATACGCCATTCAATGGCGGTGTTTTTTCCCGAAGGCCGGCCACAAAAACAAAACATAAAGCCGGGAGTTCCCTGTGACGTCTCTCTTCCCCGCCCGTGCGCTCGCAGCGCTCGCCTTCCTTTCCGCCGCCCTGCCGGCGAGCGCCGCTTCCCTTGACGGTAGCGCTCTCGGGCTCGGCTGGGCCATCCCGTTTGCAGGCATTCTGCTTTCGATTGCGCTCATGCCGCTTTTCCTGCCACATTTCTGGCACGCGAATTTCGGCAAGGTCGCTCTCTTCTGGGCGCTCTGCTGCGCAGTGCCGCTCTGCCTTCTGATCGACTTTTCGACGGGCATCAATTCCATCATCCACGTGCTCCTCGCGGACTACGTGCCCTTCATCATCTTCGTGGGGTCGCTCTTCATTGTGGCGGGCGGCATTCACGTGAAGGGATCGTTCGTCGGCCGGCCGATCGTCAATACGTGCTTCCTCGCGCTCGGTGCGGTGCTTGCGAACTTCATGGGCACGACGGGTGCCGCGATGCTCCTCATTCGTCCGCTCATTCATGCCAATGAAGGAAGAAAGCGCTCGATCAGCACCTTCATCTTCTTCATCTTCCTCGTCGCCAATGTGGGCGGCGCGCTGACGCCGCTCGGCGACCCGCCGCTCTTCCTCGGCTTCCTGAAGGGCGTGTCCTTCTTCTGGACGACCGAGCACGTCATCCTCCCCTGGCTTCTCTGCTGCGTGATTCTCCTCGCCGTCCATCACGTGATCGATACGATCATGTACAGGAAGGACGTTGCCGACGGCTTCAAGCCTAAGGATCCGTCGACGAAGTTTGCGCTCGAGGGGCTCGTCAACATTCCGCTTCTCGCCTGCATCATCTGTGCGGTTCTGATGTCGGGCTTCTGGAAGTCAGGCGTTGAAATCACGATTCTCGGCGTCCACTTCGCGCTCGAATCCCTCTGCCGCGACGGCCTCTTCATCGTGATTGCCGCGCTCTCGCTCGTTCTCACCTCGAAGGCCACGCGCGAAGCCAACCACTTCTCGTGGGATCCGATTCTCGAGGTCGGCAAGCTCTTCTTCGGCATCTTCTGCTGCATCGTGCCGGTGCTGGAGATGCTCCGCGCGGGTCATCAGGGCGCCTTTGCGTCCCTCGTTGCCCTCGTCACGAACGCCGACGGGACCTTCAACAACACGGTCTTCTTCTGGCTCACGGGCATGCTCTCTGCATTCCTCGACAATGCGCCCACGTACCTCGCCTTCTTCAATCTTGCGGGCGGCGATCCGACGGTGCTCATGAACGAGGATGCGCATACGCTGATGGCCATTTCCATGGGCGCGGTCTTCATGGGTGCGGTCACCTACATCGGCAATGCCCCCAACTTCATGACGGTGGCGATCTGCAACGAACGCGGCATCAAGATGCCGTCCTTCTTCGGCTACATGGCCTGGTCGGTGCTGATTCTATTCCCCACCTTTTTCATCATGGACATGATCTTCCTCGCCTGATGAGTGGCGCTGAGGAACATTTAAGCCCAGAATAGCGAACGGGCGCCGGACGTAAGCTGCCGGCGCCCGTTTGCGCATTTTCTTCTGTTTTTCTTTTTCCCTTCGCTGATGACCAAGAAGCTTCTCCCGTTTGCGCTTCCCGTCCTGCTTCTGCTCTTCTGGTGGGGAATTACCGAAACCGGAAGCGTTCCGGCGCTTCTGCTCCCGGGACCTGGAGCCGTGGCGGAGCGCTTTATGGCGCTCCTCGCTTCCGGGGAGCTCTTTCACCACGCGGCAACCTCCATGCTGCGGGTCTTTTCGGGCTTTCTGATTTCGGCTTCGATTGCGCTCACGCTCGCGCTTCTGGTTTCGCGGTCCGAGCGGCTCTTCGACTTTCTTTCTCTCACGCTCGAGGCGCTGAGGGTCATTCCGCCGCTCTCCCTCGTTCCGCTCCTCATTCTCTGGCTCGGGATCGATGAGGCGCCGAAGCTCGCCATCGTTGTTCTTGCGAGCTTCTTTCCGATTTATCTCTCGGCTCTGACGGCGCTTTCGAAAGCGAGGAACGACTACCGCGATCTCGCCCGGATCTTCGGGCTTTCGGAAAAGGATGCGGCGCGCCACATTCTGATTCCGGGCGCCTCGCCCGGAATCATCACGGGCCTGAGGCTCGGCTTCGGCTACGCCTGGCGGGCGCTCGTCGGATCGGAACTCATTGCCGCCGCCTCGGGCCTCGGCTACCTGATTGAGGATGCCTCGGCGCTCGCCCGCACCGACGTCGTGATGGTGGGCATCCTGACGATTGCCGTTCTTGGGATCATCTGCGACAAGCTTTTCCGGATTGCGGCAGAACGTGCCGCGCCCTGGACGTCAGCACGCAAAGCTGCGGCGTCTGATGATGAAAAGACGCCCGGAGGACATCAGCCGAATCGGACGGCTGATGCGCGCAGGGAGTCCCCTGAAGTGCTTCCCGGCATTGAAATCAGGGATCTGACCGTCGGCTACCCGGGACTCGCGAAGGATCCGGTTTCAAACCTCACGCTCTCCCTTCCGGGAGGAAAAGTGACGGCGATCCTCGGACGTTCCGGCTGCGGAAAAACGACCCTCATCAAGGCGATTTCAAAGCTCATCGAAAAGAAGAGCGGATCCATCCGCTTTACGGGCGGAAAAGAAGCCCCGAGGCTCTCGATGGTCTTTCAGGAGCCATTGCTCCTTCCCTGGAAGACCGTGAGGGGGAATGTCGCGCTCTCGCTCATCCCCGAATGCGGGGCGAGAGCTCTCCATGACCCCAGGGTCTCGGAAGCGCTCGCGCTTGTCGGGCTCTCGAGTCGGGCGGAAAGCTTTCCCGGTGAGCTTTCGGGCGGACAGCAGCAGCGCGTGGGGTTCGCGCGCGCCTTGGCGGCGGACCCGGAAGTGCTTCTGATGGATGAACCCTTCGGCGCTCTTGATGCGCTCACGCGCGAGGAGCTCCAGGACGAATCGATCGAAGTCTTCTCCCGGCGCCGCATGACGGTTCTCATGATTACGCATGATGTTCGCGAAGCCGTCCGAATGGCCGATTCTGCCGTGATTCTCGAATCCGACCGGGCGCCTGATTTTTTCTCGATCGACCTCCCGCGTCCGAGAAGACTTTCCTCTCCGGGCGTTGCGAAGCTTGAAGAGGAAATCCTCTCGATCCTGATGCGCCGGTAGCGCAGGACGAATCTAGAATTGAGGACAATTCTCATTGAGAAGCGGCTGCGCGGAAAAGTGGCTCCAGTTCCGTATTGGCGCCGTTTTTTCGTGCGCTCTTCAGAAATTTTTTGGCTTCAAGCAAAAAATGAAATTCAAGTCCTTTATTGCCGCGCTCGCCATTACGCTCAGCACGGCGCTCTCCGCCGCCACGATGCCCGAGAGCATCTCCATTACCTACGTGAAGTCGCCCTTCAACCTTCAAAACATCGTGATGAAGGAGCGCGGCATGCTCGAGGATGCCTTCAAGGCTGACGGCGTCTCGATCAAGTGGCGCGTCATCAATTCGGGCGCCGTCCAGGGCCAGGCGATGGCTTCGGGCGACCTCGACTTCTCCGCCGTGATGAATACGGCGAGCGTTCTGATGGCTGCTGGCGCCGGCAATCCGATCGCCATTGCCTCGGGCGTCGCTCACCCGCAGAAGATCTTCGCCCTTATCGGCAAGCCCGGCACGAATTATTCCGTGAAGGACCTGAAGGGTAAGAAAGTCGCCGGCCCCAAGGGCACGGTGCTCCATCAGCTCCTCGTTGCCGCGCTTCTGAAGGAAGGCATGAAGATCTCGGATGTCGACTTCGTCAACATGGATCCGGGCAAGGCCATGACTGCCGTCGTCTCCGGGCAGGTTGATGCGGGTCTCGTCGCCGCCGGCCTCATCATCAAGGCCAATGCTGCGGGTGCGAAGACGATTGCCACCTGCGAAGGCTACGTTTCTCCGAACCTCGTCATGACGGTTCGCCGCGCATTTGCTCAACAGTATCCGGAAGCTTATGAGAAGGTAGTGGCGACGAACCGCGCCGCGCTTGCCTGGATCAAGGCTCATAAGGCTGAGGCCCTTGCCATGGGTGCGAAGGAGCAGGGGATCAGCATGGCTGATGCCGAGAAGCTCTACGATTGGTCGGGCTTCTACGACGTCCTCACCGAAGCCGATGTGAAGAGCCTTGAAACCGATCAGGCCTTCCTCCTTGAAAACGGCATGATGGAAAAGAAGGTTGATGTTCGTGCGCTGATTCTTCCGGGCGCAATGAAGTAATTCCCGACTTCCCGGTTGAACACCAAAAAAGGACGCTAGAAGGCGTCCTTTTTTGTTGGTGTGAGAAAAATGCACAGCTGCCGTCCTAAAAATGTCTCGATGGGCCGTCATCAAAGGAAATTTTCTATCGCATTGAATCTGCTGAAGAATTGATGAACCCTGACTGCGTGCGGCAGAAATGGGCAGTTTTTCCGTCAAAGTAAGTCTGGTTTTCACGTATAGCAAAGTACCTAGAACCCGAAATACATTCGGCATCTGACGTCTGAATACGGGGGACCGGCAGCAATGCCGGGGATGGCGTCAGACGCTTTTTGCGCGATGAATGGCGAAGAAAGCAGTCAATTTCAAAATACATCCCCTGATTTCCTGACCACCACCAAATGGAGTTGTCTTGAAGCGCCTCCCGGGGAGTTCCGGATGGTTTTCTGATCCGGCGCTTTTCCTTCGAGGTCCGGCATCTCCGTGAAATCCAGGAAACAAAACGATGAAACAGCTCAACATCGCTCTCGCCGCTGCGGTTGCCGCTCTCACTTTCGGCATGGCCTCTCAGGCTTCTGCCGCTGATGTTCAGATCTACGGCCGCATTGACGCGGGCCTCGTCTATGAACACACGGATCCGGGCGTCGGCGACGCGACCGACAAATTCACGCTCGACTCCGGCGTCGGCACGGCGAGCCGCTTCGGCCTGCGCGGTGGCGAAGATCTCGGAAACGGCTACCAGGTGAAGTTCGTTCTCGAAAACGGCTATCAAACTGATACGGGCGCCCTGAGCACGGCCAATACGATTTTCGATCGCGAGGCCACCCTGCAGCTCGTCGGCCCCTTCGGCACGATCTCTGCCGGCCGTTCCGCGATTCTCGGCACTGACGGCGGCAGCTTCAATCTCCTGGGCGGCATCAACCCATTCGGCACGGGCATGGGCAGCATCGGCAATCAGGGCATCGTCTTTGCGAAGATCGATTCCTCCCGCCGCGACAACATCCTCACGTACCGCAGCCCCAATATGGCGGGCTTCCAGGTGACGGCCGCCTACGCGATGGGTACGAACGACTATGAAAACAAGGCTGGTACCGACCGCTACATGGGCATCGGCGCAACCTACACGGCAGGCGCCCTCAGCACGGTTCTCCTTTATGAAGGCATGAACGAAGGCACGCTCTCGGACCTGAAGACCGGCGACCATAAGGCAAAGAATCCTGAAGACATGTGGCGCGTCACCTTGGGCGGCAACTACAACTTCGGCTTCATGACCGTCTATGCGGCTGCCCACTGCTTCGGCAATGCCAATGCGCTCAGTACGCAGGGCTGGAACAGCGATGCGATGAAGACGACTCTGGGCATTACGGACGCATTCGATGAACTCGAAGGCTACAGCGGCATCGTGGGCTTTGATGCTCCGCTCGCGGGCGGCAAGGTTCTCGCCTCCGTCGGCGCCCTCAAGGCGGAAACCGATGAGCTCGAAGAAAAGGTGAAGGCCACGGCCTGGTTCGCGGGCCTCGGGTACCAGTACAACCTCTCGAAGAGCACCCGAGTCTATACGGGCATCGGCTACACGGAAGGCGAATACAAGTACGACGGCAAGAAGGTGAAGCCGGATTCGCTCAGCACCGTTGCCGGCCTTTCCTACTACTTCTAATGCATTGAAGCCTGAACACTTCTTTGCTTAACTCGCCGGCGCTTCATACGAACAGCCGAAGCGCCGGCACAATCAGGAGCTTCACATGAAACTCAAGCAGACGATGACGATTATCGGCGGTCTGATCGCCATGGCCTTCGCTTCGCAGTCTTTTGCGTTGCCCTCCGTCAAGATCCTCGCTACCGGGGGCACGATTGCGGGCGTTGCGCAGAAGAGCACCGACGTGACGGGCTATAAGGCGGGTTCGCTCGGAATCGATACGCTGATTCAGGCAGTCCCCCAGATGAAGGACTATGCCGAGGTATCGGGCGAGCAGGTAGCCAATATTTCGTCCAACAACGTCGACACGAAGATTCTTCTTCATCTTGCCAATCGTGTGAATGAGCTCCTCGCGGATCCGACAATCGACGGCGTCGTGATCACGCACGGCACCGATTCGATTGAGGAAACGGCATTCTTCCTCAACCTCACGGTGAAGAGCGACAAGCCCGTGGTGCTCGTTGGCGCCATGCGCCCGGCAACGGCCATCTCGGCCGACGGCCCGATGAACCTCCTTGAGGCAGTGCAGGCAGCGGCTTCGCCCAAGATGAAGGGCGTCGGCGTCACGATCGTCATGAACGACCGCATCTGCGCCGCACGCGAAACGACGAAGTTCAATACGAGCAATGTTTCCACGTTCCAGGCGCCTGAATACGGCTATCTCGGCGTCATGAGCAAGGCTCAGCCCGTGCTCTATCGTCTCTCTACGCGCCGCCATACGGCTGCGAGCGAATTTGACGTGAAGGGTCTTGAGACGCTCCCGCGCGTGGATGTTGTCTATGCACTCCCCGGGGACGATGCCAGGATGCCCGAAGCCGCGCTTAAGAACGGGGCCAAGGGCATTGTTTCGGCAAGCATGGGCAACGGCTCGATTCCCAATGCTCACAAGGATTTCTACGTTCCTCTCATGCAGAAGGGCTACCCCGTGGTTCTCTCCGAGCGCGTGCCGACGGGCGACTGCGTGCTTTCGGGCGAGGATGAAGCCAAGGGCTACATTGCTGCGGGGAACCTGAATCCCCAGAAATCGCGTCTCCTTCTCCAGCTCGCGCTCACGAAGACGACTGATCCTAAGGAAATTCAGCGCATCTTCAATGAATATTGATTGAAAGCCTGAGGGAGCGGCAGCTTCTGAAGCGTTCGGCTCCCTCAGTAAAGACGAATTCTTCCAGACATACACAAAGGCCAAAGAAAACATCATGACGGACACGGTTCAATCGCGATTCCTTCGCTACGTGAGCTTCGATACGCAGTCTGCGCGTGAGAGCAGCACGTCTCCTTCCACGACGAAGCAGCTCAAGCTCGCCGAAGCTCTGGTTGAGGAATTGAAGTCCTTCGGTCTCGAAAATGCCCATGTGGGCAATGGCGGCGTCGTCTACACCGAAATTCCCGCCTCGAAGGGGTGCGAAGCCTGTCCCTCGATCGGCTTCATAGCGCATATGGATACGTCGCCTGACGCCTCGGGCGAAAACGTAAAGCCGCAGATCCTGCGCTATGAGGGCGGAGATGTCGTTCTCAATGCAGAAAAGAACATCGTCTTCAGGGCGGCCGACTTCCCTGAGATCACGAAGTACGCCGGCGAAGACATCATCTTCACGGACGGCACGACCCTTCTCGGCGCCGACGACAAGGCGGGCATCGCCGCCATCATGACGATGGCCGCTGAAATTGCGGCGCATCCGGAAATTCCGCATGCACGCCTCGCGATCGGATTTACGCCTGACGAGGAAGTGGCGCGCGGCACGGAAAACTTCGACATCGGGCACTTCGGCGCCAAGTATGCCTACACGTTCGACGGCGGCGAAGTGGGGACGCTTGAGAGCGAAAACTTCAACGGCGGCACCGCCGTTGTGACGATTGAGGGCGTGGGCGTCCATCCGGGTCTTGCAAAGGACAAGATGGTGAATTCGCTGCGCTACGCGGCGAAATTCATGGAAATGCTCCCCGCAGAGATGAGCCCGGAATGCACGGTCGGCCACGAAGGGTTCCTCCACCCCAACATGATGCAGGGGAACGTCGTTGCGACGAAGATCCGCATTCTCATCCGCGACCATGATGCGGCGCTCTATGAAGCAAAGAAGACGCTTCTTCTTGATCTCGTCGAGAAGATGAATGCACTCTACCCGCAGGCGAAGGCGAAGATTGAAATCAAGGACAGCTACCAGAACATGCGGCCCTACCTCGACCGGGCGCCGAAGGTTCTTGAAATCGCACGAGAAGCCTATCGTGCGGCAGGGCTTGACCCGATCGAGGAGCCGATTCGCGGGGGCACCGACGGCGCGCGCCTTTCCGTTCGCGGTCTTCCCTGCCCGAACGTCTTTACGGGCGGCATGAACTTCCACGGGATCTATGAATGCATTCCCGTGAAGTCGCTTGAAAAGGGGGCAGAGGTCGCGATGAAGCTCGCTCAGCTCTCGGGCAGCATTAAGTCGCTTGACTGATGCCTGAAGAATCAAAGAGCCTGATCGGCGCTTTTCCTGTTTCGTGCGGGGAAGGCGCCATTTTTTTCAGAGCTCCCCGGAAATTCCGGCGGCAGAGGCGGGAGCACTGAGCAAAAAGAAAGGCAGTCCGTCTGGATGCGGACTGCCTTCTTTGCGATCTCTCAGCAGCTGAAATGCGGGATCTCAGGCTGCTGAAGACGAAGATTTCCGGGAGAGGTTATTCCCATTCAATCGTGGCAGGGGGTTTCCCGCTCACGTCGTAGACCACGCGGTTGATGCCGCGGACTTCGTTGATGATGCGGTTCGAAACGGTGCCGAGAAGCTCGTAGGGGAGCTCGCTCCACTTGGCCGTCATGAAGTCGGAGGTCTGGACCGAGCGCAGCGACACCACCCATTCGTAGGTGCGGCCGTCGCCCATGACGCCCACGGACTTGACGGGGAGGAAGACGACGAACGCCTGGCTCACCTTGTCGTAGAGGCCGGCCTTGCGGAGTTCCTCGATGAAGATCGCATCGGCTTCGCGCAGAAGATCCGCGTATTCGCGCTTCACTTCGCCGAGGATGCGCACGCCGAGGCCCGGTCCGGGGAAGGGATGACGGTAGACCATTTCAGCGGGGAGACCGAGCTCGATGCCGAGTTCGCGCACTTCGTCCTTGAAGAGGCTGCGAAGCGGCTCAAGGAGCTTGAGGTGAAGCGTCTCTGGAAGGCCGCCCACATTGTGGTGGCTCTTGATCACCTTCGCCTTCTTCGTCTTCGCGCCAGCGGATTCAATCACGTCCGGATAGATCGTGCCCTGGGCGAGCCAGCGGGCATTCTTGATCTTTTCGGCTTCAGCCTGGAAGACGTTCACAAATTCGCGGCCGATGATCTTGCGCTTCTGCTCGGGGTCGGAGACGCCCGCGAGCGCATTCATGAAGCGGTCGACGGCATCTACCACGATGAGCTTGAGGCCCATGTTCTTTTCAAAGGTTTCGCGAACCTGTTCGCGTTCGCCCTTGCGAAGGAGGCCGTTGTCGACGAAGACGCAGGTGAGGCGGCGGCCGATGGCGCGGTGAATTAGGGCCGCAGCGACAGAGCTGTCGACGCCGCCCGAGAGGCCGAGAATCACTTCCTCGTCGCCCACTTCGCGGCGGATGGTTTCCACGGCTTCGGCAACGTAATTGCCCATCACCCAGTCGGGACGGCACTTGCAGATGTCGAGAACGAAGCGGTTGAGGATCTGGCGACCCTGAACGGTATGCGTGACTTCCGGGTGGAACTGCACGGCGTAGAAGCCCCGCTCCTCGTCGCACATTCCGGCGATCGGGCAGGACGGGGTCGAGCACATCACCTTGAAGCCGGGAGGAAGCTCAGTGACCTTGTCGCCGTGCGACATCCAGACCTTCAGCATGCCTTCGCCCGATTCCGTGCGGAAGTCCTCAATTCCCTCGAGGAGCTTCGTGTGGTTGCGGGCGCGCACTTCAGCGTAGCCGAATTCGCGCTTCGTGCCGCTTTCGACCTTGCCGCCGAGCTGCTGGGCCATCGTCTGCATGCCGTAGCAGATGCCGAGAACGGGAACGCCCGCTTCGAAGACGGCCTGGCTCGCCTGGTCGTTGCTTTCCTCATAGGCGCTCATGTGCGAGCCCGAGAGGATGATGCCCTTCGGGGCGAACTCGCGGATGAAGTCCGCCGAAACATCGTTCGGATGAACTTCGCAGTAGACGTGGGCTTCGCGCACGCGGCGGGCGATGAGCTGGGTCACCTGGCTGCCGAAGTCGAGAATCAGAATGCGGTCGTGAGAGGTTTGCATGGGTACGCTGCAGTTCGGGAAAAAGTATTCGTCTCTTCCTAAGAGCGCTTGAGCGGAGTGCTAAGGTCCCTTAAGGAAGATTCGGGCGAGACTATAACAAAATGAAAAGGCGCCCGCGCCCGGATTTCTTCGGGGGTTCGGGCGCCTTGACGTTTTCTGCTCCGGATCGGGAGGCACCGCAGGAGGGAGCATCCCGGTCCAAGGCTTTATCAGTTGGCCTGACGATAGTTCGGGGCTTCCTTCGTGATCTTCACGTCGTGGACGTGCGATTCACGCAGGCCGCCGGCGGTGATCTGAACGAAGCGGGCGCGGGTGCGCATTTCTTCAATCGTGCGGCAGCCGCAGTAGCCCATCGAGGAGCGCAGACCGCCGATCATCTGATAGATGATCGCGGAGATGGATCCCTTGAAGGGAACCATGCCTTCGATGCCTTCCGGCACGAACTTGTCGATGTTGCCCTGGTTGTTGTCCTGGAAGTAGCGGTCGGCCGAGCCCTTGCCCATGGCGCCGAGCGAGCCCATGCCGCGGTAGGACTTGTAGGAGCGGCCCTGGTAGAGGATCACTTCGCCCGGAGCTTCTTCCGTGCCGGCGAACATGCCGCCCATCATGACGGAGCTAGCGCCCGCGGCGATTGCCTTGGCGATGTCGCCCGAGAAGCGGATGCCGCCGTCGGCGATGCAGGGAACGTCCGTGCCCTGAAGGGCTTCGGCAACGTTGCTGATGGCGGTGATCTGGGGAACGCCGACGCCGGCCACGATGCGGGTCGTGCAGATCGAGCCCGGGCCGATGCCGACCTTGACGCCGTCAGCGCCGTGCTCGACGAGGGCGAGCGCGGCTTCGCCGGTGGCGATGTTGCCGCCGATCACCTGCAGATCCGGGTAATGGGTCTTCACCCACTTGACGCGGTCGAGAACACCCTTCGAGTGGCCGTGAGCCGTATCGACGACGATCACGTCGACGCCGGCGTCGACGAGCTTCTCAACGCGTTCTTCCGTGCCCTGGCCGACGGAAACGGCAGCGCCCGCGAGGAGCTTGCCCTTGGCGTCCTTGGCGGCGAACGGATGGTCGGTCGCCTTCGTGATGTCCTTCACAGTCATGAGGCCGGCGAGGTGGAAGTCCTCTGTAACGACGAGCACGCGCTCGAGGCGGTGCTGGTGCATGAGTTCCTTCGCTTCCTCGAGCGAGGCGCCTTCGTGAACCGTGACGAGGCGTTCGCGCGGAGTCATGACTTCGCGGACGGGAACGCTCATGCGGGTTTCAAAGCGCAGGTCGCGGTTCGTGACCATGCCGAGGACGGAGCCGTCTTCGGCGACGACCGGAAGGCCGGAAATGCGGTGTTCGCGGGCGAGCGCAATCACGTCGCCCACGAGCATGTCGGGGCCGATCGTGATCGGTTCGGCAACGACGCCGGCTTCATGGCGCTTCACCTTGGCGACTTCAGCGGCCTGCTGGTCGGCGGTCATGTTCTTGTGAATGAAGCCGATGCCGCCTTCCTGAGCGAGGGCGATCGCGAGCTTCGCTTCCGTAACCGTGTCCATGGCGGCGGAAACCATCGGAATGTTGATCGAAAGACCGCGGGTGAGCTTCGTCTGAAGCTGCGTGTCGCGCGGGAGGATTTCCGAGTAGGCGGGAACGAGCAGAACGTCGTCGAACGTGTAAGCCGTCTGAAGGAGTCGCATAACAACCTCTGAGTGCAAAAAAAAATACACCGGTCGAACCCTGCAGAGGCTTTCTGCTCTGCGGAATCCGGAGTACGGCACGTAATTGAATTCAGTCTGCGCCGAGAGGGAACGGGCGTTCCCCGCGGGCTGAATGTTCCTCCCCTCTTGATGCATGCCCTCTGTGCGAACAAAAGCACCGGAGCGGCGGGGAAGGAAAATCCGAGATTGGTTTGCGCACGCAGTCTAATGATTTTTTACTTCTCCGTGTGGTCCGGCCGAAAGTTTTTTTTCGCGTGCCTCTAAGCAAAGCGCTCCGCATGCCGGGAATGGCGTGCGGAGCGTTCGGGTGAAAGGCCGGTTATGCGGAGAAAATTCCCGTATACCTTAGGAATCAAGCTGCGGGGTGTCCCACATAGATAGCTTCAATCAGGTGTCCCCAGCGGGCAAAGATTTCCTTTCTGCGCGGCTTCATGGTCGGCGTGAGAAGGCCGTTCTCAATCGTGAAGGGCTCGCGCACGACGGCAATCGAGCGCGGAATGCCGTAGGAAGGGAAGTCCTTCGCCGCGGCGCGCACGCGCTTCAGAAGGAGCCTCGTCATGCTTCTGTCCGTGAGCGAGTCGGGATCCTCGGGATCGAGCTCCATTTCCCGGCAGAGCGACTGCCAGAGCTCAGGCTGCACGACGATGAGCGCGCTGATGAAGGGGCGGTTTTCGCCGTAGACGAAGACCTGCTCGAAAAGCGGGTCGTTCTGAATGGCGAATTCGAGATCCACCGGCGCGATCTTTTCGCCCGTGGAGGTCACGATGATTTCTTTGAGACGCCCGCGGATGCGCACGCGTCCGCCGTCGGAGAGATCCGCCTGGTCGCCCGTGCGGAACCACCCGTCCTCGGTGAAGGCGCGGGCGGTATCGGCCGGACGCTGCCAGTAGCCCTGCATGACCTGGGGACCGCGGACCTGCAGCTCGTCGTGTTCGCCGAGCCTCACTTCCGTATCCTCCACAGGCCAGCCCACGCAGTCGGGGTGGTTCATGCGGTCTGCGGTAAAGGAAATGATGGGACTCGTTTCCGTGAGGCCGTAAACCTGGCGAATGGGAAGCCCCATCGCGCAGAAGTAGCGGGCAACGGTCGCGGAAAGGCTCGCGCCCCCCGCAAAGATCGCCTTCATGCGGCCGCCGAAGACGGCGCGCACCTTGACGCCGACATCCTCGTCAAGGGTCGGAAGCACGGTTTCGTCAAGCTGCGCGCGCTCCGAAGGCTCCACGGGAAGGCCGTTTTCGCGGCAGAAGCGCCGCCAGCCGGTTTCGGCCGCCCAGGCGGCGATGTACTGATCGTGCTCGGACGCTTTGGAGAGCTCGAGCTGCAGCTTCTGGTAGATGCGCTCGAGAACGCGCGGCACCGTGCACATCAATGTCGGACGCACTTCCGCAAGGTCGGCTTCGATATGGGCGACCGAGCGGGCGAAGGCCATGGAGGCTCCGTGCGCGAGGGCGAGGTAGTGCGCGACCGTGCGCTCAAACGTATGCGAGAACGGGAGGAACGAAAGGTAGACGTCGTCGGGCGTGACCTCAATGCGTCTGGAAATCTGCTTCACGTTCGCAACCAGATTGGCGTGGGTCAGCATGACGCCCTTCGGCCGTCCGGTGGTGCCGGAGGTGTAGATGAAGCCAGCGAGGCTTTCGGCCCTCGGGCCGTCGGGCAGGGCGTCGTCGGGGATGCCGTTCCCGCGGGCGAGCCACGTTTCAAGACCCGACACGCGCACGCCGCTCTCTTCCTCGTCTCCGAGGTCGTTGATGAGGACGACTTCCACAAGGTCGGGAAGCTTTCCGGAAACGGCATGAATGGCGTTCCAGCGCGCTCTCGAGGTCGTTACGAGAATGCGGCTTCCCGAATCGCGGAGAATGTAGGAGGAGGACCCCGGCGTATCGATGGCGTGAAGCGGAACCGGCACGAGGCCTGCCGCGAGCGCCGACTGATCGAAGGTCACCGCGTCGATGGAATTCGTGAGGAGCATTGCCGCCCGGTCTCCCGGACGAAGCCCCGCCGCATGAAAGGCGCGCCGCCAGCGCATCACGGACTGGCAGAACTCGCGCCAGGTGACGGAAATCCAGCGGTTTTCCGCGTAGTCGAACTGACGGAAGGCTTCGCGCTCGGGCATCTCCCGCACGGTGCGTGCGAGGTACTGTGGGATGGTGACGGGGCTCCCCGTCGGAAGATCTCGATCAAGCATTTTTTGTGCGGTCAGGCTTTCTTCTTCGGAGCAATGGCTTCATACATGGCGTCGATCTTGTCGCCGTAGCGGCGCACGATCTGGGCGCGTTTGATCTTGAGGGTCGGCGTGAGAAGACCGTTTTCGATTGTCCACGGGGCGCGCAGGAGCGTGACGACGCGCGGAACGCCGTAGTTGGGAAAGCCCGCCGAAGCGGCCTTGATGCGGCGCAGCGCCGCCTGAGTGGCTTCGCGCGAGGTGAGCGACTTCTCATCCTCAGGGTCGAGCCCGAGGCTTTCAGCAAGGCGCTTCCATTCATCGGGATTCACGACGGCAACAAGACCAATGCAGGGACGGTCGTCGCCCACTGCCATCGTCTGCGAGAAGAGCCGGTCGCATTCAATTGCAGCCTCAAGATCCGCGGGCGGCACTTTTTCGCCCGAGGAGGTAACGATGATTTCCTTGATGCGGCCCGTGATGCGGATGTGTCCGTCTTCGTAGATTTCCGCCACGTCTCCGGTGGAGAGCCACCCTTCGTCGGAAAGAATCGCCTTCGTTGCGCCCTCTCGGTGCCAGTAGCCCTGCATGACCGAGGGGCCGCGCACCTGCAGTTCGCCCTCGGGCGAGAGGCGCACTTCAATATTGTCGAGCTTCGGTCCCACCGTGGTCGGGTGATTGCTTCCGATGCGGTTCACCGCAATGATCGGGCTCGTTTCCGTCATGCCGTAGCCCTGGTAGATGGGAACGCCCAATGCGAGGAAGACGCGGGCGACGGCAGGATTGAGCGCAGCGCCCCCGGAAATGTAGAGGTGAATGTTGTCGCCGAAGACCGCGCGGAGCTTTTTGCCCACCTTGCGGTCGAGGAACCCGGCGACAAGGGGATCGAGCCACGCGCGGCCAGAGGGTTCAATGGGGAGATTGTTCTCGCGGCAGACGCGGCGCCAGCCCACTTCGACCGCCCAGTCGAAGAGGTACTGCACGTATTTGGGCTGCTTCGCGAGCCCGTCGCGCAGCTTCCCGTAGATCATGTCGTAGACGCGGGGCACCGACATCAGAATGCTCGGACGGATGGTCTTCAGATCGTCGGCAAGGTTTGCAATCGAGCGGTTGAAGGCGAGCGTGAGCCCGCAGCCCACGGCGAGGTAGTAGGACGCCGTGCGCTCGAAGGTGTGCGAGAGCGGGAGGAAGGAAAGGAGTGTTTCGCCGCTCCAGGGCTGGAGGCTCAGGAGAACGCCCCGGAGGTTCGAGAGAACGTTCCTGTGCGTGAGCATGACGCCCTTGGGGCTCCCGGTCGTGCCCGAGGTATAGACGAGGGCGGCAAGATCGGTGGAGCGCGGTCCCGGGGGGAGCGGCGCCTCTGGCGTCTTTTTGAGCCAAGTTTCGAGCGACATCGTCGGAATGGCGGCATCCGGATCGTCGCAGAATTCATCGTCCGTAATGACGACGAGCTTCAGATTCGGGAGCTCCCCGGATTCGCGGATCTGACGCCACTTGAGCTTCTTGTTGGTGACGAGAACCTCGGCGCCCGAATCGTTGAGGATGTAGGCCGAGGATTTCGGCGTATCGATGGCGTGAAGCGGCACGGGCGTGAGGGCGTTCGCAAGGACCGACTGGTCGAAGAGCACCGCTTCCATGCAGTTCGGAAGGAGCATCGCCACGCGCGCGCCGCGTTCAAGCCCCATGCCGGCAAGTGCGTGACGCCAGCGCGCCACTTCGTCGTATGCCTCGCGGAAGGTCCAGTCGCGCCAAGTCTTCTTCTTCGCATCCCAGGACTTCCAGCCAATGGCAGTCGGACGCTTTTCAACCTGGAGGGCGAGCATCTCGGGAATTGTGGAGAGCACATCCAGATCGCGGATGCGCTCAAGGCCTTCTTCTTGACGAGACATGGTGTTCATTTGTTTGGTGGAATTCGGGTGGCGGAGGAAAATGAGGTTCTGCAGGCTCAGCCGCGCCCGTGAAGGAAAAAGGCAAACCCGGGCAGCGGTTTGCGTGGTCAGACGTACTTCGAATTGTATCGGTGCCGGCCCGGGAGAAGCACCGCCGCGCTCGCCTGAGAGGCTTTCATGCAGATGGATGAAGAGGAATGAATGCGCTTCAGCCCGGGCTTCAGGGAGAAGCGTCGAAGCCGACCGACAGCTTAACAATATATACGAATAAATACGTATTTTTCTCGGAATTCAAATCTTAGGATGTGTTTTATGATTAATAGTTAACCCTGAAATTGCACCGTTATAGGGCGAGTCGCGGAAAGACGGTTAGCCTGAATATTTCGCCCAAAAATAGACCTTGGGCGTAGGCTCATCTGCAATCGGCAGGTGGGCCTAAATTTTCA
>CAKQON010000033.1 GCA_934255515.1 uncultured Sutterella sp.
CTGGCAGCGCCGTTTTGAAATCCTGATGGAATAGCCCCTGACGGAGCGTCCCCGACTCGTTGTCAACTCGGGGGTAACGGAAAATCTCGGCTTGGTTGGGGTATAACTCCCCAACCAGGGGTCAAGCCAGCCTCATCAAGGGCTTGAGAGCGGCTTCAGGAGAATCGTAGAGTCCTCCCAATCCCAGAGCCTCCCTAAGGAACATCCTTAATCACTTGAACATTGGAGCCTTCCGGGAGGCCCTTAACGCCGGAACGATCGAAAGCCATGATGGTCTGAACTGAGAATTTTCTCGGGTATAAATTATACCCGACACAGAAAGAAAAAGCAAGTGGATTTCAATGAAATCTTTATAGAATTTCAACCACTTGCTTTCTCTCGACCGTCGTTATACCAAGACTGAAAGCGAGATTTTCCGGGGTAAGGGGGTGTTGTACCCGCTGCGCGGCTTTATGGTGACTAGATGAGATCGATTCTCAATTGAGCCTCGGAGATCGGAGCTCCGAGGCCGGATGAAATATCAAGGCTAAGGATAAGGCATAAAATAAAATATGATAGACCGCCAACCATGAAAAAATGAATTTTCCGTAAAAATACTAAATCCTTAAAATATAATTAAAAACATTATTTTGATCTTTACAGATACGATCATCTAGTTTATACGTTAATTTATGTATCGTCGTATCACATAACAATTTATTAATCTTATTGGCATCAACTTTATTTTGTAACATAAACTGTAATTGGTGAGGATATAAATCATTGCACATAATATACATTAAGTTATTCAATATTCCACTTCGATTTTTAATTAAATCATATAATATTTGAGCTAGAAAATAATTTGTGTATTCACTTTCTTCCTCCCAATATCTACTAAGCACTTTCCACATTAACCCAAATAATGGATCTTCCTTGGGTGCCTTTATTACACTACTTAACCAATTAACCCTAACATTACGCCCCCACCTAAAGTAATTACTCCTTGACATATATAATATTTTTTCTCTTATTGAGCTATTTTTATCACGTTCAAATAATACCATATTATTACTTAAAAGTACTTTTGGAATTCCAGATAAAAATATCGAAGCATCCAACCAGATACCGCCGTATTGATACAGTAGTCCGCATCTCGCCAAATCGGAAAATGCAGTATATGTAAATCCTTTCTTTGAACCAATATTTTCTAATAAGGATTCAACACCTAAATAATTGCAAATGGAATCATTATCTAATCTAATAATTTTAAACCCACATGGCTCTAAAAATTTATCAACCGACTCAAAGCATTTTTTTATTATTACTGGTTCCGTCCCCTTACCTTGGCCCCAATATTGCCATATGATTTTTGGAAAATCGTTACTATATCGAATAGTGAAATTTCCAAGTTCCCGATTTAATTTCTGTAAGAGAACTCCTTGCAATGCCTCTTCATCATTTTCTCTTTTTCGATCTAAGATTAGCGCATCTAAAATATTTCTGATTGCGCGCCTTCCAGATTTTGTCCCACCGAAACAGGAAAAACCATTTATAAATATTTTTCTAAGACTAGTCATAAATTACTATAAAGTATAAAATAATTTATTCATCAAGTAAGTTACTCTCCATTTTAAGCATTCAAAAATTTTCCAATTCATAGGGTAGCTATTAGTTCTAATTAAATCAGATACCAATTTAGATGCATTTATATTTAAAAGTTTTCTATCAACGTCAGGGTACAGATTTAATATACAAGATACGATACTTTTATATAACTCTTGTGCCTTGGTATTTGTTACATTTAAATTTATATCAACCCCATGTTGTTTAAAGAAAAGTTCTTGTGCTCTATTTGATGATGCAACTTGAATTTGTCTATATTCTTTCCTCTCAACGCCTCGTCTGTACCTTAAGCAAACAGAATCTATATTCCTAAAGATAAAATTTTTGGCCTTTAGTAACTCTAACCATAAAGCATAATCTTCCGCATTCTTTACATTCGGATATCCACCAACTGACAATACGTCTTTTCTATTTAATATTACCGTAGGATGGCATATACAACAATAAAAAGGCAGACTAGCTGCAATAGTTTCCATGGTTAGTGGTAATTTTTTCTTTAGCACTGATTGCCCATCCTCAAGATATACTGCCTTCGTTCCTAGAACTGAAACTTTCTCAGATTGTTCCAGAAAAGCCATTTGAACGCATAACCTATGAGGAAACGCCCAATCGTCAGCATCCATTCGGGCAATCCACTCTGTATTACATGCTTCCAGTCCTCGATTGAGCGAATAAACCAATCCTTTATTCCCATCATTATTTAATATTTTAATCCTGCCATCCCTTGATGGTAAAGACATCAAAAACTCAGTCATTTCATGATTAGATCCGTCATTAATAATCAAAAAATGAAAATTATAGAAACTTTGATTTAGTATAGAGGAAACTGCCCCCTCTACCCAATCCAAACTGCCATTATAAACAGGCATCAATACTGTTAATTTTTTCATAATTTATTTTATAACATCAATATTAATAAACTCTGTTAATTTGACCAGTGCTGAAATATTATATGAAAAACTTCCCAACTCAATAACACCCATTAATTTATTTTTTTTATTTTTATGGAATAGACAAACCTTAGGAGCATCTACAGAACTGGAGTTATTGCTAACTATATTTTTCAATTTTTCTAGATATCGCTTGTCATAGCATGACTTTATCATAATACGCGAAACGTTCGTACTAAAGTATCCTGCTAAATCATCAATATCTTCAACAACTATAGATAATTGTTTTGTATAGTCATCAAATTTTACTTTCCCCACTACCTCTAAGAAATTACCATTCTCAATTTTGTTTTTATATTTTTCCCAAACTGTAGTGTAAATCAGTAATTCAATGGCAGTTGAACCATCATCTAATTTAACAATGCCAAATGCCCCTTTCTTCCCCACTACCTGCCTCACATCTCCGACAAGACCAGTTGCATGAATCGTTTCTCTCCCAGGCACTAGATCAAGCAATCTTTTAAGACCTAATTCATTTCGGAACAAATTTCTGTACTGTTCATAAGGATGACCACTAACCCAAAATCCATAAACGTTTTTTTCCCATTCAAGGTCTTTAGACTCTAATATTGGATCTTCTTTCATAAGCGGCGTGGCCACTTCCTCTCCAAAAAGCGCATCCTGACCTAAATGGTCCTGAAGCCCTCTCGAGTACTGAATAGCGTCACTTACGTTGGCGAGCAGAACATTTCTTCTGCGATCGATGGAATCAAAGGCACCAGCCTTGATCAGGCTCTCAAAAATCTTCTGATTAATCTCCGGTACACGCTTAGCAAAGTTAAAGATATCCGTGTACGGACCTTCCTCCTTGCGGCTTCGAATAATGCTTTCAACCACCGATCGGTTGATGCCTTTAATAGCGCCAAGGCCAAAGCGAATCTGAGCTTCGTTAGGAACCGAGAAGAACCAGTCGCTCTGGTTGATATCAGCAATCAGGAAAGTAATGCCGTTATTTTTTGCGTCGGTGACAAGCGCGTTCATCTTGTCGCCGTCATCCATCACCATGCAGAGGTTGGCTGCGTAGAAGGATGAGGTGTGGTGCACCTTCAGATAAGCGGTCTGATAGGCAACATACGAGTAGGCAGCGGCGTGGGATTTGTTGAAGCCGTATCCCGCGAATTTCTCCATCAAGTCGAAGATTTCAGTCGCAACCGATTCCTTGACGTTGCGTTCAGCAGCGCCCTTAACGAAGACGGCGCGCTGACGCTTCATTTCCTCGACGTTCTTTTTACCCATGGCACGGCGCAGAAGGTCTGCGCCGCCAAGCGAGTAGCCGCCCACCACCTGAGCGACTCGCATCACCTGTTCCTGATAAACCATGATGCCGTAGGTTTCCTTGAGCACCGGCTCCATGCGCTGGTCAAGGTATTCCACTTTCTCTCGGCCGAACTTTCGATCGATAAAGGACGGAATCAGATCCATCGGGCCCGGTCGATAGAGCGCGTTTAAGGCCACCAGGTCTTCAAGGCGATCAGGCTTGGCCTGCTTAAGGAGCGTGCGCATGCCTTCCGATTCAAACTGGAATACGGCAGCGGTATTGCCTTGTTGGAAGAGCTCATAGGTTTCAACGTCGTCTACCGGAATGCGTTCCAGTTCGAAATGCTGTTCCGGATAGAGCTTGTCGATGAACTCAACTGCTTTTGCCAGGATGGAAAGCGTGGTGAGGCCCAGGAAGTCGAATTTCACGAGGCCGACATTTTCCACGTCCTTCTTATCGAACTGGCTGATCGTATTTTCAGGGCGCCCGTCAGAGTTGTAGAGCGGGCAGAAATCCGTGAGTTTTCCCGGTGCAATCAGCACGCCGCCGGCATGCATGCCCAGGTTTCGCGTGAGGCCTTCAAGGGGCTTCGCGATTCGGATGATTTCCTTATATTCGTCGTCGTTTTCGATCGCGTCCTTGAATTCCGGTACTTCGGCAATTGCTTCGTCAAGCGTGATGTTCCTGCCGGGCTGCATCGGAATCAACTTCGAGAGCGCGTCCGTTTTCATGTAGGGGACGTCCAGTGCGCGGCCGACGTCGCGCACCACTGCCTTGGCGCCCAGAGTACCGAACGTTGCGATCTGGCTCACTGCATCTGCGCCGTACGCGCGCTTCACATACTCAATCGTGCGGTCGCGGTTGTACTGGCAGAAGTCCACGTCAAAGTCAGGCATGGACACGCGTTCCGGATTAAGGAAGCGTTCAAAAAGGAGGTCGAAATGAAGCGGATCCAGGTCCGTAATGCCAAGGGAATATGCAACAAGCGATCCTGCGCCTGAGCCTCGCCCCGGCCCCACCGGAACGCCGTTTCGCTTCGACCAGTTGATGAAGTCCTGAACGATAAGGAAGTACCCCGGGAACTTCATGCCCTTGATGATGCCGAGTTCGTATTCGAGGCGCTTGTCGTAGGCCGGGCGCTTCTCTTCCAGAACCTTTGGATCCGGATAAAGGAACTCCAGGCGCTTCTGAAGGCCTTCCTTTGAGAGCTTGTCGATGTAATCGTCAAGCGACATGCCGTCGGGCGTGGGAAAAAGCGGGAGCTGCGGCTTGGAGAGGACGCCGTCCAGATTGCAGCGCTTTGCGATTTCAACGGAGTTGACGAGTGCAGCCGGAATGTCCTTAAAGAGCTCGCACATCTCGTCTTCGCTCTTAAAGTACTGCTCTTCCGTGAAGTTTCTGCTTCTTCGCGGGTCCTGGAGCGTATAGCCCTCCGCAATGGAGCAGCGCACCTCGTGCGCTTCAAAATCTTCCTTGTTGAGGAACTGAATCGGATGAGTCGCGACAACGGGGATGCGGTGTTCGGCGGCAAAGTTTGCGAGACGCGCAGTTGCGAGCTCGTCGGACGGCCTTCCGGCACGCTGGAGTTCGACATAGAAGCAGTCCGGGAACCATGCCTTATAGCGTTCGAGCGCTTCTTCTGCGAGGGCCCAGCGCTTCGAGAGAAGGAGCTGACCGAGTTCGCCCTGCGAGGCGCCGGAGAGGCAAATCAGGCCCTTGCCGCCGCCGTTATCAAACCAGGCGGGGTCAATCAGTCCGCGGGCAGCGTCGTTCTTGGTGAGGAACGCTTTCGTGAGAAGCACGCAGAGGGAATGGTAGCCCTCATGATTCATAGAGTAGACGCCGAGCCGGTAAGGCTTCTTCAGGTCCTTCGGATTCATGACCCTCAGGTCGCATCCGAGAATCGGCTTGATGCCGGCAGCGAGCGCGTGCGTATAAAAGCGCAGCCCCCCGAAAATATTCATCAGATCGCAGATGCCGATTGCCACGCCTCCGCTCTTTTCCACTGCATGGATCATGGGATCCACGCGAACGATGCCGTCTGTAATTGAATATTCGGAATGGAACCTGAGGTGGATGAAGCGAGGATCGGTCATGAGGATGCTTGAAATTACGGATGCAAAAAACGGCACTAGGGTTCAGAACCCAAAGCGCCGTCATGTGCGCCGGTATCGGCGCCTCGCGTGCAGGATAGGAATCAGCTTCCTTTCTGCTCGACAAAGTGCATTCTGAGGTTCGAATCGTATGGCTGAATTTTATTGCGCAGAGCCTCAGAAACGAGCGCATCCTCAAGATTCTCTTTGAGGAGCACCGCATGCACTTCCGGGTGGCCCCTGAGGAAGGCTTCCGCCTTATCCCAACCCATTGCAAAGAGCGCCGTGCAGAGGGCATCAGCGCGGGCTCCGTGGCTGTCCACAATCGTGACTGAAGCGATGTCCGTCGTCACCGGGCGACCCGTTACCGGACTCAGAATATGGCCGTAACGACGGCCGTTCTTTTCGAAATTGCGTTCATAAGCGCCGGAGGTAATGACGCTCTCGTTCGCAGCGGAAATGACGGCGAAATAGCTGCCACGCTCCTTGTCCGGGCTCTGAAGCCCGATGCGCCAGGGTTGACCGGGGAATTTTTCACCAATGGCGACGACATTCCCGCCGAGATCGAGGAGTCCATGGGTGGCACCCGCCTCCACAAGCTTTTCAGCAAGCTTCTGGCCGATGTAGCCCTTGGCAATGGCGCCCATATCGACGTTCTGGCCCTTGCCGATCTGCATGAACCATTGCCCGTTTTCTTCCCAGACGCGGACCTTGCGGTGGTCGACGAGTTCAATAGCCTTTTTGATCGCTTCGTCTGAAGGCACCTCATTTCCGCCGAAACCGATCTTCCAGAGGTTGACGAGCGGACCGATCATGGGCTCAAAGGCGCTCCCGGTTTCATCGGCAATTTTGAGCGCCATTCTCGACATTTCCGCGATTTCAGGCGTCACCGGCACGGCTTCCCCCGCACGGCGGTTGACTTCGTTGAGGGGCGTTTCCTTATGAACGCTCATCATGTCGTCATAGCGCTTTACTTCCGACTCCACGAGTTCGGCATAGTGCTTCACGGCTTCAGGCGTTTTCCCAAGGAGCTTCGCGCTCACTACCGTTCCCATATGAAGAGTCGTCGTGTCGAGCTCGTATTCCGGGGCCTGAGCTTCCTGAGATGCAGCGGCAGGCGCCGCGAGAATGCTTTCCGAAGGGAGGGAGAAGCCGATTGCCGCGGCAGCGGTCAGGGAAACGGCGAGCTTTCGAAGCGCTGTTCCGTGGACAAAGAAAAGAGAATGACGAAACATGGTTTCCCGCAAAGTGCGGCGGTTCTTCCAGAGAGCAATAAAAAAGGGGGATGGCGCTTTGAGCGGTCCCCCTTATGACTGATGAGGCGCTTTAAGAGCGTCTCAGCTCAATCCCGAGATTACTGGGCCTTCGAGAGAGCATCCTTAACGGCAGCCTTGATGCCCTCGGAGGAGAGCGTGGCGCCGCCGACGGAGTCAACACCTTCAACGCCGTTCTTCTTGACGATTTCCGGGATCATCTGTTCGATCGGAGCAGCGATGATCATTTCGGTTTCGCCGTGCTTCACAACCTTGACGTCGGCAATCTTGCCGCCCTTGACATCAACCTGGACGGTGATGACGGACTCACGGCCCTTGCCTTCACCCGTGTAGGAGCCATCCTTGTAGGTGGCAGCCTGGGCGCCGACGGCGAGAAGAGCAGCAGCAGCGGCAACAATAATCTTCTTCATGATATGCAGTACCTTTAAATGAAATACGCTTTGGGCCATAGGGCGCCGTAAGAAGGGGAAATCATTTGTCCCTTCGCCTGCGCCCGATCGGCAGAAATGAACCTGGGAGGGTTTTATCCTATCTCCCGGTGGCGGCTCATCATATCACAGGAAATTTTCGGAATTTCAGAGAAACCTCTCCCATTGGAGAGACTTCTCTTGGATTAGGTAAAACGCCTTATTTCCCCCAGGAGTCGCGAAGTCCGACGGAAAGGTTGAAAACAGGGTGTTCCGGCGAATGATCCTTGCGGTCGGTAACAAAATAGCCGCTGCGCTCGAACTGGAACTTTTCGTCAGGCTTTGCAAGAGCCGTGCAGGGCTCCACAAACGACTTGAGAATCGTTTTCGAGTTGGGCGTGAGACGATCGAGGAAGCTTCCTTCGCCCGCTTCCGGATTGGGTTCGCAGAAGAGCCGGTCGTAGACGCGCACTTCCGCGGCCTTCGCCGTCTTGGCGTCAAGCCAGTGAATGGTGGCCTTCGTCTTCACGCTCATCGACCCTTCGGTGCCCGAACGCGTTTCAGGAAGGTAGTTCGCATGTACGGCGGTCACCTTCCCGGAAGCATCCTTCTCAAACGAGGCCGGGACGATGACGTAGCCGTAGCGCAGACGCACGGGCTTGGCGGGAGAACCGTCAGCCGGGATCGTGAGGCGGCGGAAGCCCTTGGGCGGCACTTCCGCAAAATCGCTCTCTTCGATCCAGAGCTCGCGCGAGAACGTGATTTCACGCGTTCCCATTTCGGGCTTCTGAGGATGATTTTCCGCGATCAGCGTTTCGGACTGGCCTTCCGGATAGTTGTCGATGATGAGCTTCAGAGGATGAAGCACGGTCATGCGGCGCTCCGCACGGGCCTCGAGGTCCTCGCGCAGGCACTGCTCGAGCACGGAATAGTCGATCCAGCCGCCTGCGACGCGGGAGACGCCGCAGCGTTCCGCAAAGGTCTGCAGGCTTTCCGGCGTGAAGCCGCGGCGGCGCAGACCCACGATCGTGGGCATGCGGGGATCATCCCAGCCGTCGACGTAGTGTTCCGTCACGAGCTGAATGAGCTTGCGCTTACTCACCACAACATAGGTGAGGTTCAGGCGATTGAATTCGTACTGGTGCGAGAGAAGGAAGAAGTTCTTTCTCACCGTCGCCGAGAGCGCAGCCTGAAGAAGCGGCGTGAAGTTTTCCGGGTGCGCGGAGAGCACTTCAAAGAAGCGCTTCACGGACGCATCCGAGAGGTCGGCGGGGACGCCCTCCTTCCAGCCTTCAAAAAGCTTCGCGAGTTCAGCTTCCGGAGCGCTCTGCCCGAGCTTCTCGCGCGCCGCATAAGCGGCCGCTGCGAAAGCCATGGCTCTCGCGTCCTCGCCCTTCGCCATCGCGGCAACGAGCTTCTGCGCTTCCTCGTACTGCGGAGTGCGGAGCACCGGAACCACGCGCTCGAGCGCCCAGTCATAGAACGCACGCTGGTCTTCGAATTCGAGCGTGCAGATCGAATGAGTGATGTTTTCGAGCGAATCCTCAATCGGGTGCGCAAAGGTGTACATCGGATAGATGCACCACTTGTTGCCCGTCGAATGGTGTTCGGCAAAGCGGATGCGGTAGATCGCCGGATCGCGCAGGTTGATGTTGGGGCTCGCCATGTCGATGCGGGCGCGCAGAACCATCGAGCCTTCGGCGTGCTTGCCGTCCCTCATTTCGCGGAAGATGCGCAGATTCTCCTCAACCGAGCGATCGCGGTAGGGAGAGTTCTTTCCCGGTTCCTTGAGCGTTCCGCGGTTGTCGCGCATTTCGTCCGCCGTCTGCTCGTCGACATAGGCATAGCCCGTCTTGATGAGGTGCTCGGCAAAGGCGTACATGTACTCAAAGTACGAGCTTGCGAAATAGAGGTTCTTTTCGTTCCCGTGCTCCCAGGAGAAGCCGAGCCAGCGGACGCTGTCGAGAATGCCGTCGACGTACTCCTGATCCTCCTTTACGGGATTGGTGTCGTCGAAGCGCATGTGGCAGCGGCCGCCGTAATCGCGGGCAAGCCCGAAATTAAGGCAGATGCTCTTCGCGTGGCCGATGTGAAGGTAGCCGTTCGGCTCCGGCGGGAAACGCGTGCGGATTTTCGCCGTGTCGGGCTGGCCCTTCTCGAGCTCCTCGGAATAGGGAGCCGGATAGCCGCACCAATAGCGCGGCTGATTGGCGCCTTCAGCCAGATCCTCTTCGATGATGTTGCGAATGAAGTTGGTTGCACGCCCGGTCTGGGCTTCCGTGTTGTCGCTCATCGCGTTTCTTGAATCCTGGGAAAGAGAGAAAAAACCGACGCCGACCTATGGGCGTCGGTTGAAGATGAAAGTATGAATTTTAGCGCGGCGTTTGTTTTCTTACGCTTTGCGGGGAAGACGCAGAATGAGGCTCGAGGTGTCGAGCCTTCCGTCGCCCCTTGCGCTCAGCTCGTCATAGAAACTGAGAACCTGGCGCGCAATGTCGAGCTTCGAGCCGTTCCTCTCCGCTTCATTGAGCGCAATGCCAAGGTCCTTTCTCATCCAGTCGATCGCAAAGCCGAAGTCGAACTTGCCTTCGACCATGGTTTTGCTGCGGTTGACCATCTGCCACGACGAGGCAGCGCCCCCCGACAGCGCGGAAATGAGCTTATCCATGTCGAGTCCGGCATTCATGCCGAAAGCAAGGCCTTCTGCGAGCCCCTGCACGCACCCTGCGATGCAGATCTGATTCACCATCTTGGCGAGCTGCCCGGAGCCGACCGCACCGAAATGCGTGATCTGACTGCTGTATGCCCGGAGCACCGGATCGATCCGGGCGCAGACTGACGCTTCGCCTCCGAGAAGTACCGTGAGACACCCGTTTTCGGCGCCTGCCTGACCGCCCGATACGGGAGCATCCACCCAATCGACGCGCCTTTTCTGCGCTTCCATGGCGAGCTCGCGCTCGACCATGGCGCTTGCCGTCGTGTGGTCCACGAACACCGCACCTTCCGCCATGCCGGCGAGCGCCCCATTTTCACCAAGGACGACGCTTCTCAGATCATCGTCGTTGCCGACGCAGGCAAAAACGATCCGGGCGCCCTCTGCAGCCTCGCGCGGCGTTTGAGCGATCCTCCCGCCGAATTCTGCTGCCCAGCGCTCGGCCTTTGCCGTCGTGCGGTTGTAGACAGCGACTTTGTGGCCTGCTCGCGCGAGATGACCGGCCATGGGATAACCCATGACGCCGAGTCCGATGAAGGCAACCGTCATGGGTTCGGTCTGAGGATAGTTTTTGGTCTGCATAGGAATCCGTCCGGGAAACCGGCAAAAGGAAGTTTCCGCCGTACGCGAGGCCACTGACCTCACGTGCGGCGGCGGTGATTTTGAAGCGATCAGCGAATGCCGGTGCGCTCGAAAGCTTCTTCGGCGGTCTTCACGACCTTGCGCGCAAGCGCAGCCGTCGGGTCAATGACCACAACGTGCGCGCCCGCAACTTCAAAGTCGTCCGACTCATCGAGAATCAGCGGAAGTTCCGTGCAGCCGAGGATCAGGCAGTTGCAGCCGTGGTCGCGCACGAGCACTTCTGCGGCTGACAGCAGATCATCGCGGCAGACGCCGTCGGTAAAGCCCGCCTTCGCGCCCTTAGGCCCGTAAATGGCCGCCATGACGCGCTCCTGATGCTCGGCATCGGGCACAAACATGGCAAGCCCCATGGTCTTCGCCTTGTCGGAATAAATGCCCGTCTGAACAGTGCCGGTAGTGGCGAGAAGTCCGATCCGGGCCTTCTCGCCGAGCTTCGCCTTGATTTCATCAAGCGCAGCCTGCTGCATGTTGATGAAGGGCGTGCGGATGAAGCGCTGGAGATAGGGAAGGAACGCATGCGCCGTATTGCAGGGAACGATGATCGCGTCGCATTCGTCATCCTCGAGGCGCTTCGCGCAATTGAACATTGCAAGCGTCGGATCCACGCCGCCGTGGAGAAGCGACGCCGTACGGTCGGGGATCTGCGGATTCTGCTCAACCACGACCTTGATGTGTTCCTGATCCGTCTTCGCTGGCGTCGCCTTCACGATCTTGTCGTAAAGGTCCACCGTTGCCGCGGGCCCGAGGCCGCCGATGAGCCCCACCTTGAAGGGTTTCGGAAGGCGCTTGGGCGTGGCCTTGACCGCTTCCACTGCGGCATTTCTCAGGAGGTCGATGACGGGGAGTCCCCGCAGACGCAACTCTTCGGCAAAGCGCGCCATCTGAGTGCAGTTGGGGATGAGCACTTCAGCGCCGGCTTCAAGTAGCTTCTCGCCCGCCTTCATCATCATCTCTTCGTTTTCTGAAGAGAAGCCGTGTTTCTTGAGCGCTTCGCCCGGGCTCTGGAGGATGTCATAGATCGGCGTAAGGTCTTCCGAGGGCTTCACGAACTCAAAGTCTGCGCCGAAAAGCTTCTCGTAAAAGTCCTGAGGAACAGCGCGCCCGAGGAGACCAATCCTGCGGATGCCTTCGGCCTTAAGGCTTTCGGGAAGCCCTGCAAGGAGCGAAATCACCGGCACCTGAAGCTCCTTCTGAAGTTCGGGAAGGAAGGGTTCCGTTCTGACGTCCGGGATGATGACGGCTTCGCAGCCGGCTTTCTGGAGTTCCGATGCTGCGAGGAAGGCCGCAATCTTGCGGTCGCCCAGAGCAATCCTCGGCGTCGGCGCCTCAAGCGGCATTTCCTCTGCAGATTCGACAACCTCGACTTCCATATCGAGGTCGGAACCCGTGGCAATAAGCCAGGCCTTGATCTTCAGCCCCGGGAGCGGATTGATTCCGCACGCGACGCCAATTTTTTTGAATCCCATGTTGTCTCTCCTCAACAAACTACTTTCGGCCTCAAACGGGCTTCGATCTCACTTTAGTCCTCGCTCGCGAATTCGCCAAGGCGTTCGCCCCACTCATAGAGGGCGCCCAGGATTTCCTGGTGCATTTCGTCGTCAAACTGACCGCTCTCCTGAGCCCGATCAATTTCTTCAAAGTATCGGCTCACGGTAAGCGCTCTGTCTTCGCCTTCCATCAGGCGTCGACGGCAAAGCGCCTTCCAGTCAGCTGCGTCCTCTGGAGACAAGGTTTCCGGCCAGTTGCGGGCGCGGTAGCGAAGAAGCATTTCACTGAACTGCGGATCATCAAAATGAAGCGCTCCGCTTTCAGAGAGTTTTTTGAGTTCTTGAGGGTTCGATTCGCGAATTTTTGCGAACTGCACCTTATCGTTTGCACTCGCAAATCCTGACGAATAAAGCGACGTATCCGGATCCGGATGGACGTCAAGCTTTTCATCCGCAAAGCGCATCCCCAGAACTTCTGCGAAAACCGTCTGAATGAGCGGAATGATTTCCCGGAGCTTCGCAAGGTTCTGCTGAACCACCTCGAAATCGATGCCGTACTGCTTTGCCCGGTCCTGCGAAAGCACGCGAAGATTGGAGCAGACAAAAGGCGACGCATTGGCCTTCAATTGCTTGATTGGCAGGCGCACTGTGCCTGCCGCACGATCCTCAGCCGTCGGGAAGGCCCGCTTGCGGAACTCTTCGAGCGACAGCGTGCGCAGAATCGTGGGATCCTCCATCAGATCCCACATCCAGCAATCGTTCTTGTCCTGATAGAAACAGGCGGCAATGCCGGTACATCCCCGGGCAACGCCGAAGCGGGGCGTCACCCAAACGACGGGTTTTGCGCCGCTGATGGCGGCAAGGACCTTCTCCTTCGTTCGATTTTCAAAGGCCCACTGCCAAAGGCGCGGCTCTTTTTCCGCGAGAAGTCTCGCGAGGCCGATCGTCGCCTCAACGTCTGAAAGCGCATCATGGGCATGGCCATGTTCAATGCCGTTGGCCTTGGTCAAAAATTCGAGCTTGAAGCAGACGCCGCTCCTGCCGGCAGCCTTCGGGTACACCGCCGGATCAATATCTTCCCACTTCGGCCACTTGATGGCATCGCCCCGCAGCGCCCAGGCAGCGCAGACGACAGGAAAGAGATCCCACCGGGAGCAGCCGTTCGCCCAGCTGTGCTGATAGGCGTCGAGGAAATTCCGCCAGAAGAGGAAGCGATTGACTTCATCGTCGAATCCAAGCGTGTTGTAGCCGATGCTCACCGTACCGGGGGCATTAAGCCGATCCCAGACGTCCTGCGCGAACTCGGTTTCCCTCAATCCCTTTTCTTCGCAAAGCTGCGGCGTAATGCCTGTGAGAAGCGAGCTCTCCGGGCTCGGGAGCTGATCCATGGCCGGACGGCAATAGAAAACCTCGCCCTCCGACACGGGTTCAAAAATAAGGCCCGTGCGGCGGCCTGCGAACTGTGCGGGACGATTTCTCTTCGGATCCACGCCGAAAGTTTCGTAGTCGTACCAGTAGAAAGTGGGGTTCCGCGGCTTCATTTGCGTCATCTGCTTCAAGTTTCCTGTCTTTTGCTCTATCGACTTAGGCGAGGATCACGTCCCACTCTTCCTGCGAATAGGCGGCTTCCACTTCGAGAAGAATGGGTCTTTCAACCGACTGCTGAAGGAGTTCGAGCGCCTGGGATTCCTCTTCGAGGAGAAGGTCGATCACCGTCTGACTGGCCAGAATCCGGTACTCCTTCATGTCCTTATATTGCTTCGAAAGCCTCACGATCTCACGGAGGATCTCATAGCAAACCGTCCTTGCCGTCTTGATTTCACCGCGTCCCCCGCAAATCGGGCAGGTTTCGCAGAGCACATGCGCAAGAGACTCCCGCGTGCGCTTTCTCGTCATGGCGACGAGCCCGAGCTCATTGAAGCCGCTTACGGTCATCTTGGTGTGGTCGTGCGCAACCGCACGCCTAAGTTCGCTTAAGACCGCCTCACGGTGCTCGTCCTTCGCCATGTCGATGAAGTCGACGATGATGATGCCGCCCAGGTTCCTGAGCCTCAGCTGCCGCGCGATGACCTGCGCCGCCTCAAGATTGGTCTTGAAGACGGTGTCGCTGAAGTCGCGCTTTCCAACATAGGCTCCGGTATTGACGTCGATCGTCGTCATCGCCTCGGTCTGGTCGAAAACGAGATAGCCGCCGCTCTTCAGGTCCACCCGGCGCCCGAGCGCTTTCTCGAGCTCAGCGTCAATGCCGTAGAGCTCAAAGAGGGGCGTCTCGCCATCATAGAAATGAAGCTTCTCAGCCGCCGTCGGCACAAACTGCCGGGCAAACGCCTGGAGAGCCTTGAATTCGCTTCGTTCATCCACTTCAATCGAAGCGGTTTCCTCGTGCACAAGGTCGCGAAGCACTCTTTGAGAAAGCGTGAGATCCTGGTAGAGGAGCTTCGGCCCCTTCGCTTCGCGCGCCTTCTGCTGAATTTCCTTCCAGAGGTGCGCAAGGTAGGTCATGTCCGTGCGGAATTCCTCTTCCGTCGCGCCTTCCTCAGCGCTCGTTCGGACAATGTAGCCGCCTTTTTCTTCCGAAGGGCGAAGCGCAGTCACTTCTTCCCGGAGCCTTTCTCGAAGCGCTTCGTCATCGATGCGCTGAGAGACGCCGATGTGCGTGTCGTTGGGAAGGTAGACGAGTTTCCGGCCGGCAAGCGAAATCGTTGTCGTGAGCCTCGCTCCCTTCGTTCCGATCGGGTCCTTTGCAACCTGAACCATCAGGCGCTGCCCTTCATGAAGAAGAGTTTCGATCGGGCGAAGCGCACCGGTTTCGGTGCGGGCCCCTTCAATTTCAGCAATATGAAGGAAAGCCGTGCGCTCAAGCCCGACATTCAGAAATGCGCTCTGCATGCCCGGAAGCACGCGGACCACCTGACCGTAATAGACGTTTCCCACGAGACCCCGGGCGCACATGCGCTCAACGAGGATGTCCTTCAGGATGCCGTCCTCTAAAATGGCAACTCGCGCTTCCTCGCGGGAGCTGTTGATAAGGATTTGTTCCACGAATTTTTCAGCGCTTTAATAGAAGCGCCCCTTGATTTTCACTGCTGCGCTCATTCTATAGGCGCCCGACATCCTGCATGATCCTCATTACCGGCGGAGCCGGCTTCATCGGCTCAAACTTCATTCTTGAATGGCTTCAGCACCACCAGGAACCCGTGGTGAACCTTGATGCGCTCACCTACGCCGGCAATCCTGAAAACCTGAATTCCGTCAGAAACGACCCGCGCTACCGCTTTATTCTCGGGAATGTGGCTGATTCTGATGCGGTTGCCGAAGCGTTCGACCGCTTTCATCCGAGAGCCGTCATTCACTTCGCGGCGGAAAGTCATGTGGACCGTTCGATCTCCGGCCCCAAAATCTTCATCGAAACCAATGTGCTCGGCACGGCAACGCTCCTTGAAGCGGCGCGCCGCTACCGGGATTCATTGAGCGAAGAGGTGCGCTCAGCCTTCCGCTTCATCAACATTTCAACCGATGAGGTCTACGGGTTCCTGACGAAGGACGCACCGCCCGCTGTCGAAGAAACGCCCTTTGATCCGAGCAGTCCCTATTCGGCAAGCAAGGCTGCGCAGGACCAGCTCGGCCGCGCCTATGCCCGAACATACGGCATGCCCGTCATCACCGTACGCTGCACAAATAACTATGGGCCGCGCCAGTACCCTGAGAAGCTCACGCCGAGTGTGATCCAGAAAGCGCTCTCCGGCGAACCGATACCCGTTTACGGAAGCGGCCTTCAGATCCGCGACTGGATCCATGTTTCGGACTTCTGCCGTGCAATCACGCTGATTCTCGAAAAGGGGCTACCGGGTGAGATCTACAACGTGGGCACAAACAACGAGCTCACGAATTTCGACTACATCGAGCGCATATGCACTCGTCTCGACGCGCTGAAGCCCAGCTCGCAGGGATCTTATGCTGAACTCATCAGACATGTTTCCGATCGTCCGGGGCATGACATTCGATACGGGCTCAATGCCGCGAAGATTCGCCGGATGCTCGGCTGGAAGCCGCAGGTAGACTTCTCAGCCGGCCTGGATGCAACACTCCGGTGGTACCTCGCTCACTTCTCCCTGCAAGGCAAGGAACAATAAAAATGAAAATCCTGATCGTCTCCCTGCGTTATCTCGGCGACTGCCTTCTCGCGGCAGCCCTAGCTCCGGCGATTAAGAAGAAGCTCCCGGACGCTCAGGTTGACCTTCTGACCTTCAAGGACAACCGCGGAATTCTCGAAGGCATTTCAGCCATCGACAACGTTATCGGCGTTGAGCGCCATCCCAATAAATTCCGACAGGCGCTTGATCACATCCGTTCATGGAACAGCTATGACTGGGCGTTATCCACCATGAACAGCACTCGATGCACGTTTTACAGCTGGTCGAGCGCCAAGCATCAGGTGATGCCTCAGACCTTTAATAAAACGAAAGATCTGTGGATTCATCTTCTTATCAGCAAATTTGTTCCATGGGCGCCTGGACATATGCTGGACACGTTTACAGCTTTGGCAGAACCTGTTGTCGGGTCGATCCCTCCACTCAAACCTGTAGCGCCGGATGCCCCGCTCTCTGATGATCTATCACAACTTTTAACCCCGTTAGCCTTGATATTTCATCCGGCCTCGGAGCTCCGATCTCCGAGGCTGCATTGAGAATCGATCTCATCTAGTCACCATAAA
>CAKQON010000034.1 GCA_934255515.1 uncultured Sutterella sp.
GACTCCTGCGAGTATCGCATGTTTTGCCACTCCATGAAAGGTTGAAGGGGTGGCGAAAGTTAGTATGACATCTAATGGAACTGAAGCCAGTTCTCAAGGAGTCCCTGAAGCATCTGGGGCGGCGGCGGAATGTAGACGGCGTTCTCGATGCCTGAACCAGGTCTTCCGATATGGACCTGAATATTCCGGAACGTTCCCGGATTTTTCCCCATGCCTCCGGCGCCGTCGAGCAGTACCGCGTGAAGATTCTTAATCAGAGACAGGGTGATGGGCGTGCCTTCTCGTACGGCGCAGATGCCTTCAGTTATCGCCTTCCGGCAATTGAGGACTTCCGCTACGTCGTCCCGCCTGGAGCGAGAAAGGACAACGCCGGTTTGGGCGACTACGACTTCATCGAACGTCGTCGCCGTGCTTTCAATGAGGTTCGAGGCTTGAGCTTCCTTCAGCGCCCAGGTCGCCCGGAAGAGATCGTTCCTCGCGAAAGCCTCGGCCATTCCGTCAAGACGACACAAGGCTGCAGCGGCAGCAAATTCGGAAAAACTGTCGGATGACCACGGCAGAGGCTCGTCCGCAAGGGGAAGCCGGGGAAGTTTGAAGGGGGACGGCATTTGGCGGGTGAAGGCACAGATCGCTTTTGCGTCTGAGGCTTCCTCAGAAGACGCCTTTTTTCTTAACTGAAAGGCATCTTGAGTATCTGAAAGACGCGTTGTCTACACTAAAACAGCATTTAGTGTACGCAAATGGTTTTATCTAAACCGGAGTTGGCTTTTGCTGGAGACAGATCCATAGAAGACAACGGGTCTGCACGGAAACCAAAACGCCAAACGGGCGCACCCGCTGCCGGAATGCGCCGTTTGGATAGAACCAGGCAGAAGCGCACGAGCGCTTCCATTGAAGCGTCTTACGCTCCGAGGCGGGCCCTGAAGACCTCTCTTACGCGCTCGAGATCCGCTTCGGTATCCACGCCCGCAGGGAGAGCTTCATCAAGCACCAGAACGGCAATCTTTTCGCCGTTCCAGAGGGCGCGCAGCTGCTCGAGGCTTTCCGTCTCCTCAATCGGAGCGGGCGGAAGCGTCGGGAACTTTTCCAGGAACGCTACGCGATAGGCGTAGAGCCCGAGGTGATGAAGGGGCTTGAAGCCTTCGGGGAGCTTCGACTGGTCTTTCCGGAAGGCGTCGCGCGGCCACGGAATCGGGGCGCGCGAGAAAGTGAGGGCATTCCCCCGGGCGTCAAGCTCAACCTTGACGACATTGGGGCTGAAGAAGTCCTCGATCGACGTGAGCGTGTGCGCAGCCGTGGCAATCGCGCACTCGGGGCGGGAAGCGAGGAGTTCGGCCGCATCGTTGACGACTTCGGCGGGCATCAGCGGTTCGTCGCCCTGAACGTTCACGACGATTTCGTCGGGACCGAGCCCGAGGAGGCGCGCGGCTTCCGCGAGGCGGTCCGTTCCGGTCGGGTGGTCGGGCGACGTGAGAACGGCTTCAACGCCCGCCGCACGGCAGGCTTCGAGAATCGCCTCATGGTCGGTCGCGACCGCAACGCGGGCGGCCTTCGTGCGGCGGGCGGCTTCAGCGACGCGCACGATCATGGGCTTCCCGAGAATGTCCTTCAGGGGCTTCTCGGGAAGGCGCGTCGACTTCATGCGCGCCGGAATGATGATGGTGAAGCTCATGAGTAAAACCTCTTCGATCCTGTGCACTCAGAACTGACCGGGACGCGGAGCCTTGCCGGAGAGGCGCTCAGCCTCGAGCTTAACCTTCGCGGCCTCCTCGTCCGAAAGCTTCCGTGCGTCCTGAGCGAGCATCATGGGGATGCCGTCCTGAATCGGGAAGGCAAGCGCGCAGGCGGGGCATAGAAGTTCCTCGGGCGAGGCGGCGGCTTCGGATTTGCCGGCAATGAGCTTGCCCTTGCAGACGGGACAGACCAAAAAATCGGGGATGCGCTGGGTCATGGATGTCTTTTGAAAGAAAAATTATTCGATGCTGTCGTTCTGGGCTTCAGGATGGCGGCCGAGCCTGCGTGCGGCTTCGGAAGCCCGGGTGTCGATCAGGTCGATGAGATAAGGGTCGAGGACGACCTCGAGGCCGACCACCCAGATGCGGTCGTCGCCCTTGATCTCAGGGATCTGCGCGCATTTTACGGCGTCCTTTCCCGTAATGAGAATGACGCTTTCCTTTCTGCCCCTGAAGGGATTGCTCGAAAAGTCGAAGTGGTCGCCGAGCTCAAGCTCTGCGCAGTCAATGTCGTGACCGCGCACCATCGCAAAGAACCGCCCGGGCGCGGCAATGCCCGCAGCGGCCAGAGCCTTTCCGCCCGTGCGTTCAAGGTCGGCGGCAATGGTGTCGATGTCGCGCACTTCGCCCGTTGAGAGCCGCCTGCAGGCGCCGAAGCAGCTCGAGGCGGCAAAGCGCGGCGTGCGGCTCTCTACAACGGACTCGGTCGTCGTATTGAGGATGATGGCGTCGACGTCGTCGAGACGCGAAACCGGTTCGCGAAGGGGACCTGCGGGCAGAAGCCAGCCGTTTCCGAGGCCTCTGGCTCCAATGACGGCAAGCTCCACGTCGCGGGCAAGCGCCGCATGCTGCAGGCCGTCGTCCGAGATGATGATGTTGACGCCGGGATGCTCGCGAAGGAGTTCAAGCCCCGCCTTCACGCGTTCGCGGCCGACCGCCACGGGTGCGAGCGACTCGCGCGCGATGAGAAGCGGTTCGTCCCCCACCTGAGAGGCGTCGGAATCGGGCGTCACGAGGCGGACGCCGTCTTCAGAGCGCCCGAACCCGCGCGAGATGACGCCGGGGGTCCACCCGCGGGCGCGGAGCGCCCTCACGAGCGCGATCGTCACGGGGGTCTTCCCCGTTCCGCCCACGTAGATGTTCCCGACGACCACGACGGGCACCGGGAGGTGGTTCGCTACCGTTCTGCGGCGGCGCGAAGCGCTTACCGCCTGGTAGATGAGGGAGAGCGGATAAAGGAGACAGGCGACCGGGCCCCGATGGGACCAGACGCTGTGCACCCAGGATTCAAGCCGGGGATGGTTGCTCATTGGCGGCACGCTCTCGAAAAAAGAAATGAGGAATGGAAGCCGGTCTTTCCGGTTCCGGAGAGTGCCGCGGATCTTCGCGGTGGTTTGTCGTCAGACATATAGCAAAAGAAGTGGGCTTTAAAACGAGCCTCAGAGCCAAAGCGAAACTGAAAGTTTAATCGGTACCGGCGCCGGCTGTCCCGATCTCTTCCCGAGAAAGTCCCTCTTTTTGCGTTAGGGACTTCGAGGAGGTCCGGTCGAATGTTGGCTCCTGCGCTTCCCTTTCTCTGAGGAGAAGTTCTACAAGTCCTCTCACCCACTGAAAGTAGGGATCATCATCCGTGCGCTTATGCCAGGCGAGGCGCATTGTGAGCGTTGGCGCATTCGCGGGGGTGGGAAGCAGCGTGAAGCGGCCGGGGTCGAGCGCGAGCTCCACGAGCGCCCTCGGGAGCACGCAGAGCGCGTCCGAGCCTTCAAGAAAATAAGGCGCGGCGAGAAAGAACGGAAGATGGAGCACCGGAGCGCGCCCGTGCTTCGGCTGAAACCATCCTTCGGCGGGACCGTTGGGCGTTCTTCTGCGGTCGGGCTGGGCGTTTGCGATCACTTGAGGAAAGCTTTCCGCGTCGGCGGGTGAAATGAAGCCGTTCTTCCGCACTTTCTCTTCGAGCGGATGGGATTTTCGGGCGACCCAGACGTAGGGCGTCGTGAGAAGCGCTACCGACCGGAGGTCGGGAGAGAGCCCCTGCCTCGCATAAATCACGAAGTCGAGGTCTCCGGCGCGCAGAAGCTCGAACATTCTTTCGTCGGCCTGCAGGAACTGGAGCGTCAGATTGGGGGCACGCTCCATGAGGCGGGGAAAAAAGGGCGCGAAGATCGAAGCGCACGCATTGTCGTAGGCCGCGAACCGGAGCGTCGCCCGACGTGCGCTGTAGTCCTCATCCGCATCACGCCCGAGGCGGCGCAATCCTGCGAGGAGCGGCCGAAGCTTTACGGCAATTCTCTCGGCCTTCGCAGTCGGGCGCATCGCGAAGCCTTCGCGCGTGAAGAGCGGGTCAGAAAAATGCGATCTCAATTTCTGAAGCATCCGCTGCGCCGTGGCGGAGCTCACGGCGAAGTCGTCGGCCGAGGCGGCAAGCGACCGGGTTTCCATGAGCGAAAGAAGAAATTCGAGCGCGTAGGTGTCGATGGAGGTCGATTTCTGCATGGAAGTCACTTCGAAAATTGATGTCGGGAGCAGGATATTTTCTCATTTTCCGATTTGAGGGACATCTTTAGCATTTCGTCCATCGCGTGAAGGCCGTCACGGGCCGCACCCGAAATAAAACAATCACGAAGAAGAAACCGAAAAGCATCATGCCTCTCTCCCGCAATCTCGTCCTCTTTTCTCTCACCTTCCTTGCCGCCGGTGTCTCCCAGGCCATGACGGCCGGCACTTTCGCTGGCTCCGCCACAGGCAGAAACGGCGAAGTCGCCGTTGAGGTCGACGTCGCCACGAACCGCATTGAGTCCGTCCGCATTGTGAAAAGCACGGAAACTCCAGGCATCGGGTCGCTCGCGACCGATGCGCTCCCCGCGGCCATCGTTGCCGCACAGTCCCCGAACGTCGATGTCGTTTCGGGCGCAACCATTACGTCCGGCGCAATTAAGGCCGCCGTTTCGAAGGCGCTGGAAAAGGCGGGCGCTGATCCGAAGTCGATGAAGGCGAAGGCAGCGCATAAGGATGCCGCGGCGGCTTCCTTCCCGACCAAGGCCGACGTCGTCATCGTGGGCGCCGGCGGCGCGGGTCTTGTTGCTGCCGCCACGGCGGTTGAGCAGGGCGCCCGCGTCATCGTTCTCGAAAAGATGGCTATGATCGGCGGCAACACCGCACGAAGCGAAGGCAATATGTCGGCGATTGACCCTGAACCCGAAAAGCTCCAGCCGATGACGCCGGCGCTCGAGGCGATTGTGGAGAAGTATCTCAACGCCAAGGTGCCGACCGCGGAAATCCAGGCGATCCAGGATACCGTGAGAAAGCAGTACGCCGACTATAAGGCTTCGGGCCGCAAGGAAATTTTCGATACGCCTGAACTCTTTGCGCTTCAGACCCTCATCGGCGGCGACTGCAAGGCGGATCCCAAGCTCGTTCTCGTGATGGCGCGAAACGCCACGCGCGCCATGCAGTGGCTTGACGACCAGTCCGACATGACCTGGGAGCACATCGCCCGCAAGTATGTCGACATGGGCATCGGCGCGCTCTACCCGCGCGCTCAGTTCCCGCGCGCCAAGGACGGAGTCTCCCCGATCTCGACCTATGACGCCTACATCAAGCCTCTTGCCGACAAGGTGAAGGCCTCGGGCTCGAGCATCCTCACCAACATGCAGGTGGTCGACATCGTGCGCGAGAACGGCCGCGTTACGGGTGTAGTTGCGCTCGACAAGAACGGAAAGAAGCACGCATTCACGGCCTCGAATGGCGTGATTCTCGCTGCCGGCGGCTACGGCGCCAACCTCGCAATGGTGAAGAAGTACAACGGCATCAGCGTGACGGCCACCTCGAACCAGCCCGGCACGACGGGTGAAGTGATCGAGGAAGCGGTGAAGGACGGCGCGGCGCTCGAAGGCATGGTCTGGATCCAGATCCATCCGCACGGAAATCCGAAGAACGGCGACCTCGAATCCAATATCGCCGGCCGTCCGCAGGATACGCCCTACGTCAACAAGCTCGGCCTGCGCTTTGCCGATGAAACCGGCCGCCGCGACGACATCTCGCACGGCATCCTCGCGCAGCCCGGCAAGGTCGCCTTCTCGATCTACGACCAGAAGACGATCGATGCGAAGAAGGTTCGTCCGGAACATATCGAACGCGCCATCACGCACGGCTACGCCTTCCGCGCGAATTCGCTCCCCGAACTCGCGAAGGCCGCAGGCATCAGCGCCGAGGGTCTCGAAAAGACGATCGCGGTCTACAACGAAGCCGCGAAGCTCCAGTCCGACTCCGCGCTCTCAGTGCCGAAGGCCGTGATCGGCTGGCCCGTCGACAAGACGCCCTACTACTGCGTGCCCATCACGGTCACGATCCATCACACGATGGGCGGCCTCAAGATTGATGAGGAGACGCGCGTCCTCGACCAGAACGGAAAGCCCATTCCGGGACTCTTCGCCGCGGGCGAAATCACGGGCGGCATTCATGGCGGGAACCGCCTCGGCCGCAATGCCCTTACGGACCTTCTCGTCTTCGGTCACATCGCGGGCGAAGAGGTCATGAAGAGCTCGAAGTAACGCTTTCGACGCATCAGGGTCCTGTAGTTCCCGGGGCCCTTCAGAGACTGCAGCTCCGTTTTGCAGGGTGGATGTCCGGCGGCCGGAGCTGTTTGTCTTTTGGGGGCTGCCGTAGGCGGTCCGGATCCCTCGTCCGGACAAAGCTCCGGTTGACAACTTTTCATGTGGAAAAGTGGAGAACTTCTGCCGGCTTTTTCTCTTTCCGAATCTGCAACTATCGGAACTAATTAGAAAGCCCTATATGGCGGGCCTTCGTCATGGAAAGGGAAAACGCAATCAAGTCTGTGGATAACTCTGTGGACAGAAAGGGGTTCCGGGAGAAAAATGAATCTCAAAGGCGGAAATGAGCTTCGAAGTGATACCCGTATCATTCTTCTCTTCTCCTCTCTATGTAAGGCGTTCGGCATTAATAGGCGTGTCGGATGATCTTCTGCACTGAGGCCCCTCCCTTGACAAATCCGCCGGAATCTGCTGTGGACAAATCAGTGCGGAAGTTCTGCCCGCGGGTTGTCCTCCATGCCCGTGGACAGACATGTGGACAACTTTGGGAGAAATATTTCAACGCCTTCAGTTTTCTTAAAATTTTTACGTTGCCTATTTTTTGTGCAAATCGTGAGTTATTCACAGTTCCTGTGGATGGATCTTTCGCCTTCCGACGCTGAAGCCTTGATCCGCAAGGTGCCGGACGTTTGAGATGAGGCCGGGAGAACCTGTGGAAAAGGAATGGCGGTTATCCACCGCCCCGATTCCGACAGCCGGATGCCACGCTGTCATAATGAAGCGCGCGAAAAAGTCCTTCTTATTCCTTTTCAGAAGATCCTCCATGGCCAGCCGATTCCATAGCGGACCGCCCGACGATTTCAATGATCCCGGAGCGGACGATGCACTCTTTTTCGAGAGCCTTTTTGAAGAGGCCGAGCGGGAGGTCCGCACCGTCCGGCAGGTCCGCTGGAGCAGTTACGACTCTCTCGCGAAAAAGGCGAAGCCGGAGGAGCAAGGCTTCAGGCAGCGAGCCTCAGCGGAGCCCAATCGTGCCCAGGGTTCTCAGGACACGGCCTCCGCGCGTTTTCCCCGATCCCGCACGGCGGCTTTCGGGAGCTGTTCCTCGGGCGTGGGCCGTACGAGGAGCGTTTCCCCGGGCTCCGCGGGAAGTTCCTTCATGCCGCCCCCGGCTTATCCGAAAGAGCCCCCCTCCCTGATGTCGGTGATGGCCGCAGAGCGCGGGGAATCTGTTCCGGCCTTTGAGGGCACAGCCGCGCTTATGAACCGAGCGTCGCCCGACCGCGAAGGCGCGGTCGCGGAAGAAAAGCCTCTGACGGTTTCGGAGACCCTCACTCGGATCCGGAATGCATTGGACGGCGTCATCGACGGCTTGTGGATTTCGGGCGAAGTCGCGGGGGTGAAGACGTCCGGGGCCGGGCATGTCTACTTCAGCATTAAGGACGAGAGAGGACTCATCGACTGCGTCCTTTTCGGCGGCGCCCGGCAGGGAAGGCGCCTCTTCGTGGTCGGCGACAAGATTGAAATTCGCGGAAGGACGGACATCTATGCCGAGCGCGGAAAGCTTCAGATCATTGCCTCGCAATGGCGGCCGGCGGGACAGGGAGGCCTCTACGAGGCTTTTCTGAGGCTGAAGGCAAAGCTCGAGGCCGAGGGGCTTTTCGACGCTTCGAAAAAGCGCCCCATCCCGGGGTTCGTCAGACGGGTTGCGCTCGTAACGAGCTCGATTGCTGCCGCCTACGGCGACGTCTGCCGCACGATCGAGCGCAGAACCCCCTGGGTGCAGATCCTCCACGTGGAGGCGCCGGTTCAGGGGGCGGATGCGCCTGCACGGTTGATTGCCGCTCTTCGGACTGCCGACCGGACGGGGGCGGACGTGGTGCTTCTCGTGAGAGGCGGCGGCGCCTATGAGGACCTTCAGGCCTTCAACGACGAAGAGCTCGCGCGCGCGATCCGCGCGATGCGAACGCCCGTCATCTCCGGCGTCGGGCACGAGGCGGACTTTACGATCGCGGACTTTGCGGCGGATCTGAGGGCGTCGACCCCGACGGCTGCGGCCGAATCCATCGGTCCCGACCGCGAATACTGGATGAAGCGCCTCGAGAAGCTCTTCGACACGCTTTCGAGCGGCCTCACCCGCGAAATCGAGCACGCCATGCAGCGCTTCGACAGAGCGCAGGCCCTGATGCCCGATATGGATCTGAGGCTCGCCAATGCCGGAAGGGCCGTGAGCCTTATGGCGGAGCGCTTCAGGTCGGCGGACTTCGTGCTCCGCACGCATTCGGAGCGTGTGGAGCGGGCCGCGGCCTTCCTCGCCGATCCGGAGCGCGTCCTCTCGGCGCCCGAACGGGTGCTCGAGGACCGTGCCGAACAGTTCCTTGCCATGGCGGACCTCCAGGAAAAAAGACGCGGGGAACGCCTCGGATGGCCCGGAGAGCGTCTCAACGACGCAATTGAGAGAAAGCTCGGCGACGCCGAGAGGGAATACCGCCGGGCGCTTCTGCAGAAGCCCGATCCCATGCGGACCGTGACGCAGCTAGGTCTGCGCCTTGCTCAGGCGGAGACGGCCCTGAAGCTTGCCGACCCTGACCGCCCCTTGCGTGCGGGCTATGCCCGGATCTCTTCGGGAGGCCGAGTTGTGGGCGCGGCACGGGATCTCTCGAGCGGGAACTCGATTGAGGTCCGGTTCTTCGACGGCGAGGCGGCAGCGGTTGTTGAGCGTGTGAGCATTCGCTCCGGAGAGATGTGACCTGAGGCTTTGCGGCAAAGGACTTTTCTATCACCAGGGTAGATAAATCATATCTGTCGGATTTTGCAACAAATTTATTTCGGATGCCGGAGAAGAATCCGGGCAGAGGGAAAACCCGAATGATATGATGCAGGGCACCAAGACTTTCCTTACCCAGGAGACAAAAAAAATGACCGAATTCACGCTCCCCGAGCTCCCCTTTTCTCACGATGCGCTCGCTCCCGCGATGAGCGCCGAGACGATTGAATATCACTGGGGCAAGCATCACCGCTCCTATGTGACGAACCTCAACAACCTCGTGAAGGGCAACGAATGGGAAGGCCGCGCGCTCGAAGACATCATCCGCGGTTCCGCGGGCGGTCTCTTCAACAATGCCGCGCAGCACTTCAACCACTCCTTCTTCTGGAAGTGCCTCACCCCGAACGGCGGCGGCCGTCCGGAAGGCGCGCTCCTCGCCGCGATCGAAAAGACTTGGGGGTCCTTCGACGCCTTCGTCGCCGCCTTCTCGAAGCAGGCTGCCGGCAACTTCGGCTCCGGCTGGACCTGGCTCGTGAAGGATGCCGACGGTTCGCTCGCGATTGTCAACACCTCGAACGCCGGCACGCCGGTTGCTGAAGGGAAGACCCCCGTCCTCACGCTCGACGACTGGGAGCACGCCTACTACATCGACTACCGCAACGCCCGTCCGAAGTTCATTGAAGCCTTCTTCGCGAAGCTCGTGAACTGGAAGTTTGCCGAAGCGCAGTTCGCGCTCTAAAGCGTTGCAGCCGGGCCTTTAAAAAGCCCTGAAGCAAAGAAGAAGCGGTCCGATTCATCCCGGGCCGCTTTTTTTTGCTTCTGAAGGAACCTACTTGGACTGGCAGCCAGTTCGTATAAGGGATATTCAGAAGAAAAAAGATTTTGTTTACACCGCGGCGCTGTTAATCTCGAACTTGAAAAAGAAATGCTGATTTCGCTCATGACTCACGGTCGGAATTCCGGCATTTCTCATAAAGGAGAGAAAAACATGTCCATGCATACCGATCTGCTCGGTAAAGCAGTTCTTGCCGCCTTCTTCGGCGTCGCGAGCGCTGCCGCGACGGCGAATGCCGCTGCGACGGCTCCGAGCACCTTCAAGCCCGGCATCTACGAAGCGACCGTCAACGGCCACAATGCGCCGATGACCGTCAAGGTGACGGTTTCGAAGAACCGCATTGAAAAGATCGACTATTCCAAAAATCTGGAAACGATCGGCGTCGGCAAGGTCGCGCTCGACCTCGTGAGCCAGAAAGTGCTCAACTACCAGTCGACGGGCGTAGACGCCGTCACCGGCGCGACCATTTCGAGCTTTGCGCTCCTTCAGGGCGTTCGCGACTGCCTCAAGCAGGCGGGCGGCGACATGAAGGCGCTCAGTCAGAAGGTTGAGAAGCATCCGGCGGTTGAAAAGACCTACAAGGCCGACGTCGTCATCGTGGGCGGCGGCGGAGCGGGTCTTGCCGCTGCCATTGCTGCCGAGGAAGCGGGCGCGAAGCGCATTCTCGTGCTCGAGAAGCTCGGGTTCCTCGGGGGCTCGACCAATGTGTCCGAAGGCGCTCTGAACGCCGTCGACCCGGTTCGCCAGGGCAAGCAGGGCATCGAGGACTCGGTTCAGAAGTTCTACGACCAGACGATGAAGGGCGGTCACAACAAGGGAACGCCTGAACTCGTGAAGTACCTCACGTCCCACTCGATGGACGAGGTCAACTGGCTCGAAGGCTTGGGCGTCAAATTTAAGGGTGAGATCGGCACCGCAACGGGCGCCCTCTGGCAGAGAAGCCACTATCCGGCGACGCCTTCAGGCAATACCTACATCCGCACGTTTGAAGACGTCATTAAGAATTCGGGCGGCCGCATTCAGGTCCTGACTGATACCAGGGTGACCGATCTCATTACTGCCAACAAGCGCGTCACGGGCGTGATGGCCGAGAATTTCGGCCGCAAGATTACGGTTGATGCGGGTGCGGTGGTGATTGCCACCGGCGGCTTCGGCGCCAACATCAAGATGCGTCAGGAATACGACACCGGCGTCTGGAAGGAAGTGAAGCTCGACAATTCGATCGGCTGCACGAATCTTGCCAAGGCCGCTCAGGGCGACGGTCTCGTGATGGCGAAGAAGGTGGGCGCCGAGCTGATCGGCCTTGACGACATCCAGATTCATCCCTGCGGCACGCCGGGTACGGGCCTCATGGAAAACATCCGCACGTCCGGGCGCAACCGCATCTTCGTCAACCTCTCGGGCGAACGTTTCGTGAATGAAGGCGCCGCGCGCGACGTGCTCGCGAAGGCGATTTTCGCGCAGCCCAAGGGCACCTACTGGATCGTCGTCAATAAGCTCCGTTATCCGAGCCCGGACTTCGTGGACGCCAACGGCGCAACGATCCGCAACATGCTCGCGCTCGGCAGCGTTGTTGAGGGCGATACGCTCGACGACCTCGCAAAGAAGACTGGCATGGATCCGGCCAAGCTGAAGGCAAGCGTTGATGGCTACAACGCCGTAGTTGAAGGAAAGGCCAAGGATCCGCTCGGGTTCCTTGCCAACAATGCCGCGGACAAGGTTCTCGACGGCGGTCCGTGGTACGCCTGCCGGAAGGTCCCGACCGTGCACCATACGATGGGCGGCATCCGCATCAACGTGAAGGCGCAGGTGCTTGATGCCGAAGGCCACGTCATTCCGGGGCTTTATGCCGCGGGTGAAGTGACGGGCGGCATTCACGGGAGCAACCGTTTGGGCGGAAACGCCATTGCCGACGTGATGGTCTTCGGTCGTACGGCCGGCACGAATGCGGCGACGCTGAAGTAAGCGTTCGAGTCTGAAAAGAGAAGCAATCTCTTGCGGGGACGCTTCGGGCGGAGTTTTTCCGTTCCGGGCATCCCCGTTTGCATTTGGCCGTTCGCGCCCTGGCGAGCGGAAGCAGACTTAAAGCTCTTCGAGCGAAAGACCGCGGTACCCCTGTGCGTAGCCGGCAAGTGCGCCGTTGGCCTTCAGAAACGCTTCTCCCTTGACGTGTAGCGCATGCATGTCAAGTCGTTCAGGATTCCGCTTCACCTCGGCAAAGACGAGTTTTTGCCGGCATGAGAAACGGCGACGAGGTCGATCTCATTTTCCCCGCGTCTGTCCCACCACGGTCCGACCTGATCCCACTGGCGGTCGCTGCGGTATCGGGTGAGAAACCAGTCCTCGAGCGTTCGTCCCGTATAGGTCGACCAGTTTTCCCGGCAGTAGTCCTGCAGCCGCTGCCATTGAGCGCGGGCGGCCAGAGACCTCTGATCCAGCGGGTCGACAAAGCGGTACCAGAATTTGAAGAATGGGCCGCTTAGGTAATAGCGGACGCCTTTCCAGGCGAGCCGGCCGTTGAGCGGCGCTCTTTTTTCGATCAATTTGAAGATGTTCTCGAGCCGGGAGAGGTACACCGTCACCTCGGCTCTCCCGGTTTTCCCGCTGATGGCGCTCCATTCATTTGTGCCGCGCGCAACGGCAGTAAGAATGCTCTGGTAGACGGGAGATTCCATCCGGAACTCGTTTGCGAGAAGAACTGTTCCTTCCTCGCGGAACCAGGCGCCTTCAGGTGAAGCTTCCCAGTGCTTTCGTGGCTGCCGGCGTGAAGACTTTTGCCTTGATGAGCGCCCAGCCGAGCGCAACGAGAATGAAGAGCGGTGCGCAGAGCGCAATGTGATGGAGAAAAAGCGCCATGGGAGGACTTTTGGGGATAAGAAGCAAAGGATTTCTCTCAAGTATGCGCTTCGCGAGGCAGGTATAGTTTCGACACTCCTTTCAGAAGTACGGATTTCCGGAGCAATGCCATGACCGAAGACTATGAAGAGACCACCGAAGCGGATGAAAACGAACTCTGCCGCGACATTCAGATGAAGCTTCCCGACTGCCTCTGGCAGCTCGACTACGTCAACCGCTACCGCGCGGGAAAGTTCAATGAGGACTTTGCGGCCCTTGAAACGGGCGAGAAGTTTCTCTTCGGCGTCATTGAAATCCCCTTCACGGAAGAGGACGGAAGCTTTACCTGGGGCGTCTGGGCCGAGGTCGACGCGGGCGACCACGACGCCTATGTGAGGGATTTTCAGACCGAGGCTGTCGAAGGCCGCGTGATTGCAGGGCGTCTCGCGAACGATATCCCCGGCATGCCGGAAGCCTTCGGCGCGAATGTTGAGCTCACGCTCCACGCCGGACGCCGTCCGGAAATCCGCGTGCTCGAGGGAGAGCTCGGCAGTCAGCAGGCGCGCGGCATGTCGCTCGCCGAACATGAAGCGCTCGACCGGGAGCTCTTCGGAGACGATGAGGAAGATGAGGCGGAAGCCTGAAACCGCTATTCATTTTAGGAATAACACTAAGTTAAGATCGGACGATGAGCTCGATCTGAATCAATCGAGAGCAATTCTCATCTGAGGCGAGAGAGACGGGAACCGTAAAGTTTTCGGCATTCCATTCCGAAAAATTAAAAGGAATTGCTATGTCCCGTCTCACGCGCAGAAACTTCCTCGCCGCCGGCGCTGCCGGCACGGCTGCCGCCTTCGTGCCTCAGACGAATGCGGCCGCGAAGCCCGCTCCGGTTGAACCGGGGAATCCCGCGGCGCTCAAGAGCGCCGCACAGTTCCGCGAGAAGCCGCTTTCCGTTCCGACAAAGAAGGACCTGGAGCTCTCCAATACCTTCAGCCTCGGAAAGTCGACGCTCGACGAAAACGAAGTCATCACGGCGTCCCGCTGGGGCGTCGTGCGCGCGCATGTTCAGGGCGGAAAGCTCACGCACCTCACGCCCTTCGAGCACGACTACGCGCCCTCCGTCAACATGAACGGTCTCTGCGAGCTTCCCTATTCCTCGTCCCGCATCCGCTATCCGATGGTGCGCGAGGGATATCTCAGGAACGGCCCCGCGAGCCGCGAACACCGCGGCGAAGAGAAGTTCGTGCGCGTCTCCTGGGAGACGGCGCTTGATCTCGTCGCAAAGGAAATGAACCGCGTCTACGACGCCTACGGTCCGAGCGCCGTCTTCGGCCGTTCCTACGGCTGGATGTCGACGGGCAAGGTCAATGCGGCGATTAATCTGCAACAGCGTCTTCTCAATCTGAGAGGCGGCTTCATCCAGTGCATCAACAGCTATTCGACGGCTGCCATCAGCCGCATCCTGCCCTACGTCGTCGGCACGGGCGACCCGCGCTCGACGAGCTGGGACGTGGTGATGAAGCATTCCGAGCGCATCGTCCTCTGGGGGTGCGATCCGATCGTGACGAACGACATCGACTGGCTTACGACCCTCCACAACAGCTACGGCTACTTCCGCGCGCTGAAGGAAAAGGGCACGAAGACCATTGCCATCAATCCGCTGAAGCCCGACACCGCGGAATATCTGGGCTCCGAATGGATCGCCCCGCGTCCCGGCACGGACTGCGCCATGATGCTCGGCATGCTCCACGAACTCGTGAGAACGAAGAAGGCCGACACCGAGTTCCTCACGAAGTGCTGCTCGGGCTGGCCGGAACTTCATGACTACATCATCGGCAAGACCGACGGCGTCGAGAAGACTCCGGCCTGGGCCGCTCGCGAATGCGGCGTGCCGGCCGAAAGAATCGTGAGCCTCACGCATGAGCTCCAGGAACACCGCACGATGATCATGATGGGCTGGGGCATCCAGCGCATCCAGTACGGCGAACAGTCGCACTGGATGGGCTTTGCGCTCGCGGCGGCGCTCGGTCAGATCGGCCTTCCGGGTGGCGGCATCGGCACCAACTACCACTATTCCAACGGCGGCTCGCCCCTCTGTACGGGACCGTTCCTGGGCGGCATTTCGAGCGGCGTCAAGCCCGTGAAGCCCTCGACCCTTCCATGGAAGGGAAGCCAGACGATTCCGGTCGCGCGCTTTGTCGACTGCTTCCTCAATCCCGGCAAGACCATCGACTTCAACGGCACGAAGGTGACCTATCCGGAAGTTCGTCTCGTCATGTGGGCGGGCGGTAATCCCTTCGCACACCAGCCCGATACGATGAAGCTCGAGCGCGCCTGGAAGAAGCCCGAAACGGTTGTCGTCACCGACACGGTGTGGACGGCGACGGCGCGACACGCCGACATTGTGCTTCCGGCGGCGACGGTTTTCGAGCACAACGACATCACCAATATCGGCACCTACTCGAACGACGGTCTCGTGGCGATGCAGCAGGCGATTGAGCCGCAGTGGGAGTCGAAGCCCGACTACTGGATCTTCAGCGAGCTCGCAAAGCGCATGGGCCTTGAAGCGGCCTATACCGAAGGGCTTGATGAAATGGGCTGGATCAAGCGTCTCTACGGCGAATCGCAGAAGATGGGTGAACGCATCGGCGTGAAGCTCCCCGGCTTCGCAGAGTTCTGGAAGAAGGGCTACTTCCTCTTCGACGTGGCCGAGAAGGACCGCAATTTTGTGGCTTTTGAAGCCTTCCGCAAGGATCCGAAGGCGAATTCGCTTGCAACCGAGAGCGGCCTCATCCAGCTCTATTCCCCGAAGATCGCTTCCTACGGCTACAAGGACTGCCTCGGGCACCCCGCGTACTTCGTTCCGACCGAAGGCGTCAACACGAAGACCAAGGCACATCCGCTCGCGCTCATGGCCTGCAAGAGCCGTTACCGCATGCACAGCCAGCTCGACGGCACGGTGAGCCACCAGTTTGCGAACATCAACGACCGCGAGCCCTGCTGGATCAACCCGGCGGACGCGAAGGCGAGGGGTCTGAAGTCGGGCGACGTCGCGCTCGTCAAGAATGACCGCGGCGCCCTCCTTGCGGGCGTCTACGTTACGGACCGCGTGCAGCCGGGCGTTGTGGTCGTGCACCATGGCGCCTGGTTCGCTCCCCTCGATACCGACGGCCTCCGCGTCGACGTGCACGGGAACTCCAATACGCTCACGATGGATGAACCCACGTCGTCGCTCGCCTGCGGCAACATCGCTTCGACCGCGCTCGTTGAGGTGGAAAAGTGGACGAAGGCGCTTCCGCGCGTTTACGTCTACGATCAGCCTGAAAGCGTGCTTCAGGCCTGACGCGTGATGCTCATGAGGAAGGCTTCGGGACCGCTGCTCCCGAAGGCTTCCCTCAATAGAACAAGCCGCAGATTCTCTTCGTAGGAATCTGCGGCTTTTATATTGTTTTCTATAGGAATTCTTTTACAGAAGAAAAAACGGGCTGATCTGACGGATTATTTTTTATAAAAGAATCTTCATAGAAATCATTGCTGTATAAGTTTTATTTTTAGATAATTAACTAAATAATCAAATTACTATATAGTTTTTAATTGATAACATGAATTATTAACAAAGTAATGATTTAGTCGACAAATGGTTCTATAGGCGACTCGGGGTCAGGCCGCCTGTGCATAGAGAGTACTCTCATTCGTAAAACAGGCACGAATAGGTGTCTTCTCGCTTTTGAAGGTGGCGGTGATCTCCTTCGCGTGTCCGAGCGTTTCCTCGTGATTCTTCGGTTCCTTCACCCGCAGACTCGTTTTGAGCTGACGATCCAGAAATACATCGGGGTTCAGTTCCGGCGAATATGAGGGAAGGAAAAAGAGTTCGATTTCTTCCGTATGAGCTTCGCACCAGGCAGCTGCCAGCTTTGCGTGGTGAATTCTGCAGTTGTCGCAGATGACGAAGAGCTTTCTGCCCTTTCCGCCGTAGTCCTTGATCAGACGATGCAGGAAGCGTATGAAGGAATAACGGCGCACGGC
>CAKQON010000035.1 GCA_934255515.1 uncultured Sutterella sp.
TTAGGAAGAAAGGCGTCATCTGACGGGCAAGTGGAGTCCCGGCCGGAAAAAAAGAATGACTTTTTCCGGCCGTTCCGCCCCGAGTCTTGAACGCTAATATTTCAAAAAACAATCCCCGAACCCGGCTGAGCTCATGGAAAAGCTTCCGCCGGGTTCTTTTTTGCGAGATTGATCCAACATGCCTTGGCCAGCTTTTGACCCCCTTGACTATCCTCATTTCTCCCGCCGCACGGTGGTCTATGCCGCGAACGGCATGACCTGCGCGGGGAATCCCACCGCTGCCTCGATCGGCCTTCAGATTCTCCTCAAGGGCGGGAATGCCGTTGATGCCGCCGTTGCGATGGCGGCGGCGATGCCGCTCGTTGAGCCCACCGGCAACGGTCTCGGGGCCGACGCATTCGTGATGGTCTGGAAGGACGGGAAGCTCTACGGACTCAACGGCTCCGGCCCTTCGCCCGCCAGCGCGACGATTGAGAGACTAAAGAAACGGGGCTTCACGGAAGTCCCGGCCTACGGCACGCTTTCGTCGGACGTTCCGGGGAGCGTCGCCGCATGGAGCGCCGTGCATAAACGCTTCGGAAGCCTCTCCTTCAAGGACGTGTTCGCGCCCGCGATCCGCTATGCCGCGGAAGGCTTTGTGGTGTCGCCCACCGTGGCGCTCCTCTGGGAACGCGCCTATCGGCTCTATTCCGGCATGAAGGAGGATCCCCAGTACGCGCCCTGGTTCGAGACCTTTGCGCCGGAGGGCCGGGCTCCCCAGGCGGGCGAAATCTTCCGCTCTCCCGATATGGCAAAGACCCTCCTGCGCATTGCTGAAACTGAAGGCGAAGCCTTCTACCGGGGCGAAATTGCTGAGGCAATCGGGCGCTTCTACGAGGACCACCAGGGGTTCCTGAGGGCGAGCGATCTCGCCGCCTACGAGCCCGAATGGGTTGATCCGATTAGCATCAACTACAAGGGCTACGACGTCTGGGAGATGCCCCCCAACGGGCACGGCATTACGGTGCTGATGGCGCTCAGAATCCTCGCCGGAATGAAGCTGGGTGCGCCCCTCACGGCCGAAACCATGCATCAGCAGATCGAGGCGATGAAGCTCGCCATGGCCGATACCGCGATGCATGTGACGGAGCCTTCCGCCATGCGGGTCACGACGGACGACCTTCTTTCGGAAGGCTATGCCGCGTCGCGCCGGGCGCTTATCGGCGAGAAGGCAATGCTCCCGAAGGCGGGCGACCCGCGCGGAAGCTCCACCGTCTACTTTGCCGCCGCCGACCGTGAGGGCATGATGGTGTCCTTCATTCAGAGCAACTACCGCGGGTTCGGCTCCGGGATCGTCATCCCGGGAACGGGCATTTCGATGAACGACCGCGCGAACAACTTTACGCTTGACCCCGGGCACGTCAACTGCCTCGCGGGGTCGAAGCGCCCCTATCACACGATCATCCCCGGGTTCCTCACGAAGGACGGCGAGGCGGTCGGCCCCTTCGGCATCATGGGCGGCTTCATGCAGCCGCAGGCGCATGTGCAGGTGGTTGAGAACCTGATCGACTGGCACCTTAATCCCCAGCAGGCGCTCGACGCTCCCCGCTGGCAGTGGGTGGGCGGAAAGCGGGTGGAATTGGAAGCCGACATGCCGCAGGCGGAAATCCTGAAGCTCGCGCGCATGGGTCACGAGGTGAGCATCAAGGCGGACATGACGCTCATGGGACGCGGGCAGATTATTCTCAGAAATCGCGACGGCGTTCTCTGCGGCGCGACCGAAAAGCGCACCGACGGCCAGGTGATGTGCTTTTAAGAAAAAGGGAGCGCCTTTCCTAAAAAGACGCTCCCTTGATGCTAGGCATCGTTGTTCCGGGCCTGGCCCGGAACCACTTCACGGATTACTTGGTCGAAAGGATGTGCTTCACAGCCATGAGGCCGGAAGTCACCGCGAAGGACGAGGCCGTGCCTTCGCCAACCTTCAGATCGTAGGAGTCGCCGTACATGCCGCCCGTTCCTCCCGAGCTCGAGGCGCTTTTTCGCGCCGAAGGTCAGGTGAGGCAGCTGAACGGCGGCGAATATGTCTATACGCCCCGGATGCCCCTCTCGCTCATGTCGCTCATCACGCAGGGCGTGGCAGGGAGAACCTTCGGGAGCATGTACAGCCAGTCGAAGCAGGGCATGGCCCTGGCCGTGGCGCATCGGATCTGCGGCGGGAATCACACCTTCCACTCCGGGAGGCCGGGAAACGGCAGATATTTCGCCGTGACGCCCCTCGAAGTGATTACGCTCCCCAATGCCCGGATCAAGGAGCGGATGGAAGCGTGCCAGACCCTGAGGCAGGCTGTTGAAGTGCAGCTCGAATGCTGCATTCAGTCGGACCGCATCGGGCTCGCGGCCAATTCGGTGCTCCCCGTGCAGGATCGGGTCCGGCTCTATTTCCTTTCCTGGGTATTCGCCTACGGCGAGCTCGAGATGAGATCCGGCGCCGAATGGGTGCGGCTTGAGGCCGTGCTGCCTCAAACCCAGGTGCAGCGCGTCACGAGCTCGAACCTCATTCAAGTGAAGCGCTGCTACGCGGAATTGAAGGCTGCGGGAGACCTTGCGAGCGAGGGAAGCACGGTCTTCATCCGCGCTTCGGCTCTGGACGGCGTCTGGGCCTGGCTATGTTCGAGCGAGGAAATCACGTGCGACTATGCGCGCCCGAAGGATTGGCGCGGGTTTCTTCAGAACTGAGGCGTTAAAAGAAAACGGGCTTCTCCCAAAGTTCAGGAGAAGCCCGTTCTGAAGCGATGAAGTTAAGCTGAGCCGCTTAGCTGCCTTCTGCGGAGGATTGAGCCTCGTCGCCATAGAGGTCCTTATTCACCATCGCCGCCACGCAGCTGTCCGACCAGACGTTGAGGGTGGTTTCAACTGCGTCGATCACGGCGTAGAAGGGCAGGATGACGCCCATCAGGAGAATGGGCACATTCATGCTCGCGAGAAGCGAGGCGGAAAGGAAAAAGCAGCCCATCGGGACGCCGGCGTTGCCCACGGCGGCAATGGTCGAAATCAGCACCCAGGCTGCAAGCGTGCCGAACGTGATGTCGGCGCCCGCATTCTGCATGAGATAGACGACGGTAAGGAGAATGAAGGCTGCGCACCCGTTCATGTTGATGGTCGTGCAGATGGGAAGCACGAAGCGTGAGACGGGACGACGAATGCCGAGGCGGTTCTCGGCGCTCGCCATCGTGACGGGAAGCGTGCCCGCGGAGGATTTGGAGAAGAAGGCGACGGTAAGCGCCGGCACCATGGCGCGGACCACCTTGATGGGGTTGAGGCCGCGGGCAAGAAGCACGAGCGGGAGGACAACCGCCATCTGGATTACGTTGGCGCCGAGCACCACCATGAAGTAGGTGCCGAGGCCGCCGAGTTCAATGCCCGAAGAGAGATCCGAGGCAAGCACGGAGGTGAAGCCGAAGATGCCGATGGGGAGCGCCTTGATCACCCAGGAAACGATCTTGAAGAGTACTTCCTGGAGGCCTGAGAAGAAGGCAAGGAGCACTTCCTGCGAGCGTGATGCGGGAATGCGCGCGATGGCGATCCCGACCGCGGCTGAGATGAGAAGAACCGAGAGAACATTGGCCGAAAGGAAGGGCGCGAGGATGTTGTCCGGAATCACCGATTCAACGTATTTGAGGTAGCCTTCGCCGCCGGCGTTCGCAACGGACGAGAGCGGCGCCGCAGCGGAGGCCGCCACGGAGACGTTCTCGGGCGTGAAGAGTTCGTAGAGGAGCGCTGCAAGCGCCGCGGCAAGAATCGTTGTGAAGAGCGTGTAGAAGATCGTGTGGCGGAAGATCTTCCCGGAATTCCCGGAGCGCGAGATGCCGGCAAGCGTCGAAATGATCGACACCGCAATGATCGGCACGGAGACGAATTTGAAGATGCGGATGAATAGGGTCGAAATGAAGTCGGCGCTCGTGCGTCCGAGTTCGGACCCCCAGAGACCGTTTGCGACGCCGAGAAGGATGGCGGCAACGTAAAGGATGAGAAGCGTCCAGCCGCTCGAGCGCGCCGATGCGTTCTCCGGGGCTTCGGGGGCTTCTTTCGGATTTTGGGTATCCATGGTCGGGTGTCCTTGTTCAGGCGTTCGGGAAAGAGGAATTCGTTAATTCTATTCTTGATTGATTCAGTCAGGAATGGCGCTCTTCTGAAAACCGGGAACAGGAACACCAAAGGAGAAGCACCGAGCCTTTAACCGGGAAGCCGCCCGATCGCCGCAAAGCGCTTTGTATCCTTTGCAAAAACCAGACCCAGACGAATAAGCGGACGCCCCGGGCGCTTGAAGCCGTATCGGCGAGTTTCAATCTGGGCTAACGCCGCTTCGAGGCGATGAGGCGCCTCTTTTTCCGTTTGCGCCATCTTGAATTCGATTACAGCATCGGTTTCCCGGGTTTCAAGCTCAAGATCGCTTCTGCCATTGGGAGAAACGCGCTCAATGCTCGCGTCAAGACCTGCGCCTTCGCAGAAGACCTGCACGATTTGGCGAATGAGTTCCTCGGTCGGGTGCTGCATGCCCTGGTAGGACAGGCGATGGATGAGCTCGTTCAACGATTCAAGAACATGATCCGGATTACCGGCTTCAAGCCCATGGACAAAGCGCCTCGCAATCTGCGAGCGCATGAGGTCCTGAGGCCAGTATGCTGTTGAAAGGATTTCCGCAAAGGCGTCGCGCACTTCCTGGTTGGGATAGCCGAGGACGAGAAGACCGTTCTCTTTGCCTTTGATGCTGAGGTAGCCGACATTCGTCAGAAGGAGCTTCGGATCGAGTTCGAGGATATGCGCGCAGGATTCAAGCTCCGAGCGCTTCGCATACTGAGGCTTGTCGAATGCTTCGAAACGGAGCTCGCCATTTTCCTTCAGAAAATTAATTAGGAGCCGAGGAGAGCCGCCGGACTTAACCCAATATCGTCCGAACTGCTCCTCCGGATAGCGTCTCAGGAAGTTCTGAACGGACCACGGACTGAAGACGTGCTTTGTTGCCGTTGCTTCAAAGCAGTAGCCGTCATAGTGCTCTGCCATTTCCCTGATGAGTTCATCGATCGTCAGACCGAAGTAGAGCGCCGCCTTTTCCAGATACGGTGAGAAATAGCTGCGTATCTCTGCTTCGGTGTAGCCGAGTAGCGTGCCGAAATGTTCGTCAAGAGAAATGTCGACGATGTTGTTGAAGGCGGAAAAAATGGATGCCTGCGGGAACTTCATTATTCCCGTTATGAAGGTGAAGTCGAACTTTCCGGATTGCTTCTTGTTCGCGATGAAGAATCCTGAAATGATGCTTCGGACGGATTCAAACAATTCCGGTTCATTGAGAGCGGCTGAGAGGGGCGAATCGTATTCATCAACGAGGAGTACCAGACTCACCGGCTCGAGGCGGCTAAGAAACATGCGCCACTTAAGGAGTGGGTTGCCAGTCGGGACGTTCGGCTCCTCAAAACCCGCTTCGGCAATGGCCATCGTGAGGAGTTCATCGAAGGCCTGCAGAAATTCTTCATGGGTTTGAAACACCATGTCCGAAAAATCGAGATGGAGGACTTTTCTCTTCGGTCGCGTCCAGAGTTTTTCGGCCTTGAGACCCTGGCAAGCTGAGGCACCTTCCGTAAAAAGCGTTTTCAATGTGGAAATGAGCAGTGATTTACCAAAGCGGCGCGGGCGAGAGAGGAAGACGTACTGATCCCGGTTCACAAGGTCAACGATCAGATCGGTTTTATCGACATAAATCATTCCCTTCCGAAGCAGTCCGACAAAATCGGCAATGCCTGTGGAAAGAGGATTGGCAGCAGGAACGTTTTCAGTCATAAAACTCGGGAAAAGCGAAGGAATCTGAAGAGACTCCGTTAGTCTACGACAGGCAGTGGAAAACTACGGCATGTCCCTGGGAAGAGGGAAAACGATAGAAAAATGAGGACGTCTGCAAAGTGCCGGCGTCCTCAAAATCCCGAGACGGGAGGAAAGAATTTGTTCTCAGTGAAAAATATGCAGTGTCACGCAGGTCACGCACGGCTTCCGATGCCGATAAGGCGTTCGGGGTGCGTATAGACGTTGGCGCGCGAGCGCCGGCAGAAGGCGACGAGCGTAATGCCGGCGCGCTTCGCGACATCAATGGCGAGCGCTGTGGGAGCGGAAACCGCAAAAATGATCTCGACCCCGCACATTGCAGCCTTCTGAACCATTTCATAGGAGGCGCGGGAGCTGATGACGAGTGCGCCGTCGGTCCACCCACGGCGCGCGCGAAGGCCGAGGAGCTTGTCGAGCGCAACGTGGCGGCCGACGTCTTCGGCGCCGCCCGCAAGGCTTCCGTCCGGATGCACCCAGGCGGCGGCGTGAGTCGACCCGGTGAGGGCTCCAAGGGTTTCGACCTTCTGGAGGTATTCGAGCGCCTGGCCGTAATGCTCCATGTCGAAGGTCTGCGTGAAGGGCAGAACCGGCGTCGGCCTCATGGCGTCGTCAAGCGACTCCGTGCCGCAGATGCCGCAGCCCGTGCGGCCCGTCATGGAACGGCGGTGCTCCTTCAGCTTCCAGAAAGCTTCGGAAGAAATCGTGAGGTTGACGTTCTTCCCGCCCCGGCATCCGTCCGTCACCTCGATGTCATGAATGTCGTCGAGCGACCGGACAATGCCTTCGGCGAGCGAAAAGCCCACGGCAAAGTCCTCGAGCATGGTCGGGGTCGTCATCATGACGGCGTGCGAAATGCCGTTGTAGACGAGCGCCACCGGAACTTCCTCAGCCACCCAGTCCGTGTCGGGGCCGGAGGTTGAGCCCGCGAGGCGGATGATTTCCGCCGGGCGCGCGCCGAGGGCTTCCTCTTCCTTCACCCCATCGCTTTCAGGGGCGAAAGTGCCGGGAAGAAACGGAATGCTGTCGGTGCCGGTCATGAAGTTTTTCACGATGCTCTCCTTACCTTCGAAGAGTGTCAGGAAAAGTTTATTCGGAATCGGGCTTTAGTAAAGTCCGCGTCCCGGGCCGCGGCCGGCCTGCGTGGCGTCGCCCTGCTTGAGCACCTTCTGCGGAACCGTGCCCTGCGTGACGGCAGCTTCATACGCTTCCTCAAGGCCCGTCAAAACGATCCCTTCAACGTCGGGGTTGAAGGTGAGTTCGTCGCCGCCCGCAAAGAGGGTCGGCATCGCGGCGTGGCAGTTGGAGCAGATGTGAAGACGGTGCGTGTTGTCCGCTTCATCGCTCACGTAGGAGAGGTCCGACAGGGCTTCGTCTCCGCAGCGGGCGCACCGGATGCGCTCGAAGGACCAGGAGGCGCCGCAGGTCGAGCAGTAGAGCTTCTTCACGTTGCCGCGATTCGTGGTGGCGGCAACCGCTGCGATGTCGGGTTCCGACCCGCAGCAGAAGCAGGTCGTTCTGCGGTCGAAGGACGGGGCTCCGGTTTCGGTGCGCGCAAGCGCCTGAGAGGCGTCGCGGGCGAATTTGTCGAGGAAGGCGCGGATCGTCATGCCGAGAACCGGGTAGACCCAGACGGCGGCGAGCGCCTCATCGATGTTTGCGGTGAGTCTCTCCGCCATCACGAGGGCGTCCTGGGGCGAAAGAGAGGCGGCGTCGACAAAATCGGCGGAGGTAAAGGGCGTCCAGTCGAAGGCTTCGGCTTCAGCATGAAGTTTTTCATCGAGCTTGAGCGTCCCGAGAAGGACTTTTCCGAGGCGTTCAAGTCCGGCCTTGAAGGAATCCGGACGGATGCGGACCAGATCGAGCGAAAGAAGCGTCGCGCCCCCTTTGGCGGCGGCGAGGATTTCCGCTTCAGTGGGTTCGCGCACGATGGTTGAATCCTCGTCCGTGAGGGAATTCGAAAGGGCGGCGGCTTCGAGGAGAAGCGGCCCGAAGATCTCCAGACGCGTGCGAACGTCTTCGTCCTTATAGGCACGGTAGCGCTGAAGGGCTCGTTCGATCGACTTCGAATTCATGATTTTTCCTTTTCGTTTGTATAGGGGTCTTTCCTCGTCCCGGATCCGGAAGGCAATCATAGCCGTCGCGGCCGGAAGCGCCGGGAAGCATTTTTTCCCGTCCTTGCACTCTCTCGGGGGAGTGCGATGAAGTCTCAATGAAAAGGCTTCATCGCACTCACCGCCCGCTTCGAAGGGTTCCGGGGAAACCCTTTTTAGAGCGGGCGGAGCGTGCTTTATTTGGGGGCTCCTCAGCGGGAGCCCCTGAAAGTCCGGAGACTTACTTGCCGTCCTTTTCAACGGTGACGTTCTTGCCGCTCGTAAGCTCCTGGTTGGCCCAGTAGCCCCAGTGGTAGAGCGCGTCCGATTCGCTCACCTTGCCGTCGCCGAACATGATGCGGGCCGTGCCCTTATAGGGTTCGAAGATGCCCGCGCCCAGGTAGATGTGGGCAATGCCGACGATCACCGTGAGAGCGAAAAAGATATCGTGGAGCAGACGCGCCCAGAGGAGAACGTCCGTGCTGAAGGCTACCTTCATGCCGCCGTTGGGGAGAAGCCCCGTGTTGAGCCACAGGATCATGCCGGTGACAGCCATGATGATGCAGAAGAACACGAGCGCGCCGTCAGCGAGACGCTGCGCGGACTTCACGTGGTGCTGCGGGGGCATGTGCACCTTGGACGGGAAGAAGAGGTAGAAGGGGAACTTCATCGCCCAGAGGTAGTCGTCCTTATCCCACTTGCCGAAGATGTCTTCCTTGAAGAGATGCACGCATCCCTTCGGCGAACGGAAGACCGCGTAGAGCGGAATCAGGATGAAGGGGATGGCGAAGATGCGGTGCAGCATGCGCATCCAGTGGGTGAATTCGCCGCCCATCACCGAGCCGCCGAGCTCGGGCCAGAAGACGAAGAGGCCGGTCACCGCGAGCAGGATGCAGGTGATGGCGACCACGCCGTGAGTGACGCGCGTCAGAAGTGAGTGACGCTGGATATAACGGGTCATGATCTCTCCTTATTTAGCAGCCTTGCGGATTTCGGCGGCTTCGGCCTCAGCCTTCGCGCGCTGTTCGGGCGTCCAGCTTGCCTTCGCCTCCTCAAGGGTAACCGCCTTTCTGCGGTAGCCGAGGTTGGCGAGGAAGGACACGGCGAGCGCGCCCACGACGGCGGCAGCGCCCACGGCCGTGACGGGCTTCATCACGTCGATTGCGTTGATCACCTTCTTGGGTTCGGGGTTGGTCGGCAGACCGTAGGCTTCGTGACCGAGCGCGCAGACCTGAATGACGTGGAGCCCCCCGCATTCGTTCTCGCCGTAGACCTCAGCCTTCGCGAATCCCTTCTTCTTGAGGAATTCGACGCGGGCATGGGCTTTCTTGAGCATTTCCTCGCGCGGCCCGAAGTCGAGCGCTTCAGGCTGGCAGGTATGCACGCAGGCGGGCTTGCCGCCCTGTTCGAGTCGATCCATGCAGAGCGTGCACTTGTCGATCTTGCCGTCCATCGGGCGGAAGCGCGGCACGTCGAAGGGGCAGGCGGCCTGGCAGAAGGTGCAGCCGTTGCACTTGTCGGTGTCGAAGGTCACCACGCCGTTCTCGTTCTTCTGGAGAGCGCCCGAAGAGCACGCCTGAACGCAGCCCGGGTCCGTGCAGTGGTAGCAGGAACGCCGGCCGATTGCCCAGTCGATCGGGTGGTACTTGTTCCCCGAGGGCTTCTCATCAAAGGTCATGATGAGGCGCGTGTCGCCGTTGAGGTCCATCGGGCCCTGGTAGGAGCCGGTGAAGGGATTTGCATTGAGTCCGAGCCGTGCAGGCAGCACGTTCCACTCCTTGCACGCCACCTGGCAGCCGCGGCAGCCGGTGCAGTGCGAGGCGTCGAAGAGCATCGCGACTTCTTTCGTATTTGCCATTTGGTTGTCTCCTGTGGGTCCGGCCGGTTAGTTCGCCTTCTCGATGTTGACGAGGAAGGCCTTGTATTCCGGAATGAAGCTGTTCGGATCGGCCACATTCGGACTCAGGTCGTTGATGTTGTCGCCCGTGGCGAAGGTGCCGGCCCACGAGAAGTGGTGCGGCATGCCGACCACGTGGACCTTCTTGCCGTCGATCGTCATCGGCTTGATGCGGATCGTCACCATCGCGCGGACCTTGACGGAGCCGCGGTTGTTCCAGACGCGAACGACGTCGCCGTTCTTGATGCCCTTTTCCTCTGCAAGTTCAGGCGAAAGCTCGATGAAGTTGCAGCTGATGAGCTCATTCAACCACGGGATGCTGCGGGTCTGCGTGCCCGTCTGCCAGTGCTCGGTAACGGAGTAGGTCGTGACCACGTACGGGAACTCTTCCTTCGTGCCGCGTTTCGCAGACTTGTCGTCCGTGAAGAGCGCGCAGGGATTCTGCTCGGCATTGTTGAAGAGGTTCTTCGCAGGCGATTCAAAGGGCTCGAAGTGTTCGGGCAGCGGGCCGTCCGCCATCGGATAGGCGAAGAGGCGGGCGTTCTGCTCCCAGGTCATGAAGAAGGCGTTGTTGTCCGGGCCCTTCGCGGTATTGAAGTCGCCCACGTCGTTCTGGATCCACTTGCCGTCCTTCCATTCGACAAAGACCTTGTCGGGATTCCAGGGACGGCCCTTCGTGTCGGCCGAGGCGCGGTTGTAGAGCACACGGCGGTTGGCAGGCCAGGCGAAGGACCACTGCGGGAAGAGGCCGAGACCGGTCGGGTCGCTCTTCGAGCGGCGCGCGAGAGGCTGCTTCATCGGGTCGAGCTTTTCGGCCTCGTTGTTGTAGTAGCCCGAATAGATCCACATGCCGCAGGCAGTCGACCCGTCGGCGCCGAGCTTAGCGTAGCCCGGGAGGAGCTTTCCATCGGCGACGGTGTAGCCGTTGATCGCCCAGCAGACGGCGCGGATGTCGTACTTGCCGTCGATCCGGTAGTCCATGTTGGCCTTGAGAATCGGGTCGGGGTAGGCGCCGCCTTCCTTTTCATAGAGTTCGCGGATCTTCGCGAAGAGGCGCTCGATGATTTCAAAGTCGGACTTGCATTCGCCCGGCGGGAGAATGCCCTGCTGACGCCACTGGACCCAGCGGCCGGAGTTCGAGATCGAGCCCGTCTTTTCGTAGATGAGCGCGGCCGGGAGGAAGTAGACCTCGGTCTTAATATCCTCGGGCTTCATGTCCGGAGCCTTCCAGAAGGACGCGGTTTCGGTCACGAACCAGTCGGCGCAGACCATCCAGTCGAGGTTGGCCATCGCCTGACGGGCGAACTTGGCGTTCGGCGTCGAGTGCGCGGGATTCATGCCCCAGGCGAAGTAGCCCTTCATCTTGCCGTCGCGCATCATGTGGAAGGTGCCGATCGTCGTCCAGGCCGAGGCCGGGAGCTTCGGACCGATCTTCGGGAGCATGTCGTAGCCGTAGTCGTTCTCAAAGGTCGCGTTCTTGCCGAAGAATTCCTTCAGGAAGGAGACGATGAACTTGGGCTTGTTCGAGTAGTAGCCCGCCGCATAGGCTTCCTTGTGGCAGTAGTCGGCGAGCGTGAGGTGCTTCGGCACCGTCGGCCACTTGAGGTAGCCCGGAAGATCCGGTACCGTGCAGGCGACGTCGGTCGCGCCCTGAACGTTCGGTTCGCCGCGCAGCGCATTGATGCCGCCGCCCGGGATGCCGACGTTGCCGAGGAGAAGCTGAACCATGCACATCGCGCGGCAGTTCTGCGAGCCGTAGGTGTGCTGCGTCTGGCCGAGCGCGTAGAGGATCGAACCCGCCTTGCCCGGCTTGCCGGTCGAGGCGAAGACCTCCCAGATTTTCTTCATCACGTCGATGTCCATGCCGGTCACGCGCGAAACGAGCTCAGGCGTGTAGCGGGCATAGTGGCGGCGAAGAACGTTGAGGACGCACATCGGGTCCTTCAGCGTCATGTCGCGCTTGAGGACCTCGAGCTCGGGCGGCTCGAACTTCGGCGTACCGGGCTTGTTCACCCAGGCGTATTCGCCCGTGGGCGAGGTGTCCCACTTCTCGAAGTGGTCGACGTCGTAGCCCCAGGTTTCGTCGGAATACTTCTTCGTTTTCGGATCCCAGCCGGAGAAGAGGCCCGTGTTGGGATCGAACTTGAAGTCCTTCCTCAGGATGCAGGCGGCGTTCGTGTAGTTGAGAACGTATTCCTCCTGGTAGAGGTGATTCTCAAGAATGTAGTTGATGAGGCCGCCGTAGAAGGCGATGTCGGTGCCCGGACGGATCGGGCTGTAGAGGTCGGCGTTCTTCGCCGAGCGCGTGAAGCGCGGGTCGACGACGATCCAGGTCGCGCCCTTGTCCTGAGCGCGTTCAACCCAGCGCGAGGAGAGCGGATGGTTTTCGACGTTGTTCGAGCCGCAGGAAAGGATGACGTCCGAATTGGCGAAGTCGCACCAGTGCGAGGTCATGGAGCCGCGGCCGAATGAAGGCGCAAGGCCCGAAACGGTCGAGGAGTGGCAGACGCGGGTCTGGTTGTCGATCGCGATCGAACCGAGCGCGCGGGTGAACTTCTGCAGAAGCCAGCATTCTTCGTTGTTGATCTGCGAGCCGCCGAGGACCGCAAAGCCTTCCGTACGGTTGACGGTGATGCCGTCCTCCGTCTTCTTGAAGGTTTCGTCGCGGGTCTTCTTCACGTGGCGGGCAATCCCTTCGATCGCTTCGTCCCAGCTGATGCGCTCCCAGTCCTTCTTGCCCGGACGGCGGACCATCGGGTAGAGAACGCGTCCCGGGTTGATCTGAGTCTTGCGGTCAGGGGTGACGATGTTGCGCAGACCCCAGAGGGCCGAACCCTTCGGGCAGAGGCCGCCCAGGTTCACCGGATGGTCCGGGTCGCCTTCGATGTTGATGAGTTCGCCGTTTCTGGCCGAAACAATCGTGCCGCAGCCGCCGGAGCAGTAGCAGCAGATGTTGAATGCTTCCTGAACGTTCGCGAGCTTGAAGGGCTTCTTGTGAACGGGGACCGCCATCGCGGCAGTGCTCGCAAGCCCAGCGGCAACCGGTGAGGCGCCGAGCAAAAAGCCGCGCTTCAGAAAACTTCTGCGGGTAACTTCCATGAGTCCTCCTTCTTGGGGAGTTTGATTCTTCACGTTGAATTTCCGGGCCTGCGCATCTTGGAAAGCGTCTTCGGCGGCCGGAAAGGGTCATTGATCGACGAAAGGCATTTCAGGCTGACGAGCCTCAGATGAGAGGCTCGCCCGCAGCGGAAAGCTTTAAGAGGGCCGATGGGCACGATTTTCCGCATATGCCGAACGGGAGAAAATCATTCATGCGGTTAAACCGAACCATCGGAATGCGTAGAGTTCGACGAACGCCATTTACGGCGTTTGCCGCCATTTCTACCCTTAAGTGGGTACGCAGAAATAATCTGGCGGGTTCCATCGCAGAAAGCATCTGCGCTTGTCGATATTCCGCAGATGAATAACGAAACGATGAATTTTATTTACAATAAATTATTAAATTTGATATAAATCAAATTACAATTAAATAGATAATATCTATCAAACTGGTAGATAAAAACAAAAATCAAGCAAGAGGGTTTACCCGCTGAGGGATTAACCCTGAAAAGTCCGGACGGAGGCGGGTTCTTTGAGGGGGCGATGAACGAGAAGTCCGGCGGCAGGACGGGCGGCAGTTTGCTATTCTTCTCGGCATCAGGGTTTTCCCGCTAGCTGGTTTCTCCATCCCTTCACATGCCCCCCGATGTTTTCCCATGCGCCGCGATGACGCGCCGCAGACTTTTCGCCCTTGCGGGCTGTCTCGGAGTGCCGGCGCTTCCCGCTTCGCTCAAGGCGGCCGAAAGGCCGGATTGCTGCAACTTCTCGTGCGATGTCGCCGTGATCGGCGGGGGTGCCGCCGGGCTTGCCGCGGCCATTGCCGCGCATGAGGCTGGCGCGCGCGTGCTCGTCGTTGAAAAAATGCCGATGGTGGGCGGCAACTCCCTTCTCGCCTGTGAAGCGATGCTCTATGCCGAGGATCCGAAGGATGTCCGCTCGGCGAAGGAAAGGAGCGAAATTGCCCGGGAGCGCGAGACGTTCCTGAAGCAGTTGCTTGCGCGCGGCAAGACCGGTCACGAAAAGCTGAGCCGAATCCTGATCGAAGGGTCTCCCGATGCCGTGAAGTGGCTTGAGTCTCTCGGCTGCAACCTCTCAGAACGCACCGAAGGCTTCGGGCTCGATCATATCTGGGAGTGCCGGCCGGCCAATCAGGTCCCGCTCGGCGTTGAGGTGATGCGGCATCTGCTCTACCGCGCCGAACAGCACAACATCCCGGTTCTCACCCGGATGCGGGCCATGAAGCTCGAGTCGGGGGCGGCGGGCTCGTCGCTCTTCATTCATGCCGAGAGCGCCGACGGCAGGTCGGTTCTCGTTGAAGCCCGCGACGTCGTCATTGCGACGGGGGGCTTTGCAGGAAGCCTTGATGCCGTTTCGAGGCTCTGTCCCAATGCGCCCGTACTCATGACGACGAACGCCGCTTCCGCGACGGGGGACGGTCTGAGGCTCGCCAACAACCTGGGCGCAAAGTTCCTCGACCTCGACTCCGTCGCGATGCAGCCGACGACGCTTCCGCTTTCGGGCGAGATCATTCCGATGGCGTTGAGGCGCGAGGGCGCCATTCTCGTCAATGCGGACGGGAAGAGGTTCGCCAACGAACTCGCCGAACCCGAGGTGATTTCTCAGGCAATGCTCGAGCAGCCTGGCGCGAGCGCCTGGCTCCTTATCGACCGTTCAAGCGCAACGGCTCGGTCCCTGAGGGACGATCTTCTTTCTCGGGTCTACTTCCATTCGGACGACTCCATTCTGGAGCTTTCCGCCACGATCGATGCCGACTTCAGCACGCTCGCAACGACGCTCGACTGCTGCCGCAGAACGCGGTGCCTGCACGACTGCGCGTTCGAACGTCCGCTTGCGTCAGCGTCCTTCACGATGAAGCCCTTTTATTCCATCAAGGTGCGTCCGGCCTATCACGGCACGCCGGGAGGCATCGCCGTCGACGCTGCTTCGCGCGTGGAATCGAAGAATGGCGGACTCATCCCGAGGCTTTATGCCGCGGGCGAAGCGACGGGCGGCCTCTGGGGGCGCGAGCGCTTCGACAACCTCGGGCTTTCGGGCGCCATCGTCTTCGGCCGCCTTGCCGGCGCCAATGCCGCGAGGAGCGCTCTCTCCGAAAGCACCCGGGCGGGTGCTGAGCCCGCAGTCAAGGCCGGTTGACCTGAAGCCGGCCCTGCGCATTCGCTGCGTCGCATTCTGCCGCATGAGGCGGCTAGACTTTCGCCTGAACGAATTCCGAATTTCTTTCAGGAACGAAAGCACGCATGTCTCAAAACACCATCCGCGTCCTTCACACATCGGACTGGCATCTCGGCAAAACGCTGGCCGACGTTGACAGAACGGCCGACTACAGAGCCTTTCTCAAGTGGCTTCTCGGGATTATTGAAGCCCGATCCATTAACGTTCTCCTCGTTGCCGGCGACATCTTCGACACGACGATGCCGTCAGCGGAGGCGCAGCGCCTCTACTACAGCTTCCTCACGGAAGCCGCGAAGATGAGCCTGCGGCAAATCGTCATCACCGCCGGGAATCATGATTCGCAGCGCTTTCTGCGCGCTCCCCGGGAACTTCTTTCGGTGGTGAGAACCTTTGTGGCGGGAAGCACCGCTGAAAAAGAGGTCTGCGTCGTCCGGGATAAGGACGGTGCGCCCCTTCTCGGCATTGCCGCGGTGCCTTATCTGCGCGAAGGGGACGTGCGTCTTTCTGGAGAAAACGACACCGATGCCGCCCGGTCGGCCGCCTGGGGGCGCGGCATCGGAGAGCACTACGCCAGGGCGCTCGAAGCGCTCAAAACTGCGCTTTCGGGCGCCGACGTCCCGATGATTGCTTCCGGGCATCTCTTCGTGACCGGAGCGAAGGTCGCGGGGCCCGACGAAGGCTCCGACGGCGGCGTCTACGTGGGGAGCCTGAGAAACGTTTCCGCAGCCGTTTTCGGAAGCGCCTGGGACTATGTTGCGCTCGGGCACATTCACCGCGCGCAGAAGGTTGCCGCGGAAATCCAGGTTCGCTATTCGGGGTCGCCCCTGGCGCTCGACATCGGCGGCGCCAGCGACAGGCATGTCGTCGTCGAGCTCGCGTTTGACGGGAAGAACCTCACGGAAACCGAAATCGAAGTGCCGCAGCCGCGCCGGGTGATGCGCATCCGGGGAAATCTGGGTGAACTCATGGCGAGGATTGAGGCGGCCGGGAGTGAATCGCCCGGCGCCATCCTTGAAGCGATTTACGAAGGCGACCCCATGGACGCGGGGATCCTCGTTTCCGAACTCGGCAGGGCTGCCGGCGAAGCCGGCGTCAACCTTTCTGCCGTGAGGCCGAAACTCCTCCTTGACGGAACGGGAGACGCGGGACCCGTGAAGAGCCTCGACGACATTTCGCCCGACGGGGTCTTCAAATCCGTTCTTGAAGCCAATGCCGTGACGGAAGAGGAGCGCGAGGCCCTCACGCCCCTCTTTCTCGAGGCGCTCGAGCGCGCCGAGATTCTTGAGCGGGAAGAGAAGGCGAAGGTGCGCGAGAAGCTCGCGCAGGGTGAAAAAAACGGTTCTTCGGAAATTAGCGGGCAACCTCTACTAAAGAAGTAGAAACTTTCAAGCGATTACTGAGGAGCGTTTCCGG
>CAKQON010000036.1 GCA_934255515.1 uncultured Sutterella sp.
GACGCATTTAGCCTCCTTGCGGAAAAAGCCGCCCAGAGCGTCGTTCCAGTGCGGCAAGGACAGTAAAGGCCGCGATTCTACATGAAGAATTCGCGGCCTGCACGGAATTTTCAGATTTTTTTATGATTCTCCGTCGGAAACCCGGATCAGAGCCGGTCTTCAGCCTTTCCCGGAGTCACAATCCCGGCGGCAATGCGCTGCCTCAGGGACTCGAAGAGGCAGATGCCGGAAGCGACGGAAACATTGAGGCTCTCGACGCTTCCCACCATTGGGATGGCGGCGAGTTCGTCGCAGCGGCGGCGCGTCAGCTGCCTCAGCCCCTCGCCTTCGGCGCCGAGCACCCAGGCAAAGGCCTTCGCCTGATCAATGTCGTAGATGCTCTTGTCCGTTTCGCCAGCGGTCCCCACCACCGTGACGCCGTTGTCGCGAAGCTCCATGATGGCGGAGGCGAGGTTCGTCACCTGCACCACGGGTACGGTTTCGGCCGCCCCTGCGGCGGCCTTGGCCGCAGCCGGCGTCATGCGCGCCGACCGGTCGCGCGGGACGATCACGGCCTGCACGCCCGCAGCGTCGGCTGCGCGCAGACAGGCGCCGAAGTTTCTCGGATCCGTCACGCCGTCGAGAATCAGAAGGAGCGTCTTCGGGCTGATGTCGTCGAGAAGGTCCGCAAAATCGAGCGTATTCTCACGCTCCTTCGCGAGCGCGCAGATGCCCTGATGGGGCACGTCGGGCGAGAGCCCCGTGAGGCGCCTTGCATCGGCATTCATCACGCGCACGCCCGCCGCAAAGAGCTTTTCCCGCATCTCGCGCATGCGCTTGTCGCGGCGCTCGGGATCGACATAGACGAGTTCGATCGATGCGGGATCGAGCTGCAGACGAGCCGCAACCGCGTGAAAGCCCGCGAGAACAACCGTCCCCGCCTGAAGCTTCTCGCCTTCCGAGCCGCTCTTCGCGCGATTGGCGCGGTTGTCGTTTCTGCCTTCCTGCCTCATTGGCGTCACCCTATTCTCAAATCCAAAAAGCCGAGTTCAAGACTCTTCAAAAGCCGCGCATTCTAGCCGAAGCGCGCCCGTCAATACGGGAGATCATCGTCGTCATCGTCATCATCGAAGTCGATGTCGTCCGGGAAGAAGCCGAAGCCGTCGCAATTGAATCGCCGGCGGCCTCTTGATCCGCGCTTTCCGCCCTTCACTGTGTGTCGGGAATAGCTTGAAAGGAGCGAGAAGTTGATCCTCCGCTCCTCAAGTTCGACCGTATCGAGCCGGACGGAGAGTCTGTCTCCGAGGCGCACCTCCGTCATCTCGTCGTAGGAAGTCATCTTCTTTGCATTCTCGTCGTACTCGTAGTAGCCCCAGCCGAGCTGCGAAATATGGATGAAGCCCTCGATCGGCATCGCTTCGAGCGTGATGAAGACGCCCGCAGGGCACATGCCGGTGACGACGGCATCAAACTTGCGGCCGACCTTCGAGCGGAGGAACTCGCACTTCAAGTACTTCATCACGTCGCGCGTTGCATCGTCGGCGCGGCGTTCGGCCGAGGAGCAGATGATGCCGAGCCGCGACCAGACGCGCTTTCTCGCTTCCGTGCGGCTTAAGGGCTTCGCAGGGGCCGCCGCCTTTTCGTCCGGACGGGCGCCGAGCTTTCTCGCGTGATAGCCGCTCATCACCTCCGCATCGTCGAATTCCACCACGGGCACGTAGGCGCGGTGCGCAAGAATTCCCTTGATCGTGCGGTGAAGAAGCAGATCCGGATAGCGGCGGATCGGCGACGTGAAGTGCGCGTAGGCGTCGAACTGGAGACCGAAGTGTCCGATGTTGTCGGGTTGGTAGCAGGCGCGCTGCATGGTTCTCAGAATCGCCGACTGGATATAGGGACGGTCCTTCGTCTCCTCGATCACTTTCGAGAGCGCGTGCGCAAGCTCCTCGCGCTCGTTTGAGGACTTGAAGGCGATGCCGAAGGACGCGAGGAGACTTTTGAGTTCCTGGAGCTTCTTCGGATCAGGCTTGTCGTGAACGCGAAAGAGCGTGAGCTGCTTCTTTTCGAGGACGAACTTCGCCGCGGAGACGTTCGCAACGAGCATCGCCTCTTCAATCATGCGGTGCGCGTCATTGTGTTCGCGCACGCTGAAGCTCTCAATCTGCCCCTTGCTGTTAAAGACCGCCTGCGATTCCTCGGTCTCGAAGTCGAGCGCACCGCGCGCGATGCGTGCAGCCTTGAGCGCCTTGAAGAGCGCATGAAGGCGCTCGATTTCAGGGAGCCGCTCGCCGATCGCTTCAAGGCCCGCGGGCTCGTTCCGGAGAGCGGACCAGACAACGTTGTAGGTCAGACGCGCGTGCGAATGAATCACGCCCGGATAGAACTGATACGCCGTCGTGCGGCCTTCCGGGCTCACGATGGCGTCGCAGACCATCACGAGGCGGTCGACGCCGGGGTTGAGGGAGCAGAGGCCGTTTGAAAGCTTCTCAGGGAGCATCGGCACGACGGATGCCGGGAAGTAGACCGAGGTCGCACGAATCTGCGCATCGCGGTCGAGCGACGTGCCGGGCTTCACGTAGCGGCTCACGTCCGCAATCGCAACCAGAAGACGCCAGCCTCCGTCAGGAAGGTCGGCGCAGTAAACCGCATCGTCGAAGTCGCGGGCATCCTCGCCGTCGATCGTGACGAAGGGAAGGTCCGTCAGGTCGACGCGGTTCTGGAGGCTCCGCTTATCCACCGCATCAGGGAGCTTCTTTGCTTCCTCAAGCGTCTCGGGACTGAATTCAATGGGAACGCCGAACTGGGCCGAGGCAATCGCCATTTCTCCCAACGGATCGTTCATGGCGCCCACGACCTTGACGAAGCGGGCGTTGAGTTCCACCCGCTCCTCATAGTTAACGGCTTCGCCGGGCGTCTCGGAATCCGGGAGAAGCTCTACCTCAACGGCATCCTTCTTCAGATTGACGCCCGGCGGAATTTCGCTTGCGGGCACGGCGAATTCGAGGGGTGCGAAAGCGGACACGGCCTTGAAGTAGACGTATTCGCCGCTCTTCGCAAGGAACTGGCACACCCAGCGCTTCTGCGGGCGGCGAATGAATTTCGAAAGGCGCCAGCCGGAAATGCTCCGCCTCAGTTCAAACACGTCGCCCGGAATGTAGTTGGGGCGATAGATCGGGAGCTCGATCTCCTCGCCCGCATCGCACTGCGGCATCACCGTCATTTTGTCGAGCGTGCGCGCACCCTGAACCACACCTGTCGTCGTTTCCGCCTCAGGATTGAGGAACCAGTTTTTCTCGTCCCCCTTTTCAAAGCCTTCTTCATTGAGACGAACAATCAGTGCGTTGGCGTCCTCGCTCGCGAATCCAAGTTCGCGCTTCAACTTCTTCTTCGCCTGCGTGTAGCTCACGTCCTCCTTAAGGCCGGCAAGGAACGCCTTCGCCTTCTGGACGTCTTCAGCCGTCACTTCCGGGAGCGGCGCCGGAATCTGAGCTTTGGTACGGGACTTTTTCTTCGACATGGGGAATGGCTTCTCAACAAAAAAACATGCGTCTTGAGCGATTACCAATCTAACAGCTTGTTCGCATGTGCGGCAGGTCTGAAAACGAAATCTTCGTCTAGAGAAGTACGCGGTAGCGGGTCGAGGGGCCGTTTCCGTCCGCCGCGACAAGTCCCCGTTCAATAAGGCGGCGCAGAAGATTGACTGTCCCTGCCTGAGAGAGGCCGACCGCTTCCTGCACCTTGCGCCGCGCAACGCCCGGATGCTGCCTGAGGAACTCCACTGCAAGCGCCTCGACCTTTGAAAGCCTCTGCGGCGAGCGCTGAGAGAGCACATCGTAATCCTGGGGTTTCCTGAAGCGACTCTTGGCAAGAGACGGTGCTTCTGAAGCTTTTCCAACTTCGAGCACGACAATGACGCCTCCAGGAAAGGCGCGGAATTCAAAACCGCCGCCCCGCTTCTGAAGCGCATCCTTTATTCTGCCGACGCCTCCGCCGAGTCCTCTCGCAAGACCGACCGAACGGAGCGCTTCGAGTAGCCCCGGGTTTCTCACGCGCGAGAGTCCGCCCGTAGCATCTTCCGGAGTCATCCCCTGCGGAAGCCCGCCCGGTGAAACAATTTCAAGCCGGTCGGCATGGAGCTTTACCAGAATCTCCGCATCGTGAAGCGCATAGTCGCGGTGAAGAAGCGCATTGACGAGAGACTCCTGAAGAAGATTGAGGCCGAATCTGCCGCCGCCCCGTTCCTCAAGCCAGGCAAGCGCGGAAAAGAGTTCCGTGAGGAGTCCGCCCGAAAAGCGCACATCCTCGAGGGGCTCAAAAGGATCTTCGCCAAACCGCACGCAACGGAGCGAAAACCCGTTTTCGTCGGAAAACACTTCCGCCGTCCTCGACCAGGCGCCGTCCGGAGTGAGAAAGCTTTTCGAATTACGAAGCGTCTCGGCGCCGAGCAGCCCTTTTTCAAGGCAGAGCCGGTTGAGCGAAGCAAAGTGCGGGCTGGGATTGAGGGAGGCATGAGCGTCCCAGCACGGTCCATGGCCGCGCTTCATGGCTTCAATGATCGAAGGCTTGGCCTCTGCCGTTCTTCCGTAGCGGCGAATCCAGACCCCGCGAGGCACGGCGCCCTCGCGCACAAGCGCATAAGGGCGATCCGGGGCAGCAAGGACATCGGCAACGATGAGAACGCCGCCGTCAGCATCATTCCCAACTTCAAGCCTCACGAAGGAAGAAAGATCGGGAAAGGCTTCCTCCCGCACGAGGCGCTTCAGTTCCCTGAGCGCTCCCCCGGGATTCTCCGGCGGCACGCACGTTCCGTCCCGGCGCAGGCCGATCAGAAGGCGTCCGCCATCCGTATTGGCAAAGGCAATGATGGTCTTCAGCGCCTCTTCGGAAACTTCATCGGCATACTCTAGATGAAGGTCGGGATCGGCGCCCGCACGTACCGGCTGATTCAGCATGAAGACCCTCCTGGGGTGTTATCTAATACTTTCAGACTAGCAGATAAACTCTTTCGAAGGAACTCCTTAAGGGGGATCCGGCAATTTTGCGGGAAATACGATTGAGGCAAACACCTATCCCGAACATCATCCTGCTCGTACTTTCCATCAATTGAAGAAGCGCTCCACGATCACCTGTTCGCCGGCGCGCAGCATCTGATTCCGGAGGTGAATGACGCCTCCCGCCTCGCGAAAGAGTCTCGAGCAGCCAGTTCCTTTTTCCACCGGAAGCGCCGTAAGCCCCGCGGAGCCCCGCACGAGCGAAACGCAGAGTTCTCCCGTCTGGGGCTCCGGGATGTCGCCCCCAAAAAGGGCGCTGATGCGCTGAGGCTCCCAGGCATCAGCATGGAAGCGCCTCCAGATGACGGGAAGCGCCACGCGTTGGGCAATCATCATGGCGCCCAGCGGATTCCCGGGAAGGCCGAGCAACGGCACGCCGTCAATTTCTCCGGATATGAAGGGAGGAACGCCTCCGGCGCAGCTTCTTTCTTCAAAAATCCTGCCGCCCGCGAGGAGAATTGCGCGCCTCGTGAGATCGCGCTGCCCCCCCCCGGTGCCGCCGATCGTGAAGATGAAGCCGCAGCGGTGGGCAAGCTCTGAGAGTTTCGCGGCAATGGCGTTTTCGTCGTCGGGAGCTGCCGCCGCATGAATATGACGGATCCCGGCCGTCATCAGGAGAGATCTCAGATAAGCCGCATTGCTCGAAACCCGGAGCGGACCGGCTTCGCCGCGGCAGTATAGGTCCTTCAGTTCGCTTCCCGTCGAAAGAATTCCTGCTGCAGGCGGCGCATAGACCTTCACGCGGTCGACTCCTGCCTCGAGGAGGAGCGCAAGTTCAGAGGCACCCACGAAGCTTCCCGCTTCAATGAGCGCATCCCCCGCCCGCCATTCACTCCCGCGCCGCAATACGTGGCGGCCGGGTTCAACAGCTCTCCGGGCGACTTCCGCATCATCGGGGCTTTCCGCAGGGATAACCGCATCCGCCCCCCGGGGAATCATGCCCCCCGTATTCACCCAGAGGGCTTCGCCCGCTCTGAGAGGCTCCGGCGTTCTGCCGTTTTCAACGCTCCCGGACTTCGCCCGGCGGCAGCGGTCGCCCGAAAAAACAGCCCAGCCGTCCCTGAGCGCCGTGTCGTAGTCGGGAGAATCCGTCTCCGCGAGGATGTCTTCAGCAAGCGTTGCGCCGAAGCTGTCGCAGAGCCGCACAAAGCTCGGCTCCGGAGCGCTCCAGGCGCCGGGCAGTTCATAGGGCCGCAGAAGGAAATGCTTCATTTCTATTGACCAGGGCCTTTGCGCGTCCCTGGGTGTAGTTGTGTCGTTCCCGCCGCCCTCTCCCGGCATTCATTATTCTCATTTTGAATAACGAAACTAGCAGAAAAAGGCAACGTTATGTAGAAAAATAATGAACGACCGGAAGACATTACAAGCCTTCCGTTCCGGACCCGGATGGAAGCATAACAGGTTCACACGAATGTTGTGGACCGATGATCAAACACAAAATTTTCTTATTTTTTATTTACTTTATATTTATTAAATAACTTGAATACATAGACTCTGAATAGCATCAATGAGAGTGCAATACCCCTAAGGGTCTTTTTTTAGCTGACGGAAATCAAACTACCTAACGGTATCGTAATGAGATAAATAGGCAGCTCTTGAGCGCAGGCCGCCAAAATGAACCAAAAGGCCGCGCGAAGGGAAGACCCCAAACCGATCAGCCCGATGCCCGGCAGAAAAGTCGCGATCGTTCCGGACCCAAATGAACGAACGCCTGCATTTCACGCCGCCCGACGGGCTTTCTTAACGGACAGACGCTCTGCTCAGCCGCCCTGCCTCGGAAGGACGCGCGGGGCTGAAGCGCCGTCCGGAGAAAGAACCACCGGCCTCAGGAACCTTCCTTTCCGCACGCCCCGATTCCCCCGACGCCCAGGAAGCAGACCCACAAGCAGGCCGGCGAGGCTTCTCCACCACTGCCGGATCCTCAAAGATCATTCCAGGAGACATTCATGGATATCAACGACATTCTCGAGAAGCTGTCGCTGCCGCACGACTTCACGCGCAGAGGGTTTCTCAAGGCGGCATCGGCCGCAGCGGCAGTCGCCCTCATGACCGAAGCCAGGGCCAAGCCCGGCGTGCGCCCGTACGTCATTCTTGAGACCGCCAAGGGCCTCATCATTGCCGACCCGAATCTCTGCGTCGCCTGCCACCGGTGCGAACTTGCCTGCACGGAATTCAACGACGGCAAGGCCGACCCGAGGCTTGCCCGCATCAAGATGACGCGCAACGTCATGTTCGGACCGGCCGGAACCAATCACCTCCCGTCGCCCTTCGGCGTCTGGGGCAACGGCCTTGTCGTCCAGGACACCTGCCGCCAGTGCCCCCACCCGGTCCCCTGCGCCAATGCATGCCCGCAGGGCGCCATCCGCGTGGACGAGAAGACGGGCGCCCGCGTCGTCGTGAAGGAGCTCTGCATCGGCTGCCACCTCTGCGAAAAGGCCTGCCCGTGGGACATGATGAGCTTCGACGTTGAGGAGCAGAAAGCTTCGAAATGCTTCCTCTGCCACGGCGACCCGAAGTGCGTCAAGGCCTGCCCCGCGCTCGCCATCCGCTACATCCCCTGGATGGACCGCTCGCACGAGGAATCGCGCCGCGCGCCGCACGGCTACCTCCCGGCGGAGAACGCCGCCGAATGCAGCATCTGCCACCGCTAATCAGAAAGAAGTATTTCGAAAATGACTGATACGAAAAAGAGATACGGCTACACAGGACAGGGCCTGCGCATCAACCTGACGACTGGAAAAGTCTCGGTCGAACCCACCTTCCCGCGCTTTGACGGACTGATCGGCGGCACGGCCTTCGGCTACAAGGTCATGTGGGACGAAGTGCCCCCGGAAACGAGCTGCTACGACCCCGCCAACAAGCTCGTCATCGCCCCGGGTCCGCTTTCGGGCACAGGCGCCATCTGCTCGGGCCGCACCGCAATCACAACCCTCTGGCCCACCTCGTGGCCTCAGTCGCTCATTGCCTCCGCTCACGTGGGCGGCGAACTCGCGCACAAGCTCAAGTACGCCGGCTGGGACTTCGTGATCATCGAAGGGGAATCCGCCAAACCGGTCTACATCTACATTGAAAACGAGAAGGTTGAACTTCGCGACGCGTCGAAGATCTGGGGCCAGGGCACCTTCCGCTCCTACGCGATGCTCGCCCAGGAAACGAGCTGCGAAGCGAGCATCGGCACGATCGGGCCGGCCGGCGAAAACGGCGTTCCCATGTCGAACCTCATGGTCGACCGCAGCCACTCCGCGGGTTCGATCGGCAGCGTTCTCGGCAAGAAGAAGGTGAAGGCGATCGTCGTTCGCGGCAATCAGGCGATTCACATCCACGCGAAGCCCGACGAATGGGAAGCGCTCATCGACAGCCACCGCGCCATTCTGGGCGCTCACACGCAGACCGTGGTCTCGCGCGTTCCGTCGCCGCTCTTTGAGTATTCGAGCCCGTCCTCCCGCTGGTCCGGCCTTCCGGGACGCGTCTGGGGTGCGGCGAACCCGCCCGTCACAATTTCGGGCGACATCCGCGACGTGAACCACATCGCCTACCGCACCTGCTCGGCAGAGTTCTACTTAGGGCCCTCGCTCTGGAACTATCACGTGCGGACGACGGGCTGCTACGCCTGCCCGATCCGCTGCTATTCGATCATCCGAGACGAAGGCACGGCCGCCAAGTACCGCATCAACGCCATCACGGAACAGACCTGCATGGCGCTCTACGGCCGCTGGTTCTTCCCGAGCCTCATCAGCGACCTCGACAAGCCCGTTTCCCGCGAGGCCTGCCTCGTCGGTTCGCAGACAATGGACGACCTCGGCCTCTGGTGCAACTACGGCCAGCTTCACCGCGACTTCGTGCACTTCCTCAAGATGGGCTACTGGAAGAAGGTTCTTCCGCCCGATGAATACAAGACCATCGCCTGGGAGAAGTTCGATAATCCCGATCCTTCGGTGCTCCAGGACATTCTTCCGCGCATTGCCTACCGCAGGGGCGAATTCGGCCGCTGGCTCGGCGAGACGACGCCGAAGCTTCTCGAACACTTCGGCTTCACGGAAGCCGAATGGCAGAAGGGCCAGCCCGACGTGACGCTTTACTGGGCGCACGGCCATCCGAAGCATCACTCGAACGAGGACGACGGCCAGATCGGCTGCGTTCTCAATTCCCTCTACAACCGCGATCCGATGAGCCACGGCCACATCAACTTCACGCGCTGCGGCCTGCCGATTGAGGTGCAGAAGAGAATCGGCGAGAAGTTCTGGGGAAGCCCCGACTGCGTCGACGCGATCGGCGACTACAAGCCCACGAACATCTGGAAGATGAAGCGCCTCCAGTGGGTCGTGGCGAGAAAGGAGCTCCACGACATGCTCGGCATCTGCTCCTGGACGGCGCCCTGGGAAGTCTCGCCCTTGCGCGAAAAAGGCTACATCGGCGACATCGAAATGGAAAGCAAGGTCTTCCGCGCCGTCACGGGCATCAGCATGACCCAGGACGAGCTCGACCATGCGGGCCTGCGCGCCTTCATCCTGCAGCGCGCTTACACGATGCTGCAGATGAAGACGAAAACGCCGAGAAAGGATCACGATCAGTATCCCGACTGGATCTTCTACGACAAGAAGGGCAAAGCCCCCTTCACGAAGGGCACGATCCGGATGGAGAAGGCCGATATTGAAAAGAGCTTTGAACTCTTCTACGAACTCATGGAATTCAATGTCGAAACCGGTGCTCCGACCGAAAAGTGCCTGAAGGACTACCAGCTCGACTACGTCGTCCCGGTGCTCAGGCAGGCGGGCCTCATCTGACGTCTGAGGGAAGTGATGCAAATGGAAGACCAGGAGAAAGTGACGGATCCACGTGCCGAAGCGAAGCGCCTTTCGCGCCTCAAGGCCGACGAGCTCATCCTGATTGATCTCGTGACGGAAAAGAGCCGCAAGGTGGAGCTGATGCCCCGCGACGAGCTATGCGAAGCCTTTAAGGCAAAGGCGGCGCTCGCCCCTGAACCGGAGGTTGACGAGCTCCTCGCCGATGCCGAAAAGCAGATGGACCGGACCTACAACCGTGCTCCGGGAACCGTCTCCTTCGTGCCGCCCAGGACGCGCTCGAAGGAAGAGCGCGAGAAGAACCGCGAGCTCGTACCCACGCTGCGCGACCAGCGCGAGGCTTTCACGCGCCGCGAGCTCCTTCGAAGTCTCATTGCCGGGGACCTTCATCACGCTGAGGCGGTTGCCGCCGAGGCTGAAAAGGAAGCCGCGCGGCAGGCGCCCGCAGAGCCCCGCGACATCACGGACGAGTATTTCAATGAAGTGCTCGACGCCGTTCTTGCCGATGACTGCGGCGTCGCGAAGCTCATCGCCTGGGACGAGAAGGAGTACTACCACTATCGTCCGCTTCTCTCCGTTTCCTACGCCCGCATCCTTTCGGCCAAGAACAACCCCGTCGAACAGCTCTGCGACCGGGTGCGCGAATGCTCGCGCATCTATCCGCGCCCGGTTCTTCTCGGAGCCTTTCAGGACGAGCCCTTCAACTTCACGCCTGAAGCGCTCCAGGAAATCCTCCAGAAGCTCCCCGAAGATCCGAAGACTAACGACATCAAGTTCACTCAATCCTCGCTCGGGACCGTGTACCTCTATTCGAACCGGTACCTCGACGACGATTACGCGGATTTTCTGGTGGAACACATCGATGTCGACCTCGTAATGAGTCCCTGAGGGGACTCCGGGCCTGTCTGAAAGAAGTTCCGAATACGCAAAGGATTTTGAAAATGACCAAGAACTCAAATCACCTCGCCGCGGGAAGAGGCTTCATGCTGATGCTCCTCGCCGGCGCCGTCGGCTCGGCCCTTGCAGCCGAAGCCCCGGCGGATCCCTACCCGCCCGTCAAGTTCGACCTTCCCGCTCACGAAGCGTTCGTGAAGGACCTCAACCTCGATCCCGCCCGTCATCAGGGCCCGCAGATTGTTGAGGAGCAGAAGAAGGCACTCACGCAAATCTTCAACGAAAAGACCGAGCAGAATTCGCTCTCGAAGCACTACGAAAAGGGCCACACCTGCACTACCTGCCATGATCAGCAGAGAATCGGCCGCCCCGACTGGATGACTTCCGTCACTGCACCCGAGATGAAGCAGAAGTGCGGCGACTGCCACGACGTGCAGAAGAAGGTCTTCTCGAAGACCGACACGCATAAGAAGATTGACTGCGTCGCCTGCCACATGCCCAACATGCCGAGCCCGGAGGAATTCCAGGGTCCTGACGGCGTGAAGGAGTTCTACAACGCCGTGCGCCGCTCGCACCTCTACAAGATCAATGTCGATCCGAGCGCTCAGACCTACGTGAGAAATCTCGACGCGAAGGAAGGCGAACGCCTCTGGACCTATGCGCTCGACAAAAAGGGACATGCGTATGTCGACATTGTCTGGTCCTGCGGCCGCGCCACGCCGGGCGACTACACGCTCTCGGGCGACGCTCAGGGGTGCCACAGCCCTGCGACGAGCACGCTTGACGAGGGACTGCGCTATGCCGACCAGTCGGCGATCTATGCGGAAATCCTCAAGTGGCAGACCCCTGTCAAGGAAGGATTCGAAAAGATCGGCGCAGGGCTCGAGCGCTTGAAGCAGCTCCTTGAAGTGACGGCTCTGAAGCCTGCCGACCAGACCGAAGTCCGCCTCATGCTCGACAAGGCCGAGGAAATCTACGACCAGGTGAAGGAAGACGGCTCCTGGGGCGCGCATGCGCCGCGCTACCTGAAGGACCGCGTCCTCACAGGCGTGGGCTACATCGAAAAGGCTCAGGCCATCATCGACAAGGGTGGCTACCAGTCCGCCTCTGAGAAGAAGAACCGCTGACACCTTCGGCGCCTCTCTCGACCCTGAAACCCCAAAACTCTCTGATCCGCTCCTGCGCTTCCCCGGACCGATTTCCCTATTAGGAATCGGCTGGAGAGCGCGGTACGGATCAGCAGGAGAAAAAGCTGTGACTGAAACGATCGACAGGAGAACTCTCCTCACGGCGGGCGTCGGCGGACTCATTGTCTTTTCGCTCGGCGGCTGCTCGACCGACACTTCCCCTGACGGGAAGAAGAAGCCTCACTACGTGATGGTCTTCGACCAGAACAAGTGCGTCGGCTGCGGCGAATGCAAGCATGCCTGCAACGAAACCAATCACCTTCCCCCGGGGCGCTCCCGCGTGATCCTTCAGCGGATGCCCGGACCCGAGCGCCACTACATCCGCGTCTCGTGCCAGCAGTGCGAGGACTCGCCCTGTGTGAAGGTCTGCCCGACGGGCGCCTGCCACCATGACCCGGCCACGGGCATCGTGACCATGAATACCGACCGGTGCGTCGGGTGCAAGTACTGCATCGCGGCCTGCCCCTACAACGCCCGCTACATCAACGAGGAGACCAAAGTCGCCGACAACTGCGACTTCTGCCTCCACTCAAAGAAGCTCGACCAGGGAGAACTTCCGGGCTGCGTTGCCCGGTGCCGCTTCCACGCGCTCGCCTTCGGCGACCTCAACGATCCGAAGAGCTACGTGAGCCTGCTGCTCAAGGCCAGGGACACCGTGCGCATCCGCCCGTGGCTTGGCACTGAACCGACGCTTCGCTACATTCCCGTCGTCAAAACCGGAGTCTGACCATGGACGGCGTACTTGATTTTTCAATCGGCCTCACGGAAGGCGTTGCCTGGCCCTGGCCGATTGCGGTCTACCTTTTCCTTGCCGGCATCTCGGGCGGCGCTCTCGGCGTCATTCTTTCGATGACAAAGCTGCGGGGAACCTCGCGCGAAGATTCGCCGCTGCTCAAGTCGGCGGCGCTCATCGCTCTCGCGACGATTCTCCTCGGCATGGTCTGCCTCGTCCTCGACCTCACCGACCCGCTCTTCTTCTGGAGAATTCTCGTCTTCTACAACCCGACCTCCGTGATGAGCGTGGGCGTGATGATGCTCCTCTGCTACATCCCGCTCACGGCGGTGCTCACCGTCATCGTCCTCAGGAAAGAATTCAATCGGGTGCTCAGCTTCCTCCATATGCCGAAGCTCGGCGCCTTTGTTGAAAAGCTCGGCGAAATTTTCAACCGTGCAAGAACACCTATCACCTGGATCGTGCTCTTTCTTGCCTTCGGCATCTGCGCCTATACCGGGTTCCTGATTTCGGCGCTCATCCGCTATCCCCTCATCAACACGGCTGTCCTCCCGGCGCTCTTCGTCGCCTCAGGCGTTTCCGCGGGCACTGCTGCCGCCAAGCTCGTTGCCGTTGCCTTCTTCGGCGAAAAGATGAGTTCGGAAAACGTACACCTTCTGCACAAGGCTGAGTATCCAATGATGGCGATTGAAGCGAGTTGCATCTTCATGATCGGCATGGCGATGATTTTTGGCTTTGCGGGTGCTCAGGCCGCTGCCGCAGCGTTCATCTCGGGCGTCTGGGCGGTTGTCTTCTGGGCGGGCGCCGTCGGCGTCGGCTTCGGGATTCCGCTCGTTCTCGGAATCGCCGTGAAGGGACACTCCCCGGTCGTCTTCTGGACTACGGGCTTCTGCGCCGTGGCCGGCATGATGTGCCTGCGCCTCTTCATCCTTTACGCCGGGCAGTTGAATTCCCTCATGCTCACAACAATCTAAAGGTCTCTTCTCATGTCCGAAGGCATTCCGACAACCAGGACCGGAATGCGCCTTGAAGAGGAACAGGCGCTGAGCAGCACCTGTTCCTCTCTTTTTATGTCTTCAGCTCCCGAGCGCGCCGGCAGCAATGAGTTTTTCCGTCAATTCCTTAGCACTGTGGGTGCCGAGCTTGCGCATTGCGCCGGCGCGATGAAATTCCACCGTCCGGACGGCGAGCTCCAGGCGTTCTGCAATCTGTCGGTTGGTGAGCTTCTGCCCGGCGAGAAGCGCAACCTCGCGCTCGCGATCGGAGAGTGCCGCGAAGGCTTCCCGCGCCTCCCGGGCATCTGTCGTTTGAACCTCTGCAGAGCCTTTCCGGGAAAGGGCCTTGTCGACCGCCGTGAGAAGCTTCTCGGCCCGAACGGGCTTGGTGAGAAAGGTGACGGCGCCGCTGTCGATCGCATCGACCGCCATTTCGATGTCGCCGTGAGCGGAAAGAAAAATGACGGGAAGATCAACCTCGCGCTCCTTCAAAACGCGCTGCAGCACGAGGCCGCTCATCTTTCCCATCCGTACGTCGAGAACAGCGCAGCCGGGATCGCTCAGAAAATCTCCTGCGAGGAAATCCTCAGCACTAAAGAAATGCCTCACGCTGTAGCCCTCGCTTTCAAGAACAAACTGCAGCGCGTCGTGCATGTGGGGATCGTCGTCCACGATTCTGATGACGGGGTCGGTCACACTTCTCCTCCTTTCTTACTGCTTCTCGACGCGTTCCCCGGGAAGGAGAGGGAACGTTACGGTTACTGCCAGACCGGTAAATATGCCGCCCGGTCCGCGGCTGAAGGCAATGCTGCCTCCATGGTTTTCTATGAGTCCCGAGGCAATCGAGAGCCCGAGACCAAGGCCGTGGGCCTTTTCGCTCGAAGCCGGGAAGCCGAGGCGGGAAAGTTCTTCGTCTGTCGGAGGAGTGCCGCTGTCCATCACGCGAATCACCACGCGATCATTCTCGACTGCGCCTGTAAAGGACACGGCGGGCGCCTTCGCCCCCTGAACGGCCTCTCGGGCATTCTTCAGAAGATTGACGAGCGCAACCTCAAGCTCGAATTCGTTCCCTTCCAGAGCGGCGTCCGGATCCGGCGCGGAGAAGACCAGCGGAATGTCAAGCGCGGAATAGGTGCGCCAGAGATGCACGCAGTGCTGCATCAGCTTCTCAACGCTCAGGTGCTTTCTTTCTTCGCCGCGCCCCTTTGCATAGGCGCGCACCCGTTCGACGATTTCGCTCGCCCGGTGCGTTTCATCGGACACCTTGTCGCAGATGCCGGCCATTTTCTCCGGATCGAACTTCCCGCGGCGGAACTGCCGAGCGAGGCCTTCGGCATAGAGCGAAGCGCAGGCGAGGGGCTGGCGCAGCTCATGCGCGAAAAGATTGGCGAGCTGCACCATCGTCGATTCGTAATGCATGGTCTGAAGCGCCTCGGCCTGCTTCATCTCCTTTTCCATGAGCTCGCGCACTTTTTCTCCGCGGCGCCTCGCGACAACCTCGGAGCGCCAGCTGTGGAAAATAAGGCCGAGAATCAGCATGAGCGTAAGGAGCACCCAAGAGAGATTGCGCTCCACGAGCTTCATGATGGAGCCTTGACCGAGTCCTTCCCAGGGGCCGACCTCAAGCGTCTGCAAGAGCCTGTCGACCGTGAGAAAGTTGGCGGGAACAGCCCATTTAGGGCCGCCCTCATCGGGCTCCATGGAAAAGAGTGCGAGCGCGAGGCGCCGGGCCAGTTCGGGCGCAATGTGCTCCGTCACGGCGAGCGTGAAGCCCGGAAAGAGGTCCGTCGAATGCGCGCAGGCAAGACTGCTTTCGCGCCGGTCAAGGACCCTGAGAAGGCCGATCTTTTCCGGGTGGCGTTTGAGGAAGGCTTCATAGGCACAGAGCCTCAGAAAGCCTGCATCGGCCTCCCCGTCGATCACAAGTTCCGCAATCCGGTCGGTCGACCGGGAGTCGCCCGTGAAGATCACTTTTCCGAAAAAGGAACGGGGCTCCTCGACGCCGAATTTGGCGATCTCGCCGAGAACAATCTGCCAGCCCGAGAATCCGAGCGGGTTATTGGCAGCGACGATTCGCGACCGCAGGTCTCCAAGCGTCTGGAGCTCAAAGCGGTCCGAACGAACCACGACTGCAGTGCCTTCGGCGCGGTTTGGATCCGCCCCCGGATGCGCCACGATGGTGGCAATTGGCTGAATGTTGTGGTGAGCAAGACGCCGGATATGACCCGAAGTGCCGAGCACCAGATCCGTCTTTTGGGAGACGGCTTCCCGCTCAAACTCCTCGAACGTGCAGAACTTGAGATCGATGCCGCGCGTTTTGAGAAGAGGTCCGAGCGCCTTCCTCACCGCCCTCACGATCCGGATATTGTCCTCAGGATTCGCAAACACCATGACGGCGATCCGTACGGGAGCCATTTTCTCTTGCGGAGCTCCCTCTGCCGCAAAAGCAAATATTGCGGCAAAAAAGAGGACTGCCGGTCTAAAGGATATCGCCATGGAGAGAAGGAAGAGAATGGGGCTTGTTTTTGGGGAGATCTATGGGTGCTCTGAGCAAATCGAAAGATATTAACAAAGCAACGACTTAGTTGGGTTCTATAGGCGGCTCGGGGTCAGGCCGCCTGTGCATAGAGGGTACTCTCATTCGTAAAACAGGCACGAATAGGTGTC
>CAKQON010000037.1 GCA_934255515.1 uncultured Sutterella sp.
GCACGCACACCAGTATGGCTGCTTCGTTCCCGACCTGACCAGGTTTCCGGGGCGCGCATGCGAGGGGACCCGCCAAGGCGCGAGTATAGGGAAGATGAGCGGGATTTGCAAAAAATTACTTCTCGGGCCCCATGAAACGGTGCTCCCGCTAGAGAGGCATCTTCCCGAGGTGATAGTATTCACGGCATCACTTCATCGGGCCTGCCGGCGCTTTTCCAGAAGGCGTTTTCCGTCGAGAGTTCTCCCTCTCCAGACGCTCATTTTTCTGCTGCCGGCCCTGAATGGCCTTTCAATTCTCTGCCTGACCGAGCCTCCCCCGAAAGGGAATCCTTACCGAATCCCTCACGGAATCGCGGCTCTGACGGCAAAGCGACTTTTCACGAGCCCAGCTTCCCTTCTGCCGGTCCGTCCTTCCTCGCGAGGAAGACGCGAGCGTCATTCATTAAAACAGGGAAGCATCAGGCGAATTTATTTTCCCTGGAGACATCCATGAGCGAAATTCTTCACATCACCGACGCCGACTTCGACAAGACCGTCAACAGCGACACCACCGTCTTCGTCGACTTCTGGGCCACCTGGTGCGGTCCCTGCCGCATGCTCGCTCCGCGCCTTGAGCAGGCTGCCCAGACCTTCGACGGCCGCGCCGTCATCGCCAAGTACGACTGCGACCAGTCCTCGGGCAAGGCCGCCGAGTACGGCGTGCGCGGCATCCCGACCATCATCGCCTTCAAGAGGGGCGAAGTGATTGACCAGCGCACCGGCGCCTGCGACCAGGCGACGCTCGACGCCTTCATCGAAAAGAATCTCTAAGATTCGCTTCCCTGCCCGCCTCGGTTTGAATGGGACGCCCTTCAGTCCGGCGTCCCCGGCGGGCATCTTCTCCCCTGCGGAATCTCTTCGCTGAGGAGAAGCGTCCAAGCGCTCCGAAGCTTCTCCCCGGTCTCGTCGGGGATGCGCAAAAAAAAAAGAAGCTTCGGACCCGTATTCCTATTACTCAACACTCATCCGCCGAAGACTTTCTGAGTCCCGGCGCTTCCCGTCCGGCATGCCTGCCGACGCTTACAAAAGCGCCTCATGAATTCATAAAGCGGCGGAACATCCACCAACCCCATGCATCTTTCCGACCTCAAAGCGCTTCACGTTACGCAGCTTCTCGACATGGCTGCCGCCCTCGAAGTCGACAATGCCCAGCGCATGCGCAAGCAGGAGCTGATGTACGCCATTCTGAAGAAGAAGGCGAAGCTCGGCGAAACCATCTACGGCGACGGCACGCTTGAAATCCTCCCCGACGGGTACGGATTCCTGCGCTGCCCGGACACGAGCTATCTCGCGAGCGCGGACGACATCTACATCTCTCCCTCGCAGATCCGCCGCTTCAACCTTCATACCGGCGACTCGATTGAAGGCGAAGTCCGCATCCCGAAAGAAGGCGAGCGCTACTTTGCGCTCGTGCGCGTCGACACGGTGAATGATCTGCCGCCCGAGGCGCTCAAGCACCGCATGCTCTTTGAGAACCTGACGCCGATCTTCCCGAACGAGCCGCTGATTCTCGAGCGCGACATGCGCGGCGACGAAAACCTCACGGGCCGCATCATCGACATGATTGCGCCGATCGGCAAGGGCCAGCGCTCCCTCATCGTCGCGCCCCCGAAGTCGGGCAAAACGGTGCTCCTGCAGCACATCGCCCACGCGATTGCCGCCAACTACCCCGACGTCGTCCTCATGGTGCTCCTCGTCAACGAGCGCCCGGAGGAAGTGACGGAAATGCAGCGCACGATCCGCGGCGAAGTCGTTGCCGCCACCTTCGACGAACCGGCCGTGCGCCACGTTCAGGTCGCTGAAATGGTGATCGAGAAGGCAAAGCGCCTCGCGGAATCGAAGCGCGACGTCGTCGTTCTCCTCGACTCCATCACGCGCCTTGCACGCGCCTACAACCAGGTGATCCCGTCCTCGGGCAAGGTCCTCACGGGCGGCGTTGACGCCAATGCGCTCGAACGCCCGAAGAGAATCTTCGGCGCCGCGCGCAAGATCGAGGAAGGCGGCTCCCTCACGATCATCGGCACGGCCCTCATCGACACGGGCTCGCGCATGGACGACGTGATCTATGAGGAATTCAAGGGCACGGGCAACAACGAAATCCACCTCGAGCGCCGCATGGCCGAAAAGCGCGTCTACCCGGCCATCAACCTCAACCGCTCGGGCACGCGCCGCGAGGAGCTGCTCCTCAAGCCCGACGTTCTCCAGAAGGTGTGGGTCTTGAGAAAGTTCCTCTACGACATGGACGAACTCGAGGCGATGGAATTCCTTCTCGACAAGCTGAAGGCCACGAAGACCAACGCCGAATTCTTCGACGCCATGAAGAAGTAAGGCGCTTCCCGTCCGGGTGCGAGGCTTCCCGCCGCGCCCCCGAAGAAAAGCGTCCTGAAAGCAAAAACGCCGCTTCTCTTCCGGTTTTTCCGGGAAAAGCGGCGTTTTCTTTTACCTGAGGCGCAGCCTCGGCATCAATGCCCGAGGTGCTTCAGAATATGCGCCATCACCGTTTCGTCATCGGTTGAGGTGAGCTCTATCTGAGAGAAGCCCGCTTCTCTCAGGCGCTTCTCGATTCGCGGATGAATCGCCACAGCGACGCCCGACGTGATCCAGTCGCGCGCGCCCGCAACAGGGCGCACGGCATGCATAAGAACGTCGACCGCATCGGTGCTCGTGATGTAGACGACGGGCGAAGGCCCCGCCACCGCGAGCTGCAGGCGGCGGAATTCCTGCGCGTCAAGTTCGAGCGGCATGCGCACATAGGCGCAGAGAACGACGACGTCGCTCCCGATGCTTCTGAACTGCTCGGGAAGCCACTCGCGCCCCGTCTGGCCGCGAAGGAATAGAACGCGCGACGGAGCGCCGTGCGCCTGCACGATGGGCCAGAGCGCTTCAGAACCCGAATGCTCCGCATCGCCCTCGGGGTAGATGAGCTTCACCTTGTCGCCCCAGGCGGCGCGGATGACGCGGGCCGTACCTTCGCCGACGGTTGCGAGTGTGATGTGCTCGGGCCACTCCCGAACCCAGTGCGCGACAGCCGTCACGGCTGCCGGGCTCGGCAGAACCACCATCTCAACGTCGTCGAGGTTCGAAAGCCGCTCCGTGATGAGATCGGTTTCCTGCGGGAGCTCAATCCTGAAGGCAGGCCAGCGCCACACCTTGTCCGACCGGGCTTCGAGCTGATCAGCCAGGCGATTGTTGGCTTCGCCAGGCCGCATCAGAATGACGGGACGGCTCTGAGCCGCATCATGCGCATTCGAAAGGATCATTGGAGGCAGGCCTTGAGATATTCCTCGGCGCCCTGGCGGCGGAGGTCGGCGACGACCTTCGCGGCGAGCGCTTCAGGATCAGAAAGAGGACCGCGGGCTTCGGAGAAGACCGCTTCGCCGATGTGATGGTTGCCGACCAAGGCGCGCAGCCACAGTTCGCCGTTTTCAACGATGGCGTAAGCGGCGAGCGGCACCTGGCAGGAACCGCCGAGCGCTCGCGACACGGCGCGCTCCGCAAAGCAGCAGGCGCGCGTTTCAGGGCTGTTGATGAAGGCAAGCGCTTCTTCCATCTTCTTGTCGCCCGCACGGATTTCAAGGCCGAGCGCGCCCTGACCGGGCGAGGGAAGGCTCACTTCGGCCGGGATGATCTGACGGATGCGCTCAGAGAGCCCGAGGCGCTTCAGGCCGGCGCTCGCCATCACGAGGGCGTCGTATTCGCCTTCATCGAGCTTGCGAAGGCGCGTGCCCACGTTGCCGCGCACCGGCAGAACCTTGAGGTGCGGATAGCGCATGCGCAGCATCAGCTCGCGGCGCAGGCTCGCCGTACCGACGCGCGCGCCCTCGGGCATCTCGTCGAGCGAGGCGTACTTCGGGGAGACGAAGGCGTCCCTCGGATCCTCGCGTTCGGAGACCGCAACGAGTTCAAAGCCTTCGGGAAGCTCCATCGGAACGTCCTTGAGGGAATGCACCGCGAGGTCGGCTTCGCCATTCTGCATGGCAACCTCAAGCTCCTTCACGAAGAGGCCCTTGCCGCCCACCTTGGAGAGCGTGCGGTCGAGAATCTGGTCGCCGCGGGTCGTCATGCCGAGGAGCTCCACCGATGCACCCGGATAGCGGTCGCGCAGAAGCGCCTGAACATGAAGAGCCTGCCACATGGCAAGGGGACTTTCGCGGGTGGCGATGACGCAGCGGTCAAACTGGGACATGATGCTTTCGTGAACTCTTAAAGAAGTGTGCGGGAAGCGCTACCGCCGGGAAGCCGGGATTACGGATCATCCCCGGGGCAAAGCGCTCTGAAAATCTTTCAAACGAAGTTCCATTCTAGTTTGCGCCCTTTTTTTCGTCCTTAAGGCGATCCGCGCCCGCCGAGCCTTAAGGAGAAGTCCCAGTCATTCTGAAAAGAATCCTCCGCTTCTCAGCTTGCACTCTTTCGGCGCTTTAGGGATAATTACCGATCTTCCCAGTTGGCACGTGGGCCGGCATGCCCGTTAGAAGACCTCCCCAGGATTGGAGGCAGACGCGCAAGGCCGCCAGGGCGACCGACAACAAAAAACTAGGAAAATTCTTCAAAATGAAGCCGAATATTCATCCCGAGTACCGTCCCGTCGCTTTCATCGACCTCTCGATCAACAAGACGTTCATCATCCCGTCGTCCGTTCAGACGCGTGAAACCACGGTGATCGACGGCGTGACCTACCCGCTCTTCAAGCTCGATACGTCGTCCGCCTCGCACCCGTTCTACACGGGCGCCCAGACCCGCATCGTCGAAGCTGGCCGCGTCGAGAAGTTCCGCGCGAAGTTCGCCGCCAAGAAGCAGGCGCTCAACACCGCTGCCGAAGCCGCCAAGTCCTCCAAGTAATTTGGATGACGCCCCCCGGCGGGAGCCTCCTTTCGGAGAGACTCCGCCGCCGGCGCTTCCCGCAGGATGAATCCGCAGAAGGCTTTCTCAGGAAAGCTTTACTGCGGACGCAGAGAAAAGGAGAGATCCACATTGTTGGGCTCTCCTTTTCTTTGCGTTAACAGAAGCCTGCCATCCGCAAAGTGCGGCCCCGCTGCCGCACCTCCGCATTCGAGGATCCTTCCGGTTAAGGAAAGCATTCCTTTCCCGCAGAATCTCCTGAAAAAGGAACTTTCCGCATGCTCACTCAGCGTCCCACACCCGCCTTCCTCTCGCAGGAGGCCGCCCGCAGACTGCCGCGCTTCGCGCTCTTTCTGCTCCTCGGCGCATTCATTCTTTCGGGCCTCTGGTCGCAGGATCTCTGGACGCTGCGCGATGCGGAAACTTTCGGCATCTCCCGGTCGATGCTATCCGAAGGCCTCTCAGCCTGGCTTCTTCCTGAAGTTTCCGGAATGCCGGTATCAGCGGGTCCCGTGAGCGGCTGGGTAGCCGCCGTCTTTACCGCGCTCTTTTCGGGTCTCGCGGGCGAAGTCGGCGCCTACCGGCTCGCGAGCCTCTTCTGGTTTGCGCTCACGACGGCCTCGCTCTGGTATGGCGCCTACCGGCTCGCAAGACGCAATGAAGCGCAGCCCGTCGCCTTCGCGTTTGGCGGCCAGGCGGAACCGAGAAACTACGGGCGCGCGGTTGCGGACTGCGCCGTCCTTCTTTTCGTTGCGACCTTCGGCATCGTCGCCCGCCAGCATGAACCTATCGCCGGAACGGCGCTCCTTTCCTTTGCTGCGCTCAACTTCTTCGGCATCGCGATGACGCTGAAGCGCCCCTTTGCGGGCGCCTTCCTCTCCGGCCTCGCCTGCGGCTTTGCCGCCCTCACGTCGGCCGTCACTGCCGGACTCTGGCTTCTCTGCGCGACGATCATCGTTCATACTTTTGCCCGCACGTTCCCGGGAAGCCGCGACCGGCGAATTCTTTCTGCGCTCGCGGGAACGGCGCTCCCCGTCGTCCTCTGGGCGTGCGCGGCGTTCCTCCTTTACCCGGAAGCGGCCGCAGTCTGGTTTGAAAAGTGGGCAACCCATCAGGCGGAATTCTTTGATCTCTCCTCCTCGCACACCGTGCTCTGGCTCCTCAGGACCAGCGTCTGGTTCCTCTGCCCCGCCTGGCCTCTCGCGCTCTGGGCGCTCTACAGCTGGCGCCGGCAGCTCGACCGTTCGCAGATTCTGATTCCTGCCGCCCTGGTGCTGACCGCTGCGGGCGCGGGGCTCTTCACGGAAGAAGGCGCTGCGGAGCTGCTTCTCCTCATTTCCGTGCCGGGTCTCATGACGCTCGCCGCCTTCGGGCTCATTACCCTCAGGCAGTCGCGGGAGAATCTCCTCGACTGGTTTGCCATTTCGGTCTTCTCCGTGACGCTCATCGCCCTCTGGCTCTACTGGCTGGCGTCGATGCTCGGATTCCCGCCCAAGATGGCGCATTCCATTGAAATGCTCTCGCCCGGGTTTGAACCGACCTTCGGCGGGGGCGCGCTCACGAGCTTTGCCGCCTGCGTGATCTGGGTGGTCTTCGTTGCCTGGCGCCTCACCCACCGTCCGATCGTCGTCTGGCGCGGTCCTTGGCTTTCCGCTGCCGGCATGACGGCTACCTCCATCACCTTCCTCGGTCTCTGGCACCCGGCGATCGACATTGCCCGCTCCTACAAGGCCCCGGCGCTTCAGATTGCCTCTGAAGCGAAGCGACTCACGGGCGAGGAGTCTCCCCTCATTGAAGGGAACCTTCTTTCTCCCGGCATCCGCACGGTTTTCACGCTCCATGGCGGCATCCATTTTGCGCCGGCGGGCGAAGGCGCGAAGCTCAGGCTTGTTCGCTACCGCGGAAGCGACGTTCCCCGGGAAGCGCTCACGCCGCCCGTCTCGCGCCCCCATACCGATGAAGCCTTCACACTCGTCCCCGGACGCAACCGCTAATTCTCTTTTTTAAAGCGTCATGCCGCAGAATCTTCTTCCTCCCGACATTTCGTTCAAAGCGCTCCTTCGTCTCGCCGGACCGATTTTCGTCGCCAACGTTGCCATCATCGGCAGCGGCACGATCGACACGATCATGGGTGGGCAGCTCGGCGCCGAGCACCTCGCCGCCATTGCGCTCGGCATCGCCGCGACCATTTCCGTTCTCATGGGTCTTGTGGGCATCCTCCAGGGCCTTTCTCCCGTTGCCGGCCACCACTACGGCGCCCGCAAGATGACCGAAATCGGCATCGACCTCGGACAGGCGATGTGGCTCGTCGTCGGCTTCTCGCTCATCGGCGTTCCCATTCTGATGGCGACCGACTTCTGGATGGAGCTCGGCGGCGCCAAGGGCGAGGTTGCCCGGATGGCAACCCAGTACATGTTCTGGACGGCGCTCGCTCTTCCCGGCTCCATGGCGGCACGCACCTTCATTGCGGTCAATGCCGCCGTATCGCGCCCGCGCGTCACGATGTGGGTGTCGCTTGCCATGCTTGCCCTCAAGGCTCCGCTCAACGCCGTCTTCATGTACGGGCTCTTCGGCCTCCCCGCGCTCGGGGGCGGCGGCGCCGGCATCTCGTTCTTCATCCTGACTTATCTCTCCCTCATCGCCTACTGGGTGATCTGGAATAAGGACAAGTTTTATAAGAAGATGCACGCGCCGGGCTTCGTGCGGCCTGAGTGGAAGCGTCTCTGGAACCTCCTCAAGATCGGCGTCCCGATGGGTCTCTGCACCTTCTTTGAGGTTTCGAGCTTTACCCTGATGGCGATCTTCGTCTCGCGCCTAGGTCCCGACATCATGTCCGCGCACCAGATCGTTGCGAACCTCACTTCCATGTGCTACATGGTGCCGCTCTCGCTCGGCATCGCCACCTCGGTCCTCATCGCGCAGTCGCTCGGCGCCCGGTGGCCCTCTGTGGCCTATGAGTGCCTGAAGCGCACCCTGAAGCTCATGGTGACAATTGCCGTCGTGATGTCCGTGCTTCTCTTCCTCTTCCGTAGCTTCATTCTCTGGCTCTATACCAGTGAAGCGGAGGTGCACGGGCTCGCCATGTCGCTCATTCTTTTCGGGTGCTTCTACTACGTCTTCGATGCGATGCAGTCCGTTTCCGCCTTCGCCCTTCGAGGCTACCGCGTGACGGTGGCGCCGATGATCATCTACGGCATCATGCTCTGGGGCGTGGGTCTTGGACTCGGCTACCAGTTCGCCTTCCATGGCGAATGGGCGGGCGGCCCTTACGGCGTCTTCGGCTTCTGGGGCGCTACGGCAACCGGCCTCTTCCTCACCGGCATCAGCCTCACCATCATGGCGCTCTGGGTGGGCCGGCAGTTTGCGAAGGACGATTCACACAGTCCCGATGAGATGAGGGCCGCCATTCTTGAGGCAGAATCCCACAAGCCTCAGCCCTGAGGCTTCATTACCTTCAGAATTCCATTCAAACGGATCTTTCCTTAAGCGGAGAGATCCGTTTCCTTTTGTCTCAGGATCAAGCACCCGTCATCCGGAGGGATCCCCTTGTGTTATGTTGGGGAATCTTTTTTTGGCAGCAGCACTCTCTGAAACTTCCAGGGCAATTCATGTCCACGATTCTTTTCCCCAGCCCCATCTTCGGCCCCGTCCATTCCCGGCGTCTCGGCATTTCGCTCGGCATCAACCTTCTTCCTGCGGACGGCAAGATCTGCTCCTTCGACTGCATTTACTGCGAATGCGGTCTCAACGGCTCCCACCGGCCGCATCTCAGGATGCCTTCACGGGCGCTCGTGCGCTCGGAACTCGAGGGAAAGCTTGCTGAAATGGCCGCAGCCGGACAGAAGCCTGATGCAATTACCTTTGCCGGGAACGGAGAGCCCACAGGGCACCCGGAATTCGCGCAGATCGTTGACGACGTGATCAAGCTTCGCGACCGCTTTGCGCCCAAGGCAAAAATCAGCGTCCTTACGAACGCCTTCCATATTCTCAGGCCCGAAGTCTTTGCCGCCCTCCAACGAGTCGACAATGCGCTCCTCAAGCTCGACACCGTTAACCTCGAATACATCGAGCTCGTGAACCGCCCGCAGGGCCGCTACGACCTCGAGAGGCTCGTTGAAAAGATGAAGGCCTTTGAGGGCAACTGCATGATCCAGACCATGTTCATGAAGGGCTCCTGGGAAGGAAAGTCGGTCGACAACACGTCGGAGCGCTTCGTGGGACCGTGGCTTGCCGCCGTGAAGGCGATCCGCCCGAAGCTCGTCACGATCTACACGATCGACCGCGAGACGCCGGACAAGAGCCTCGAGAAGGCAACCCATGAAGAACTTGACCGCATTGCCGCAAGGCTTCGCGAAGCCGGGCTCGAGTGCACGGTGAGCTACTGACCGTTCGCTCATTCTGCGAAGAATTCAAAAGCCCGAACGCAACAAAAAAGGCTTCCCCGGAACCTGATCCATGGGAAGCCTTTTTGTTTTGTCCTGCCGCTTTATCGAAGCGTCAGGACGAGAGGCGCATTACTGCGCGTTCGTGTAACGATGCTCGCGAAGGGCCGCAACGCGGTCTTCGATCGAGGGGTGGCTCGCGAAGAGCGAACCGATACCGCCCGAGATGCCGAAGCCCTTGACGTTGCCCGGGAGCTCGTTCGGGGCAATGCCGCCGAGACGCTGGAGCGCATTGATCATCGGTCTGGTGGAGCCCATGATGTCCGCGGCGCCCGCGTCCGCGTGGAATTCGCGGTAGCGGCTGAAGGCGGCAACAACCATCGAGGCGAGGAAGCCGAGGCAGATGTCGAGCACGAGCGAGGTGACGTAGTAGCCGACGCCCGGCGCATCGTCTTCATTGCGAAGGATCTGACGGTCGACGACCCAGCCGATGATGCGCGAGAGGAAGACGACGAAGGTGTTCATCACGCCCTGAAGGAGCGCCATCGTGACCATGTCGCCGTTCTTCACGTGCGAAAGTTCATGCGCGAGCACAGCCTCAACCTCTTCGCGGTTCATAAGGTTGAGAAGGCCCGTCGAGACGGCGACGAGCGAGCTCGAGCGCGAGGCGCCCGTCGCAAAAGCGTTGGGTTCGCCGTCGTAGATGCCGACTTCTGGCATGGGGAGCCCTGCCTTCTGGGCTTCGCTGCGGACAACGTCGACGAGATAGCGCTCAACCGGAGTCTGAGGATTGTTCACGTCGATCATCTGCAGGCCCATCGACATCTTCGCCATCGTCTTCGACATCAGGAGCGAGATGATCGAGCCCGTGAAGCCCACCACCATCGCAAAGACGAAGAGCGTTCCGAGATTGAGCGACTTCCCGCTCATCGTCCCGAAGTTGATGCCGAACACCATCTGGATCACCGTGAGAATCACGGAGAGCATGATGAAGATGGCGAGATTAGCGAGTATTAAAAGGCCGATGCGTTTGAACATGGCTTTCTATTCCTTTCCTTAGCGTCCTCTGGAGACACAAATGCTTTTGTGAGAGATGACGAGCGCCGCTTCTTAGCATTCTTAGGGTGCGGCGCCGCAGGCATCCAGTATTTGGCGTGCGGATGCGTTAATGGTGATTTTACGGATGGGGAGAAGGAATTCCCTTAACCGGCTTTCTCCCCTTTTGTAACAAATGCGCGGGAGATTCTTCGAGTTTTTAGACCGCGCGCTTCTTGTCCTCGATGCGCCGCGGGGAGAAGCTGTCCCAGGCGCCGCAGCCGAGGCAGTGCCAGGAGAAGCTTGACGCGAGGAAACCGCACTTTCTGCACTGGTAGCGCGACCACCGGCGGGCATTCTGTTCGAGAAGCCCGGCGATCATCTTCGTCATCTCATCGTCGGGGTTCCCCTTGAGCTTCATCTGCATCATGGCATTGAAGGCTGAAAGGCTCGGGTGCTCTTCGAGGAAGCGCCTAGCGATCTTCTCTGCCGAGGGCACGCCCTGCCAGGCGGCGATGCGCGTGAGCGTTGCTTCCATGACGTCGGCAGTGCCGAGCTTCTCCGTTACGTCGAGGAGAAGCGCGAGAGCGCCCGCCTGATCGCCTTCCGCAGAAAGCGCGTCCGCGAGGTGACCGATGACGAGGGGCGCATAGTCGGGGCTCTTCTCAACCACATCCTTCCAGTAGCGGATTGCCTCCGGGGTCGACCCTTCGGCCATCGCCACCTTCGCGACCGTAATGTCGACGCGGGGCGTTGCATCCTGGTAGCGCAGAAGGGGCGTGACAAGAAGACGAGCTTCCTCGAGGTTCTTGTGCTTCAGCGCGAGGTCGATGCGCTCGCAATAGAAGTGAGCAATCTCCTCGGCGTGATTTTCACCGGCCTGGGTTTCAAGAAGACGCGCCGTTTCCGTGGCGGCCGCCCATTCGTGTTCGGTGACGTAGATCTTCAGGAGTTCGCGAAGCGCATGGAGATGCTCCGACGGGACGCTCGCGAGCTTCCTGTACGCTGCTTCAGCGCGATCGAAGAACCCGGCGCAGAGGAAGTCGCGCGCAAGCTCCTTCAGGGCGAGCGCACGCTCTTCGTCCGGAAGATCCGCGCGATTGTAGAGATGCCGGTGAAGCCTCACCGCGCGCTCGAATTCGCCGCGGCTTCTGAGGAGGTTCCCGAGCACGCGCTCGAGTTCCGTTAGTTCCGGGTCCACGCGGACGACTTCAATAAAGGCGTCAATGGCTTTGTCGGGAGCTCCGTCCAGGAGAAGCGCGAGACCCCGCGAACAGACTTCCGGCACCTTCGCCGCTTCGCCGCGCTGCCGCTGATCCCAGCCGCGGCACCACCATCCGGCAAAGAAGAGAACCGGAACAAAGATCAGATACCAGTAGTCGAATTCCATCGCGCGGTGCTTCCCCGAAATAATCAGCGTACGGCATTGGATATCGCCGCACGAAGTCAAAGAGAGAAATTTTACTGCGATCCGGAGTTTCCGAACTTTTTGAGAATCGTTCTTCTCTTCCTGAAATTCATTTTTCAAACGCCGGTTAGGAAAACGGCGCACTTCCATCATTTTGGAAATGCGCCGTTGGCGTTCTTTTGATCCTGGCCCCGGGGAACCGAGGCTTAGGATCAGATCAATCTCAGAGAGGTGAGATTAGAACGTGTGAGCGAGGCCGACGTAGATGTTGCCAACCTTTTCTTCAAGGTCGTTGGTCTGGCGAGCTTCGTACTTGTCGAGAGAGGCTTCAGCATAGCCGCCGCCGACGTAGATCTTGGTGCGTTCGCTCAGCTGGTAGCCGTAGCGAGCGGCGAGACCGAAGTACTGACCGTCGACGTCCTTCTTGCCGGCTGTCTCGACAACATCTTCGAGCGTCGTATCGACGTAGTAGAGACCAACGCAAAGTTCGCCATTGCCGCCGATGAGGGCAACCGTGCCGAGGTGGAGACCGTAGCCGGTGAAGCCCTTTTCCGTCGTCACATTAATCTTCTTTGTCCCAAGTTCAAAAGCCTCACTCGGCGTTCCAAACACGGCCCGTGCGCCGGAGAAGTACTGCGCTTCAGCAAAGACCTTCGCGACACCGAAATCGTAGTTGCCGCCAACGAAGACGAGATTGTGGTCATCGGGCTTAAAGCCGTTCTGGCGATCAAGCGTGGAATACTTCGTGAGTTCATAGCCAGCCGCAAACTGGGCAGGGCCATATTCGCCCGTCACGCCGACGGAGAAATAACGTTCGGCCGTCGAAGTACCTTCCTTCTCTTCGGCACGTTCTGCCTTGCTGTCCGTCTTGAGGGAGTACTGGACGATACCCTGGAGACCAGCAACACGCGGGGTGGCATAGGTGATCATGTTGTCGTAACGATCGCTGGCGTCAAAGCCCCAGACAGCGTTGTCGCCGCCGTCAAAGGAATCAACATAGCCAAGGAGATCATACGTGCCGGCCGCCGAAGCGATGCCGCCCATGCGGCCGAAAGCGAGTTCACCGAAGGGACCGTAAACCGTCAGAGCGGCTTCACGACCGAAGAGGCGGCCATCCTGGCCAAGCGTGCCGTCATCAGTGCTGACGCCGTTTTCAAGCTTGAAGCCGACCTTGTAGCCGTTGCCGAGATCTTCGACGCCCTTGAGGCCGAATTTGCTGGCCGTATCAATGCCGGACGTCATTTCAAACGTATTGTCGCCGTCAACAACCTTCGATCCATCGAAGCCCTTGACGTCGCTGTAGGTATAGGAGAGGCCCTGATCGATGGCGCCGTAAAGCGTCACATCAGCAGCCATGGCGGAGCCGGCAAACGCGCCGAGGACGGCGAGCGCAGCAAGAGTCTTTTTCATTTTCAGAAATCCCATTTAAAAGCCCGCCGGCATAGTGCTCTGATGGCGAAATGCTTCGGCGGGCTTGAAACGAATGCCCATAGGCATTCACAGCACTGGCGTAGCGGACTTCTTGCACAAGACCGGAACGCCGATTGAACCGAGGTTCATTATAGGTAGAACGGAGGAGCTATTCGATTGGCATTTTTGGTAAATGAGAATTTTTCTCGATTTTTCAATTACCTCCTAATTGTGATTTTTGTCGGATAGAAGCAACAGCCGTAACAGTTCGTCATCGCCCGGACGCGTAAGAGAAAAGCCGCACTCCCTCGAAAAGGAATGCGGCTTTCAGGATGTTTTTCTGAGAGATCCTCATTCAGTGAATGAAGGATCTCCCGAAAATCATCATTGGTCAGACATCAGATTCGCGGCTCTTGTCCACGCGCTCCCTCAGGCCCTTGCCGGCCTTGAAGAAGACGGTGTAGCGGGCGCGCACAGCAACTGCCGAACCATCCTGAGGATTGCGGCCGACGCGCTCCGGACGATATTTCAGTCCGAAGGAGCCGAAACCGCGAATCTCGATGCGGCTGCCTTCAACCAGCGTGTCGGCCATCGTATTGATGATCACGGCAGCGGAATCCATGCAGTCGCGCTCGCGAAACGTCGGAAGACGTCCGTAGAGCTCAGCAAGAAGTTCGGATTTGGTCATGGAATTACCCATGGTTGCCTCCTCTGACTCTGATTACTTCTGCTCGAGCTTGGCCTTGAGCAGAGCGCCAAGGTTCGTCGTGCCCGTGGCGGAGCCGGCGTCGGCGTTGACGCGATCGAGCGCAACGCGGGCTTCAGCGGCGTCCTTAGCCTTGATGGAGAGCTGGATGCTGCGGTTCTTGCGATCAAGGCTGATCACGGCAGCTTCAACTTCCTGGCCTACGGAGAGAACGGTCGTGGCGTCTTCAACGCGATCCGTGGAGATCTCGGAAGCGCGGAGGTAGCCTTCGACGTCGTTGCCGAGGTCGATCACGGCGCCCTTGGCGTCAACCGACTTGACGGTGCCCTTGACGACAGCGCCCTTCTCGTGCGTGGAAGCGAACGTGCCGAACGGATCGCCGCCGAGCTGCTTGATGCCGAGGCTGATGCGTTCACGATCGGTGTCGATGGCGAGAACCATGGCTTCGACTTCGTCGCCCTTCTTGTACTGGCGGACAGCTTCTTCACCGGACTCGTTCCAGGAGAGGTCGGAGAGGTGAACGAGGCCGTCAATGCCGCCCGGAAGGCCGATGAAGACGCCGAAGTCCGTGATCGACTTGATCTGGCCCTTGACGCGATCGCCCTTCTTGTGGGACTGAGCGAACTCATCCCAGGGATTCGGCTTGCACTGCTTCATGCCGAGGCTGATGCGGCGGCGGTCTTCGTCGATGTCGAGAACCATGACTTCGACTTCATCGCCGAGCTGGACAACCTTGCGCGGATCGACGTTCTTGTTCGTCCAATCCATTTCGGAAACGTGCACGAGGCCTTCGATGCCGGCTTCGACTTCAACGAACGCACCGTAGTCGGTGATGTTCGTGACCTTGCCGAAGAGGCGGGTGCCCTTCGGATAGCGGCGGCTGATGCCGATCCACGGATCTTCGCCGAGCTGCTTGAGGCCGAGGGAGACGCGGCTCTTTTCCTTGTCGAACTTGAGAACCTTGGCGGTGATTTCCTGACCAACCTGAACAACTTCGCTCGGGTGGCGGACGCGGCGCCAGGCGAGGTCGGTGATGTGGAGGAGGCCGTCGATGCCGCCGAGGTCAACGAACGCACCGTAGTCGGTGATGTTCTTGACGATGCCCTTGACGATGGCGCCTTCCTGGAGCGTCTCGAGGAGCTTGGCGCGTTCTTCGCCCATGTTGGCTTCGACGACGGCGCGGCGGGAGACGACAACGTTGTTGCGCTTGCGGTCAAGCTTGATGACCTTGAACTCGAAGGTCTTGCCTTCGTACGGCGTCGTGTCCTTGACCGGACGGGTGTCGACGAGCGAACCCGGGAGGAAGGCGCGGATGCCGTTGGTCATGACGGTGAGGCCACCCTTGACCTTGCCCGTGACCGTACCGGTGACGAGTTCGCCGGATTCGAGAGCCTGCTCAAGGTTCATCCAGGCGGCGAGGCGCTTGGCCTTGTCACGCGAGAGGATCGTATCGCCGTAGCCGTTTTCGACGGACTCAATGGCGACGGAGACGAAGTCGCCCGGCTTGACGGTCACTTCGCCATGGTCATCCTTGAACTCATCGATAGGCACGTAGGCTTCGCTCTTCAGGCCGGCGTTGACGACGACGAAGTTGTAGTCGACGCGGACGACTTCAGCGGTGATGACTTCACCCTGACGCATTTCCTGGCTGGCAAGGCTCTGCTCAAAGAGCTCAGCGAAGGATTCGGGCTTGTTGGTTTCGTTGGACATTGTGGAA